>CAZPLW010000020.1:0-30234 GCA_964587315.1 uncultured Lysobacter sp.
CGGATCGCCGAGGGGAGCGTGCCGGCGCAGGCCTGCACCGCGAGGCTGCGGATGGCGCCCGCGCCGGCGTGGGCGAGGCTCTCGCGCCAGGCGGCCGCGCCCTCGCCGTGCGCGAAGAGCGCGAGCAGCCCCGCCCAGTTCTCGGGCGAGATCTCCTGCACGAGCGCCGCGTCCCCGCGGTCGGGAAAGAGGACCCCGAATAGCGAAGGCAGGTCCGCGGCGGGCGGCTCGGGCAGCACGTGCTTGAAGAGGCGGTGCGCGAACTCGCCCAGGAATCCCGTCTCGCGCGGCATGCCAGCCTCGATCAGCAGGTCGAACGCCTCGCGCGAATCGATCGTCTGCCGGAGCGTCGAGGCGAAGCGGTCCTTGATGTCCGGGTTGCGCTCCAGGAGGTTGAGCAGGTGCCTGAGCCGCACCGCCTGGGGCGCGCTCTCCCGCGGCGCCTCGCCCGGATCCGGCAGCCCCGCGCGAAGCCACGCCGACAGGTCCCGCAGCCACGCGAGTCGGTCCTCGAGGGCGGCCGCGGGGTCGGCGCGCGCGAGCAGCGCGTCGAGCCCCACGTGCGGGTCCGCCGATTCGCGCCAGCGGTCGATCCAGCGAAAGGGGTTGAGGGACACGGGGCGCGGGAAGGAACGGGAGGGGGCGGCCCGTATAATAGTGGGTTTTCGCCGACGAACCGCTCCCCGTGAACCCTGACGACCCCAAAGCCCGCCTCGCGGCCCTCGTCCTGAAGGCCGTCCAGCAGGCCTTCCCCGACGGCGGCATCGCCGCCGTGGACCTCGACCGCCCCAAGAACGCGGACCACGGCGATTTCGCGACGAACGTGGCGCTGCAGCTCGCCAAGCGCGTCGGGAAGAAGCCGCGCGAGGCCGCCGAGGCCATCGTGGCCGCGCTCGAGGGCGCCCCCGAGATCGCGAAGACCGAGATCGCCGGCCCGGGCTTCATCAACTTCACGCTCTCGCGCGCCTCGCGCTTCGGCGTGGTGGCCGACATCCTCGCGAAGGGCGCCGCCTTCGGGCGCGGCCGCGCGGGCGAGGGCCGCACCATCATGGTCGAGTTCGTGTCGGCCAACCCCACGGGGCCGCTGCACGTGGGCCACGGGCGCCAGGCCGCGCTCGGGGACGCCATCTCCTCGCTGCTCGAATGGCAGGGCTGGAAGGTGCTGCGCGAGTTCTACTACAACGACGCGGGCAACCAGATCGCGAACCTCGCGCTGTCCGTGCAGCACCGCGTACGCGAGCACGCCGGGCTCGCGGGCGAGTTCCCGAAGGACGGCTATCACGGCGAGTACATCCGGGACATCGCGCGCGACTACGCGGCCGAGAACCCGGCCGACGCGAAGGGCGAGGACCTGGAGGCGATCCGCAAGTTCGCCGTGGCCTATCTCCGGGGCGAGCAGGACGCGGACCTGCGCGCCTTCGGCGTCGCGTTCGACTCCTACTACCTCGAGAGCTCGCTCTACACCGAGGGCAAGGTGGAGGAGACGGTGAGGATGCTGGTCGCGGCCGGCAAGACGTACGAATCCGAAGGGGCCCTGTGGCTGCGCACGACGGACTTCGGCGACGACAAGGACCGCGTGATGCGAAAGAGCGACGGCACCTACACGTACTTCGTGCCGGACGTCGCGTACCACCTCACGAAGTACCGCCGGGGTTACGCGGCCGCCGTGAACGTGCAGGGGGGCGATCACCACTCGACGGTCACGCGCGTGCGCGCGGGCCTGCAGGCCCTGGGCGCCGGCATCCCCGCGGGCTATCCCGACTACGTGCTGCACCAGATGGTGACGGTGATGAAAGGCGGCGAGGAGGTGAAGATCTCCAAGCGCGCGGGCTCCTACGTCACGGTGCGCGACCTCGTCGAGGAGGCGGGCCGCGACGCGGTGCGCTACTTCTTCCTCATGCGCAAGACCGACTCGCACCTGGTGTTCGACGTCGACCTCGCCAAGAGCAGGAGCGACGAGAACCCGGTCTACTACGTGCAGTACGCGCACGCGCGCATCTGCTCGGTGCTGCGCGGCTGGGAAGGCGATGTCGCGACGCTCGCGCGCGCGGACGTCGCGAGCCTGGGCACGCCGCACGAGGTCGCGCTCGCGCAGGCGCTCGCGGAATTCCCCGCGATCCTCGAGCGCGCCGCGCGCGAGTTCGCGCCCCATCTCGTCACGTTCTTCCTGCACGACGAATTGGCGGCCCGCTTCCATACCTACTACAATGCCGAGCGTTTCCTCGTCGACGATGAAGCGGTGAAACGCGCCCGCCTCGCCCTCGTCGCCGCAACCCGACAGGCGCTCGCCAACGGCCTCGCCGCCCTCGGCGTCAGTGCGCCGGAGAAGATGTAACCCATGGCGAAGGACCACAAGAACAGCCCCGCCCCCCGCGCCGAAGGCCGGACGGCGCACCCGATGCTGCTCGGCATCATCATCGGGCTGCTGCTGGGCATCGTCCTCGCGCTCGGCGTCGCGCTGTGGCTCAACCGCCTGTCCAATCCGTTCGTCGACAAGGGCAAGCCCATCGAGCCGCTGTCGAAGATCGGCCCGGCGCAGCCGCCCAAGCCGGACGACAAGGGCGCCTCCGAGAAGCCCGCCGCGCCGCCGAAATCCGACCGCCCGCGCTTCGAGTTCTACCAGATGCTGCCGGGCGACAAGGAGGTCACGGACAAGGAAGTGAAGGCCGCGACCGAGAAGCCCAAGGCGAAGGAGGGCGCGAAGACCGGCCCGGGCTCCTCGCCCTCGCAGCCCAAGCCCCACTCGGGCGAGACGTACTGGCTGCAAGCCGGCGCCTTCGCCTCCGAGACCGACGCCGACAACCTCAAGGCCAAGATCGCCTTCACCGGCCTGGAGGCGATCGTGCGGCCCGTGCAGGTGCCGGACAAGGGCACCCTCTACCGCGTGCGCCTGGGCCCCTACCAGAGCCTCGAGGACGCGAACCGAATCAAGTCCGCGCTGTCCCAGAACGGGGTCGGCGCCGCCATCATCCGTGCCGACGACAAAGGCCAATAACCGGAGCCTCACCGCATGAATCGCACGCGCCGTCTCATCCTCGCCGCCCTCGCCGCCGCCAGCCTCCTCACCGGCGCCGCCCAGGCCCAGCAGCCTCCCGGGCCGTTCACGATGCTGCAGCCGCCCCAGCCGATGGAGGGCAGCGGAAAGGTCGAGGTGATCGAGTTCTTCTCCTACGGCTGCCCGCACTGCTTCAAGCTCGAGCCGTTCCTCGAGGCGTGGGCGAAGAAGCAGGGCCCGGACGTCGTCGTGAAGCGCGTGCCCGGCGCGGGCAGCGACGCCTGGACGGCCCTCGCCGCCCTCTACTACTCGTTCGAGGCCATGGGCAAGCTCGAGGCGCTGCACTACAAGGCCTTCAAGGCCATGCACGAGGAAAGCATCAACCTCGCGAGCCCCAAGATCCGCGAATCGTGGCTCGCCAAGAACGGCATCGACGTCGCCCAGTACCAGGCGGTGGAGAAGTCCTTCTCGGTGCAGTCGAAGGTCGGCCGCGCCAAGCAGCTCATGGCCGCCTACAAGGTGGACGGCGTGCCGATGGTCATCGTGAACGGCAAGTACGTCACCTCGAACGCGCACGCCGGCGGCCCGGACCGCGTCGTGGCCGTCCTGGACCAGCTGGTCGCCATGGGCCGCAAGGACCTCGGCCTGCCGGATCCGAACGCGCCCAAGCCGGCTGCCGCGGCCGCCGCGCCGGCCAAGACGGCCGCTCCCGCCGCTCCCGCCAAGAAGTAGCCCTCACGCCCGCGGCCCGATGCGCGTCTTCCTGACCGGCGCATCGAGCGGCATCGGCGAGGCCCTCGCGCGCCACTACGCCGCGCGAGGCGCCACGCTGGGACTCGTCGCGCGGCGGGCCGATCGCCTGGCATCGCTCGAGGCCGCGCTCGGCACG
This sequence comes from uncultured Lysobacter sp., assembly GCA_964587315.1. GTDB lineage: Bacteria > Pseudomonadota > Gammaproteobacteria > Burkholderiales > Usitatibacteraceae > FEB-7. The sequence continues at coordinate 3,885 of CAZPLW010000020.1, forward strand.
CCCGTCGAGACGTACGCGGTCGACGTGCGCGACCTGCCCGCGATGCAGGCCGCCGCGCGCGACTTCCTCGCGAGGCAGGGCGTGCCCGACCTCGTCATCGCCAATGCCGGCGTGTCGCACGGCACGCTCACCGAGTTCGCGGACGACGTGGACGTCTTCCGCCAGATCCTCGACATCAACGTGATCGGGATGGTGAACACCTTCCATCCGTTCATCGTGCCGATGCGCGAGGCGGGGCGCGGCACGCTCGCGGGCGTGGCGAGCGTGGCGGGATACCGGGGGCTTCCCGGCGCCGGCGCCTACAGCGCCTCCAAGGCCGCGGCCATCCGCTATTGCGAGAGCCTTCGCGTGGAGCTGCGCGGCACCGGCGTTCGCGTCGCGACCATCTGCCCCGGCTACATCGCCACGCCGATGACGGAGAGGAACCCGTACCCGATGCCGTTCATCATCCCGGCGGACGAGTTCGCCCGGCGCTTCGCGCGCGCCCTCGACGCGGGCCGCCACTACGCGGTGATCCCGTGGCCCATGGCGATCGTGTCGAAGCTGCTCGCGATCCTGCCCGACGCGATCTTCGACGCGGCGTTCTCCCGGGCGGGAAGGAAGCCGCGCCGGGGTAGCGGGGAAGCACCATGACGAGAGTTCCATCCCGGGATCCTTCGACCCCCAAGCTGTCGCGACGCCGCTTTCTCTGGGTGACAGCCGCGGCCGTCGGCGGGCTCGCCATCGGCGTAGGCGGAAATCGCGCCTTGCGGGCCTACCGCGAACGCCGGCCTGCCCCTGCGCTGGGTCCTCGTGGGTGGATCGAGATAGCGCCGGACGGAAGCGTGCGGCTCTACTGCAACGCAACGGAAATGGGACAAGGCGCGTGGTCGGCGCTTGCGCAGGTCGTCGCCGAGGAGCTGGATGCCGACTTCTCGCGCCTCACGGTCGAGATGGCTCCCGTCGAGCGGCCCTTCTACGCACCGAAGGACTACCAGACGGATGGAAGCGATTCCGTTCGCCGTCAGTTCGCGACCATGCGCCGCCTCGGGGCGGCCGCCCGCAGTGTGCTCGTACAGGCCGCTTCCGAGCGATGGCGGGTATCGCCCGCCGACTGTGTCGTGCAAGAAGGCGTGGTCACGCACCCGGCCTCCGGTCGCCGTCTGGCCTTCGGAGAGGTCGCCGAAGCGGCGTCGCGACTCGAGCCTCCGTCCCAGCCCGCCCTGAAGCCACGCGAGCAGTGGCGACTGATCGGGCGCCCCGTCCGGCGGGCCGAGGTGCCCGCGAAGCGGGATGGCGTGGCCGCCTACGGCGCGGACCTGCGATTGCCGGGAATGCGCTTCGCGTCGATCGCGCATTGCCCCGTGCCCGGCGGGCGACTGCGATCCGTCGACGACGCCCCCGCGCTCGCCGTCGCCGGCGTCGAGCGCGTCGCGCGATTGGACGATGCCGTGGCGGTGATCGCGAGCGGGACGTGGCCGGCCCTGCAGGGCCTCGCGAAGCTCGCACCCGAATGGGACCTCGGCCCGAATGCGGGCGAATCCAGCGACTCGATCCGCGAGGCGCTGAAGTCCGCTCTCGAAACCGGCCGTCTCGAATCCCACGCGCCAGGCGATGCCGCACGCCAGGGTGCCGCCGACGCGAAGGCGGCGCTCGCCGCGGCCGCCGACCGGATCGAAGCCCTCTACGAAGTGCCTTTCCTCGCGCACGCGCAGCTCGAGACGATGAATGCGACCGCCTGGTGGCACGACGGCGTGCTCGAGATCTGGACGCCGACCCAGTCCCAGGGAATCCTGCGTCGCCGCATCGCGGAGCGCCTCGGCATCGCGACCGATCGCGTCGTCGTGAGGACCCCGCTCGTGGGAGGCGGCTTCGGTCGCCGGATCGAGATCGACTACGCGCTCGAGGCCGCGATCCTCGCGCGGAATTCCGGCCATCCCGTGCAGGTCCTCTGGAGCCGCGAGGAGGATTTTCGCGGCGACTTCCACCGGCCCGCGGCGGCCGCCCGGCTTCGCGCTGCCTTCGGAAAGGACGGCAGTCTCGCGGCGATGGAGATCGGCGTCGCTCTCGCCGCGGCGTCGCCCGGCGTTGCGGGACTCGCCGACCTGCCCTATCGCGTGCCGGTCTCGGTCGCACGGGCTTCCCTGTCCCGTGGCGTCCGCGCGGGTGCGTGGCGCTCCATCGAGAGGTCCCAGAACGGCTTCTTCCGCGAGGCGTTCCTCGACGAATGCGCCGCGCACGCGAAACGCGATCCACTCGATCTCCGCCTCGCGCTCCTGCCGCGCGAAGGCCGCGCGCGGCGCGTGCTCGAGGCGGTGGCAGCCCTCTCGGGATGGCACGAGCGCGGCCGGACCGGGCGCCACCTCGGGATCGCCTATGGCGAGGGTTGGGGTTCGCATTGCGCCATCGTCGCGGAGGTGACCATCGAGGCAGGGCGCTTGCGGATCGCGCGTTGCTGCGCGGCGGTCGATTGCGGCACGACCGTCAACCCGGCGAGCGCCGCGACACAGGTCGAGGGCGGCATCGTCATGGCGCTGAGCGCTACCCTGCTCGAGGAAGCTCGCACGAAGGACGGGCGGGTCGACACGACGAGCTACGCCCGCTACCCGATCCTTTCGTTTCCGCATTGCCCTGCCATCGAGGTCGTGTTCCTCGAATCGCCCGATGTGCCCGTCGGCGGCCTGGGTGAGCTCGCCGTGCCCCCGACCGCGCCCGCCATCGCCAACGCCGTATTCGCCGCGACCGGCCATCGCATCCGGTCGCTGCCGCTGCGCAACGACGCGCGCATCAAGCCGGCCGCCGGGTGACCCCTGTTTCAAATGTGATCCCGCGCCGCGACCCGCGCGCGTAAAGTAGAAGGCCCCCGTGGAAGAAAGGGCAGCGCCGTCGCGCGCCCGGCAGGACTGTCATGTGCGGCATCGCCGGAATGCTGAGCCGATCGCAGGGAAAGCCTCCTGACCAGGGCCAGCTCGCGGCCATGATCGGACGCGTGCGCCATCGCGGGCCGGACGGCGACGGCTTCCTCGTGGACGGGCCCGTGGGCCTCGCCCACGCGCGCCTGAGCATCATCGATCTCGAAGGCGGCGCGCAGCCGATCCACAACGAGACCCGAACGGTCTGGGTGGTGTTCAACGGCGAGATCTTCAACTACGTGGAACTGCGGCGGGACCTCGAGGCGCAAGGTCATCGCTTCTGCACCCGCACGGACACGGAGGTGATCGTCCACCTCTACGAGGAGCACGGCGAGCGGTTCGTCGAGCACCTGAACGGCCAGTTCGCCGTCGCCCTCTGGGACGCGCCGCGCCAGCAGCTGGTGCTCGCGCGGGACCGAGTCGGCATCCGCCCGCTGTTCCACGCGGAGGCGGGCGGCCGGTTCCTGTTCGCCTCCGAGGTGAAGTCCCTGTTCGCCCTGCCCGAGGTGCCCCGCCGCCTCGACCCGATGGCGCTCGCACAGGCCTGCACGTACTGGTCGGCCCTGCCGCCGCGGACCGCCTTCGAGGGCATCCGCGCCCTGCGACCGGGGCACGTCATGGTGGTCACGGCGCAAGGCTCGCGCGAGCACTGCTACTGGGACTGGTCGTTTCCCGAATCGACGGCCGGCCTGCGCCGCGACGAGGCGGCGCTCGCGGAGGAACTTCGCGCGCTGCTGGTCGACGCGACGCGCCTTCAACTTCGCGCCGACGTGCCGGTGGGTGCCTACCTGAGCGGCGGCCTCGATTCGGCCATCATCACGACGCTCATCCACCGCTACACCGACACGCCGCTGCGCACCTTCTCGCTCACGTTCGAGGACGAGGAGTTCGACGAGAGCGCGTTCCAGCGGCAGATGGTCGATCACCTGGGGACGGTGCACACGTCGGTACGATGCACGCGGCAGGACATCGCGGACGCCTTCCCGCGCGCGGTGTTCCATGCCGAGGCCTCCCTCGTGCGCACCGCGCCGGCGCCGCTCATGCTGCTTTCCGGGCACGTGCGCGAGGCCGGCTACAAGGTGGTCCTCACGGGCGAGGGAGCCGACGAGGTATTCGGCGGCTACGACCTCTTCAAGGAGGCCAAGATCCGCCGGTTCTGGGCGCGTTCGCCGGGCTCCGCGTGGCGGCCCCGCATCCTCGAGCGGCTCTATCCGTACCTGAAGAACTCGCCGGCCTCGGGACGGGCGTTCACGCAGGCCTTCTTCAAGGAGGGCCTCGCGCAGCGCGACGAAGCCTGGTTCGCCCACCTGCCTCGCTGGGCCACGACGCGCCGCATCGCGCAGTTCTTCTCGCCGGCGCTGCGCGAGGCCGTCGGCGCCTGGGATCCGCTCGCGGCAATCGGCGCGACACTGCCGCCGGACATCGGCCGCTGGATTCCGATGGGCCGCGACCAGTACGTGGAGGCCCACACCCTGATGAGCGGTTACCTGCTGGGCTCCCAGGGCGACCGCGTGGCCATGGCGAACTCGGTCGAGGGACGCTTCCCGTTCCTGGACCACCGCGTCATCGAGTTCGCAGGGCGCCTGCCCCCGCAGCTCAAGCTCCACGGCCTCACGGAGAAGTACCTGCTCAAGAAATCGATGGCGGGATTGCTGCCGGAATCCATCCGCACCCGCACCAAGCAGCCCTACCGCGCGCCCGACAGTGCGAGTTTCTTCGAGCACGGCCGCGCGGCGCCTTACGTGGCCGAGCTGATGTCTCCCGTCAAGCTGGCAGAGGCCGGCCTCTTCGATCCCGCGGCCGTCGCGAAGCTGCTCGAGAAATGCCGCGCGGGGCGCGCCATCGGATTCGCCGACAACATGGCCTTCGTCGCGATCCTCTCGACCATGCTGCTGCACGAGCAGCTGGTTCTCGGCAACGAGGTCGGCACGGGACGCGGGGCCGGCGCACGCCTGCTGGCCGCCTGACATCCCGGCCGCCAGGACAAGCACGCCATGCTGCTTCACCACACCTTCGAGGAAACGGTCCGCCGGTTGCCGGACAAGGTTGCCCTTGCCTGCGACGGCTCGCGGTTCACTTTTTCCGACCTCGCGAACCGCGTCGACGCCCTCGCACGGGCGCTGCGCGCGCGCGGCGTGCGCCGCGGCGACCGGGTCGCCCTCTTTCTCGACAACGGCGTCGAGATGGCCGCCGGCGTCTACGCGGCCCTGAAGCTCGGCGCCGTCTTCATTCCGGTGAACCCGCTCACCAAGCAGGACAAGCTCGCCTACCTGCTGCGTGACGCCCGTGCGAGCGCCCTCGTCACCCACGCCGCGCTGGGCGACACCTGGCGCACCGCATCGGCGGCGAGCCCGACCGTCCACACGGTCGTGGTCGCCTCGAAGGCCGGCGCCGGGGCGCAGGCGGAAGCGCTGCCGGACCGGTGCATGCCGTGGCCCGAGGCCGGTGTTCCCGGCGTCGAGGCCGAGCCGGCGACGATCGACCAGGATCTCGCGGGCATCATCTACACGTCGGGCTCCACGGGCGACGCCAAGGGCGTGATGCTCACGCACCTCAACATGGTCTCCGCCGCGCGCTCGGTGAGCACCTACCTCGGCCTTCGCGAGGACGACGTCGTCTTCTGCGCATTGCCCCTCGCGTTCGACTACGGCCTCTACCAGCTGCTCATGTCCGTGCGGGTCGGCGCGACGCTCGTGCTGGAGCGCTCGTTCGCCTTTCCGGTGAAGGCGCTGGAGGTCATGGCGAGAGAGCGCGTGACGGTCTTTCCCGGCGTGCCGACGATGTTCTCGCTGCTCACGGCGCTCAGGGGCCTCGAGCAGTACGACCTCTCGGCGCTGCGCATGATCACCAACACCGCGGCGGCCCTTTCGGAGGACCACATCCGCCGCTTGCGGGCCCTCTTCCCGCAGGCGACGCTCTTCTCGATGTACGGCCTCACGGAGTGCAAGCGCGTCACGTACCTGCCGCCCGCGCAGCTGGACATCCGCCCCACCAGCGTCGGTCGCGGCATGCCCAACGAGGAGGTCTGGCTGGTGGACGAGGAGGGCCGGCGCCTGCCGGACGGCAGCACGGGCGAGCTGGTGATCCGCGGCTCGAACGTGATGCGCGGCTACTGGGAGAAGCCGGAGCAGACCGCCGAGAGGCTGCGGCCGGGTCCGCTCGGGGAGATGGTGCTGTACTCGGGCGACATCTTCCGCACCGACGCCGAGGGCTGGCTCTACTTCGTCGCGCGCAAGGATGACATCATCAAGAGCCGCGGCGAGAAGGTGAGCCCGCGGGAAGTGGAGAACGCGCTGTGCGCCCACGAGGGCGTGCTCGAGGCGGCCGTGGTCGGCGTGCCCGACGAGGTCCTCGGCGAGGCCGTGAAGGCGTTCGTGGTGCCGCGCGAGGGCCACGCGCCCAGCGAGCGGGACATCATCCGCCATTGCCTGGGCCGGCTCGAGCCGTTCATGGCGCCCAAGTACGTCGAGATCGTGGCCGAGCTGCCGAAGACCGACACGGGCAAGATCCGCAAGAAGGGCCTCGCCTGAACCGCGGGGGCCGGGAAGGAACCGAATGAGGAGAGCGGCATGCAAGACGTGAAGGACGTGGTGCGCAAATTCCTGCTGGACAACTTCGCCATGGGCGGCGGCGTCACCATCGCCGACGACACGTCGTTCATGGAGGAGCACATCCTCGACTCGACGGGTTTCATCGAGCTGATCACGTTCATCGAGGAGACCTACGGCCTCGTCGTGGACGACCAGGAGATGGTGCCCGAGAACTTCGACAGCCTCGCCCGCATCGAGGGCTACGTGGCGCGCAAGCGCGCGGCGGCCGCGGCCTGAGCGCGATCGCGGCCATGACGGGCGTGCCCATACTGCCGGACGATCCCCTCGCACTCGACTGCGAGGCGGAAACGGCGCGCATCGCCTCCCGCCTGCTGCAGATTGTCGGCCGGGACCTGCGCCGCCGGGGCGTGGTGATCGCGCTGTCGGGGGGCGTCGACAGCTCCGTGTGCGGCGCGCTGGCCGTGCGCGCCTTCGGCGCGGACAAGGTCTTCGGTCTCATGCTGCCCGAGCGCGACTCGTCGCCGTCCAGCCTCACGCGCGCGACGCAGGTCGCCAACCAGTACGGCATCGCGTTCGAGGTGGAGGACATCGCGCCCGCGCTCGAGGCCCTCGGCTGCTACCGCCGGCGCGACGAGGCGATCCGCGAGGTGTTCCCGGAGTACGGCGAGGGCTGGAAGTGCAAGATCGCGATCGCCGGCGGTCGCGACGGCGCCTTCAACTACTTCAAGCTGGTGGTGCGCTCTCCCGCGGGCGAGCAGAAGGAGGCGCGCATGCCCGTGCGTCCTTACCTGCAGGTCGTGGCCGCGACGAACTTCAAGCAGCGCGTGCGCAAGACCTTCGAGTACTACCACGCCGACCGCCTCAACTACGCCGTCGTGGGCACGCCCAACCGCCTCGAGTACGACCAGGGATTCTTCGTGAAGCAGGGCGACGGCGCCGCCGACGTGAAGCCGATCGCCCACCTCTACAAGACGCAGGTCTATGCGCTCGCCCGGCACCTGGGCGTTCCCGCCGAGATCTGCGACGCGGCGCCGACCACCGACACCTACAGCCTCGCGCAGGGCCAGGACGAGTTCTATTTCGCCCTGCCCTACGACAGGATGGATCTCGCCCTGTGGGCCCACGACCACGGCGTGCCGGCGGCCGCACTCGCCGGGCGGCTCGGGCTCACGGAGAGCCAGGGGGAGTTCGTCTATCGCGACATCGCCGCGAAGCGGCGCGCGACGCGCTACCTGCACGCCGCGCCATCCCTCATCGAACCCGTGCCACCCGTCTCGCCGTGACCCGCGCGACGGACGGGCTCACGCCGAAATCGGTGGCCGTATACCGGCATTGGGAGCGCGTGCTCGGCGAGCGGCTCGTCCCGCTGCCGGACCAGCCCGCGGAATGCGTCGCGACGACGCTGGCCGCCCTCTGGCATGCGGCCGCGGGCCGGCCGATCTCCTCGAGGATGGCGACAGGCCTGCGCCTGGACGAGCTTGACGGGCCGGGCGAGGCGCGCCTCGCGCAGCTCGTCGGGCAGCGGCTGGAGGGAACGCCCTTGGCCCACCTGACGGGCCGCCAGCACTTCATGGAACTCGAGATGCTCGCGTCGACGGCGGCGTTGATTCCCCGCGAGGAGACCGAGTTGCTCGGCCACGCCGCTCTCGAGGTGCTCCGGGCCGCCGTGGCGCGGAACCGCGGGGCGCGCGCCATCGACCTGTGCACGGGCTCGGGCAACCTCGCGCTCGCGCTCGCCTGGCACGAGCCGCGGGCGCGGGTGTGGGGGGCGGACCTGTCGGACGGGGCCATCGAGCTCGCGCGCCGCAACGCCACGCACCTGGGCCTCGCCGATCGGGTCGAGTTCCTCGCGGGCGACCTGCTCGAGCCATTCGACCCGGGCACGTTCGACGGCACGGTCGACCTGGTGACCTGCAACCCGCCCTACATCTCGAGCGCCCGCGTGGACACGATGGCCGACGAGATCCGCGAGCACGAGCCGCGCCTCGCCTTCGACGGCGGCCCCTTCGGGATCCGGATCCTCGCGCGGCTCATCGAGGTGGCGCCGCGCGTCCTCAAGGCCGGCGGCGTGCTCGCCTTCGAGGTCGGTCTCGGGCAGGGCCACGGCATCCGGCGGCGGCTGGAACACAGCGGGCACTGGACCGGGATCCGGGAGATCGTGGACGCCGCCGGCAATACCCGCTCGCTCCTCGCGTCCCGAAGCGCCGGGCGCCCATGACCGGCCCCTCGATGAGCGACTACACGGTCGGGACCGCGGTCGCGTCAGGCTGCCGCGAGGCGATGCTGGCGCTCTGGCAGCACGGGCTCGACGACGAGGTCCGCGCGGCGCGCAAGTACGACTGGTATTACCGGCGCCATCCCGAGGACGATCCCCTCGTGGCCTTCCTGCGGCACGCGGGGGAGCGCGAGCCGGTCGGCGTCGCGGCCGCGGGCACCCGGCGCATGCGCTACGGCGACCGGACGCTGCGCGCCGGCACCATGGTGGATTTCGTCGTCCGCGAGGACCATCGCACGCTCTTCCCGGCGATCGCCCTGCAGAAGGCGATCTGCCGCCGCGCGCTCGAGGATCACGAGCTGCTCTACGGGATTCCCAATCCTCACTCCCTGGCCGTCACGCGGCGCTCCGGCTACCGCCAGGTCGGCTCGATGGTCCGGCGCGTGCGGGTGCTTCGCACCGCGCCATTCCTCGCGCGCCACCTGCCCGCGTTGCCCAGCCGCCTGGCCGGGGCGCTCGTCGACCGGCTGCTGCTCGCGGCGGAGGCGGTGCGCCGGCTGGCCGCGCCGTCGCTGCGCACGCGGTGGGTCGACCGGCCCGATGGGAAGTTCGACGACCTGTGGTCACGCGCGGCGCCGGCCGGCCTGCTGATGGGCGTGCGCGACCGCCGTTACCTGTGCTGGCGATTCGTCGACGTACCCTTCGGCGCCTGCCGGTTCTTCACCGTCACGTCCGGGCCGGAAGAGCGCCTCGTCGCCTACGCGGCGTGCGACTCGCGCGGGGACCACCTCCAGGTGCAGGACTTCCTGGTCGATCCCGCGTGTCGCGGGGCCGCGATGCGTCTCTGGTCGGACCTCGCCCGCGACGCGTACCGCGAAGGACATGTCTCCTACGAGCTCGCGTTCATGGGCGCAAGATCCCTCCAGCGCGACCTGGCCGCGGCCGGCCTGCTCGCCCGCGAGCGCCAGCCGGTGCTCGCCGTCTTGCCGGAGGCGCTCACCGAGCTGGCGGACGAGTCGCGGTGGTACCTGACCCACGCGGACGACGACGCCTAGCGCCCGGCGCTAGAAGACGTGCCGCAATCCCAGGCTGTAGCCCTGCGGATCCTGCCCGTCCGTGATCGTGAGCGTGTTCGAGCCGAAGTTGCACAGGTTCCCCGTCTCGTTGTCCACCTTCGCGTAGCTCGCGATGAGGAACGTGCGCTTCGAGTAGTTGTAGCGGTAGCCCACGGCCGTGAGGTCGCACTTGGGCTGCACGGCGGCCGCGCTCGCCCCGCCGTCCTTGGAGGCCGAGTACGTCGCGATGAACTGGTGCTTGCCCAGGTAGTACTGGATGCCGGCCTGGTAGGACTTCTGCTTCGTGCTTGCGGTCCGTTCGTACTCGCCGTACTGCCCCGAGAACTTCACCGGCCCGACGCGGTACTCGCCCGAGAGGCCGTGGCCCTCCTCGTCGACCCCGGCCGTCGCGGTCGCGCCGATGGAATCGTTGTGCTTCTCGTAGGCGTAGGAGAGCGACGCGTTCTCGCTGGCTTCCCACGAGACCGAGGCGCTCACGAGCGACGGGTTCACCGTGGCGGTGCGGCCCTCGTTGGCGCCGTACATGGCCTTCACCTGGAAGCCGGCCCACGTCGGCGACATGTACTGCACGACGTTCTGCGCGCGCTGGCTGAAGCCGCCCTGCCGTATGGCCGCGCCCGTGATGTCGCCGATCTGCAGGTCCGTCCACGGGTCGACGGAGCCGACCTGCGTCTGCTTGAAGGGCGTGTCCCAGCGGCCCATCGAGATCGCGCCCCAGGCGCCGCGCAGGCCCACCGCACTGTTGCGGCGAGCGAACGTGCCCGCGGTGTCGTCGGGCGAGAAGCCGGTCTCGAGCTGGAAGAAGGCCGTGAGGCCGCCGCCCAGGTTCTCGGCGCCGCGCACGCCCAGCAGCGAGGACTGGTCCTCGACGCGGTTGCGGCGCGGGCGCGGCGACGCGCCGCCCTTCGCCTCGACGGACTCCGCCGTCACGTAGATGCGTCCGTACAGCGTGACGGGGTCGCCCGTCTGGGCCAGCGCCGCGGGGGCCACGCCGGCAGCCGCGAGGGCCACCAGCCAGTGTCGCTTCTTCATGCTCTCTCCTCGGGTTTTCTCGTGTGTCGGATCCGGTTGCCACCCCTTCGCGCGGGCGGGGCCCGCGCCTCGCTAGGGCGCCGCGAGCTTCGCGAAAGCCTTGTCGAGCCCCTCGTCCGCGTCCTTGAGCTTCCTGCGCGTCGCCTGCATCCAGGCCTTGTCGGCCCGCAGCGTGGCCTGCGCGGCCGCGAGCATGCGCGCCACCTCGGCGGGCTGCGGCCCCCCGATGCCCACGCGCGACTTCACCATCGCCGCGGGCGAGAGCAGCTGGCGGAAGGACTTCTCGTCCAGGGGCAGCTTCGGGTCGGCGAGCTTGTACTTCGCGATGGCCTCGGCGTAGAACTCCACGGCCTTCGCGTACGGAAACTCGCGCGGGCGGATCCCGTTCGTCCGCGCGTGGGTCACGAGGGACGAGGCGAAGCTGTGGCCGACGCGGAAGGGAACACCGTGGTCCTTCTGCAGCGCCTCGGCGATGTCGATCGACGTCGTCCAGTCGTCCTCCAGCTCCTCGAGCGCCCGCTTCGGATTGATCACCAGGGAGTCCAGCACGGCGTTCATCGCGGCGATCATCCGGATCGCCTGCGGAAAGAGGGCCAGCTCCACCGGCGTCTGCTTGTAGTCGCGCATGCCCGGGGTCACGTTGTGCGCCCGGAGCGTCACGATCTGCGCGGTGCCCACGACGGTCGAGGCCGACTCGCGGGCGTTCATCACCAGCCCGGGATTGCGCTTCTGCGGCATCGCGCTGCTCGTGTAGGTGGATCCCTCCTCGAGCAGGAGCCAGGGCCGCGTCTGGTGGTACTGCGTGTGGATGTCGCCCGCCATCGCCCCCAGCCGGATCGCGGTGGAGGCCGGGATGCCCGAGGCCTCGATCGGGATGTCGTAGGTCGAGACCTGGCCCGCGTCGTACGAGTTCTCGACGAGGCCGTCGAAGCCGAGCAGCTCGGCCATGCGCACGCGGTTGAGGGGCCAGCCCGAGTTGGCGAGCACGGCCGTGCCCATGGCGCTGCGGTTCAGGCGCGCGTGCAGCTCGCGGATGCGCTGCGCGTCGCGCGCGAACGAGGCGTCGAAGGCGAGGAGGTAGTGGGCGTAGCTGATGGGCTGCGCCTGCACGCCGTTGGTGTAGGCCGGGACGATGGTGTCCACGTGCTTCGAGGCCATCACCAGCAGGCGCTCGCGCAGGCCGTGCAGCGCGTCCGAGTAGTCGAGCACCTGGTTGCGCAGCTGCGCCGCGCGGAACGTGGCGTACATGTCCTGGCGGCTGCGGCCGGCGTGGATGAGCGAGCCGTCCGGGCCGATCGCGTCCGTGACGATCTTCTCGATCTGCATCACGTCGGAGGGCCGCTTGCCGCCGGGCTTGCCGGCCTGGTCGATCGTCTGCGCGATGCCGCGGGCGATCGTGCGGCCGGTTTCCGCCGGCAGGATTCTCTCCTCGACCAGCATCACGATCGAGGCCTTGTTGATCTTGTTCATCCAGTAGAACTGGTCCTCCGCGAGGTCCGTCGGGCTGGTGGAGCTGCCCTTGGTGACGGGCGCGGGGACGAAGGCGCCGATGCGAGCGGCCTGCTCCGCGCATTCGGCGGTGCTCTTGCAGGCGAGGGCGCCCGCGTCGGCGGCGGGCGAGACGGCCGGCCACGCCGCGAGCGCGAGCGCGACGGCCGTGAGATGGCGTTTCATGGGATCTCCGAGTCGGTGGTTCCTGGGGCGGCTTTCGCGTTTCACCCTGCGCGACGCCTTTTGACTTCGACTATAGGCCGGCCGACTTGCCCCGTAAAATATATGGAAACTACTTTTGCGATATCTTCTGCGTATCGCATGGGGGAGGTCGGGATGGAGCTGAGGCACCTGCGCTACTTCGTCGCCGTCGCCCGCGCCGGCAGCTTCACCGCCGCCGCGCGCGCGCTCGGCATCCAGCAGCCGCCGCTCTCGCAGCAGGTGCGCGACCTCGAGCGCGAGGTGGGCTACCCGCTCTTCGAGCGCCGGCCGCGCGGCGTGGCCCTCACCACCGGCGGCGGCGTCTTCCTGGAGGAGTCGGAGGCGATCCTCGCGCGCGTGGACGAGGCCGTGCGCCGCGCCGGCCGCGCCGCCCAGGGCCACGCCGGCACGCTGTCGGTGGGATTCACCAGCTCCGCGGTGATCCATCGCCTGGCCCCGGCGCTGCTTCGCGGCTATCGCAAGGCCCATCCCGACGTCGAGATCTCCGTGGGCGAGGGCAACGCCGCCTCGCTCTCGGAGGCCGTGGGCGCGGGGCAGCTGGACGTGGCCCTCATCCGCCGGCCGGTGTCGGAGCGCAGCGGGCTCGCCTACCTCGCCATCGCCGACGAGCCGCTGCTCCTCGCGCTGCCCATGGGACACCCGGTGGCCGTGAAGGCGCGACGGGCCGGGCGCGAGCGCGTGAAGCTGCGCGACCTGGCCGGCGATCCGTTCATCCTCGTGCGCCGGCCGGGCGCTCCCGGCATGTACGGCGACCTCATCGAGGCCTGCCACGCCGCGGGATTCGCCCCCCGTGTCGCCGCGGAAGTGGGGCAGATGCTGACGAACGTGACGCTGGTGGCCGCGGGCGTGGGAGTCTCGGCGGTGCCCGCCTCGATGCGCGTGGTGCACGCGAAGGACGTCTTCTACGCCGCCGCCTCCGACGCCCCGCGGCTCTCGGCGCCGCTCAACGTGGTCACCCGCATCGGGTCGGTCAACCCGACGCTCGCGCGCTTCGTCGCGTTCGCGCGGTCGATGGCCCGCAGGAACGCCTAGAGCGGCTGCGTCTCGCCCTGCGTGGGCCGCCAGACGAGCAGGCGCCGCTCGGCGACCGTGACGGCGTGATCGAGCACCAGCGCGAAGACCGTGAGGACCAGGATCCCCGCGAAGACCGTGTTGATGTCGAAGGAGCCCTCGGCCATGTGGATGAGGTAGCCCACGCCCTTGGCGCTGCCGAGGTACTCGCCCACCACCGCGCCCACGAAGGCCATGCCCACGGAGGTGTGCAGGCTCGAGAACACCCACGAGGTGGCCGAGGGCAGGTAGACGAAGCGCAGCAGCTGCCGGCGCGAGGCGCCCAGCATCGTCGCGTTGTTGAGCACCACCGGGCTCACTTCCTTCACGCCCTGGTAGACGTTGAAGAACACGATGAAGAAGACGAGCGTCACGCCGAGCGCCACCTTCGACCAGATCCCCAGGCCGAACCACACCATGAAGATGGGCGCGAGCACCACGCGCGGCATGGCGTTCGCGGCCTTGATGTACGGGTCGAGGAGGGCCGAGGCGAAGGGCGAGAGTCCCAGCCACAGGCCCACCACCAGGCCCGCGAGGGAGCCGATGAGGAACGCGAGCGCCGTCTCCTGCAGCGTGACCCACAGGTGGGGATAGATCTCGCCGCCCGCGAACCACGCGTAGGCGACCTCGAGGATCTTCACCGGCTCGCCGAAGAAGAAGGCGGCGCGGTCGGGGTTGTCCCAGACGACGGGCGGGACGAGTTCCGGGTGCGTGGCGACGTGCCAGAACGCGAAGATCGCCGCGAGGAGGGCGACCTGCCAGATCCAGAGCCGGCGGTTCTTCATCGTGGGCGGCTCCTCAGCGGTTCAGGTCCGAGTCCTTGAAGTACTTCGTGCCCCTGGCCATCAGCTCCAGGGCCGCGCCCGTCTCGGTCATCTGGTAGAGCCAGACGCCGCGCGAGACGGAGAGCGCGCCCTCGACGGCGGCGCCCTCGCCCTTGCTGGCCGCCGCGGCGGTCGCCTGCGCGCCCAGCTCCCAGCCGGAGTTCACGAACTGGTCGAAGGCGGCCTGCGTCTCGAACACCCAGACGATCTGGAACTTGCGCGCGCCGAAGCCCATGCCCGCCTGCAGCTCCGCCATCTTCATGTAGGTCTTCTCGCCGCTTTCGCGCCGCACGGCCACGCCCTGGCCGGCCGCGCCGCCCAGCCAGAAGGCGCTCACGCCGTAGTTGGAGAGGACCGCGTGGCCGTAGGCGCCGTCCACGTGGCGCTTCGAGCCGGGGAAGCTGCGGTAGAGGCGATCGAGCGTCGACTGCGACATCTCGGCGATGTCCTTGCGCGCGGCCTCCTTCTGGTTCTCGGTGGGATTGATCGCGCACGCGCCGAGGATAGCGCAGGCGAGGAGGGCGGCGATGCGGAGGGGGGTCTTCATGCGGTCGTCCGGTTGCGGGTTTGCTGGTAGCCCTTGAGCACCTCGGCCTTCATCGCGTGCCAGATGCGGTCGTGCAGCGCGATGAACGCGGGCGTGAGGCGGATCTCGGAGACGTCGCGCGGCCGCGGCAGGTCGATGACGTACTCGCCGATGGGGCGCGTGGCGGGGCCGGCGGAGAGCACCACGACGCGGTCGGAGAGGCTGATGGCCTCCTCGAGGTCGTGGGTGATGAAGAGGACGCTCTTGCGGTTGGCGCTCCAGAGCTCGAGCAGCTCGTTCTCCATGAGCGAGCGCGTCTGCACGTCGAGCGCGGAGAACGGCTCGTCCATGAGCAGGATCTGCGGGTCGAGGATGAGCATCTGCGCGAGCGACACGCGCTTCCTCATCCCGCCGGAGAGCTGGTGCGGGTAGCGGTCGCCGAAGCCGGCGAGGCCCACGCGCGCGAGCCAGTCCTCGCCCTTCGCGCGGGCGGCCGCCTGGTCCTCGCCGCGGAACTCGAGCCCCGCCGTCACGTTGTCCAGGGCGCTTCGCCAGGGCATCAGCGCCTCGGCCTGGAACATGTAGCCGGCGCGGCGGTTCACGCCCGCGAGCGTCTCGCCGAAGATCCGGGTGACGCCGGAAGAGGGCTTGAGCAGGCCCGCCGCCACGTTGAGGAGCGTCGACTTGCCGCAGCCCGTGGGACCGACCACCGAGACGAACTCGCCGTCGGCGATCGAGAGGTCCACGTCCTTCACGGCCGTGTAGCTGCCACCGCCCTTCGCGGCGAAGGTGCAGGTGATCTTCTCGAAGGAGACCGCGACCGTCACTTGAACTTCGCGGCCGCCTTGCTGGCGAAGGAGTTGTCGAAGGTGTTTTCGAGCTTGATGGCGTTGCCGGCGGCGATGACGGAGGGCTCGAACTGCTTGAGCACCTTGTACACGTTCTGCGCGGCCTTCATCGACATCTGCCCGTCCTCGGAATAGCCGATCATGTTCTTCAGCAGCCCCGCCTTGTAAAGCGAGGGGTTGCCTGCCTTGTAGGCATCGGGCATGAGGTCGACGATCTCCTGCGGCGTCGCCTTCGCGATCCAGCGGTTGGCGCGCACCATCGCGTTCACCACCGCCTGCACCGTGTTCGGGTTCTTCTTGATGAACTCTTCCGTGATGTAGATCACGCTCGCGTGGTAATCGCCGCCGTAGATCTCGTTCATGCCCTTCTCGGTGCGGCTGTCGGCCACGGCGACGTACTTGCCCGTCGCCTCGAGCTGGGTGATGACCGGGTCCAGGTTCGACATCGCGTCGATCTCTCCCTTCTCCATCGCGGCGACCGCGCCGGAACCGGCGCCCACGCCCACGACGGCGATGTCGGTCGGCTTGAGCCCGCCCTTGGCGAGGATGTTGTTCACGAACATGTTGGTCGAGGAGCCCGGGGCCGTCACGCCCACCTTGAGCCCCTTCAGGTCCGCCGGGCCCTTGTACCTGGCGGCCTTGTCCTTGGGCAGCAGCAGCACGATGGAGCTGTACTTCGCCTGCAGCACCACCGCCTTGATGGGCTGCTTCTTCGCGGCCATGTTGATGGTGTGCTCGTAGGCGCCGGAGACCATGTCGGCCGAGCCGCCCACCAGCGCCTGCAGCGCCTTGGCGCCGCCGGCGAAGTCGGGGATCTCCACTTCGAGGCCCTCTTCCTTGAAGTAGCCCTTGCGCTCGGCGACCGAGAGCGGAAGGTAGTAGAAGAGGTTCTTGCCGCCCACCGCGATGGTGATCTTCTTCTTCTCGGGGGCCTGGGCCATCGCCCCGGCCGCGACCATCGTGCACAGGGCCGCGGCGAACAGCGTCTTCAGCATGCGCGTCATCGTGTCTCTCCTCTCGTTATTGTGAAAACCGGGGGCGGTGCCCGATTCTTCCGACGGGTTCGCCCCTCAGGTCGCGCACTCCAGCGAAATCGGGCACCGTCCCCGGTTTCGGTGTCAGAAGCGCCAGCCGATCTTGGCCGACAGGCTGGTGTTGCTGCCCATGCGTTCGGCCTCGGCAGCCAGGTTGACGATGCCGAAGTTCACGTTCACGCCGCCGAAGTACCGCCCCTGGTTGAAGGTCTCCGACTCGAAGCCCGTGGCCTTGGACTCGACGCGCACGATGCCGGCGCCCACGTAGGGCGTGACGATCGTGAAGCGCTTGGAGAGCATGAGGTCCGCGGCGAGCGAGTAGACCTTGAGGCTGCCCAGGTCCGTGGTGCGCGTGCCCGACAGGCGCGCGGCGAAGGCGGGCGAGGTGACGGTGTCCTCGACGAAGTTCTGGCGGAAGCTCACGCCCCAGAGCGAACCGCCGATCTCCGACGACCCGCCGTAGAAGCCGCCCAGGTCGGCGCCGGTCCACAGGCCCTTGTTGATGTGCACCTTCGGGACGAAGAGGCGGTCGACGGATCCCGAGCCGGCCGCCTGGAAGACGTCGCTGTTGCGCATGTCGGTCGACGTGAGCTCCACGCCGAGGTCGAAGCCCCAGGGGCCCAGGCTCGTGGCGGGCGTGACGCCCTTGTAGGAAAACGCGGCGCCCAGGTCTTCCGAGAGCTTGCGGAACTGCTCCTGGCTGAGGGCGCCCAGGTTGGTGAGGTCGGCTGCGGCCGGCAGCGACGCGGCGAGCAGCGAGGCCGCGATGAGGATCTTTTTCAATGGGGCTCCTTGAGAGAATCGGGAAGGGCATGGGTCTCGAGGCTCTTGCCGGCCTTCATCACCTGCCCGGGCGTGTCGTGGCCCACGATCGCCGGGACGCGGCGGGCGCAGGCGATGAGCCGGTCCAGGTCGACGCCCGTCTCGTAGCCCATGTCGTGCAGCATGTTGACCATGTCCTCGGTGCAGATGTTCCCGGTGGCGCCGGGCGCGAAGGGGCAGCCGCCCAGGCCCGAAATCGAGCCATCGAAGGAGCGCACGCCCGCCGCGATGCCGGCCACCACGTTCGCGAGGCCCATGCCGCGCGTGTTGTGGAAGTGGAGCGTGTAGAAGGTCTCGTCCTTCGCCGGAAAGCGCTCGAGCACCTTGCGGGTGAGGGCTTCCACCTGCCGCGGGTTCGCCATCCCGGTGGTGTCCGCGAGCGAGATGCCGTCCACGCCCGCGGCGAGGAAGGACTCGACGAACCGGAGGATCGCGTCCTCGCTCACCGGCCCCTCGAACGGGCAGCCGAAGGTGGTCGACAGGCTCATCGAGAACGTCATGCCCGCTTCGTGGGCGATGCGCACCATCGTGGGGAGTTCGCCCAGCGTCTCGTCCGTCGTCCGGTTGATGTTGGCGCGGTTGTGCGTGAGCGAGGCGCTCATGACGCCGTTCAGCTCGTCGGGCTTCGCCGCCGTCGCCGCCGCGTTCTGCACGCCGCGGATGTTGGGCACCAACGCCACGTAGGCGACGCCCGGCACGCGCCGGATGCCGGCCAGCACCTCGTTCGCGTCCGCGAGCGCCGGCACGGCCTTGGGGCTCACGAAGCTCGTGACCTCGATCTTCGCGAGGCCCGTCGTCGACAGCTCGTCGATGAGCGCGATCTTGGTGCGCGTGGGAACGAACTGCTTCTCGATCTGGAAGCCGTCGCGCACGGCGACGTCGTTGATGTGCAGTCGGATCGTCATGGAGGTGGATTTTACCCCGTGAATCGCGGTAGCTTCCGGACATGGCCACACCCGACAAGGAAGCCGCCCTCGCGGCCGACATCCGTCTCCTGGGACGCATCCTCGGCGGGACGCTCCGCCAGTTCGAGGGCGAGGGCACCTTCGAGCTCATCGAGACCATCCGCCAGCTGGCGGTCGCGAGCCGCCGCCTGGAGGACGTGGTCTCGCGCCGCTCGCTCGCCGAGACGCTCGACGCCCTCACCGACGACCAGATGGTGGTCGTGGTGCGCGCGTTCAGCTACTTCTCGCTCCTCGCCAACATCGCCGAGGACCGGCACCACATCCGCCGGGGCCGCGCGATGCGCCTTTCCGGCGCCTCGCCGCTGCCTTCCACGATCCGCGGGCTCTTCGCCGACTGCGAGGCCAGGGCCATCCCCGCCGCCGAGGCCGCGGCCACGCTCGCCCGCGTGAAGGTGACGCCCGTGCTCACCGCGCACCCGACCGAGGTGCAGCGCCGCAGCACGCTCGACGCCCAACTCGCCATCGCGGAGGGGCTTGCGCAGCTGGATCACCCGGACCTGCTGCCCGAGGAGCGGGAGGCGGCCGAGGCGGACCTGCGCCGCCGCGTCGCGACGCTCTGGCGCACGCGCATGCTCAGGCCCGTGAAGCTCGGCGTGCGCGACGAGATCGAGAACGCGCTCGCCTACTTCGACTACACCTTCATCGAGGCCGTGCCGCGGCTGCACACCGATCTCGAGGACCTCCTCGCCGCGCTGCCCGGCGCGACGGGCCGGCCGGAACTTCCCACCGTGCTCGCCCTGGGCAGCTGGGTGGGCGGCGACCGCGACGGCAATCCCTTCGTCACGGCCGAGATGCTGGCGCACGCCTTCCGCCGCCAGGGCGAGATCGCCTTCGACCACTATTTCGCGCAAGTGCACGCGCTGGGCGCGGAGCTTCCCATCTCGAAGCTGCTCACGAAGCCGAGCGGCGCGCTCCTCGCCCTGGCCGACGCCTCGCCCGACCGCTCGCCGCACCGCGCCGACGAGCCGTACCGCCGCGCCCTCACCGGCGTCTTCGCGAGGCTGGCCGCCACGGCGACGGCGATGGGACTCAAGCGGGAGCACCGGAGCGCCGTCGGCCAGGCGCAGCCCTACCCCGACGCGGCGGCCTTCGCCGCGGAGCTGGGCGTCATCGACGCGAGCCTGCGCGCGGACCGCTGCGAGATGATCGCGGAAGGGCGCCTGCGGCAATTGCGCCGCGCCGTGGCCACCTTCGGCTTCCACCTCGCCACCGTGGACCTGCGCCAGAACGCGGACGTGCACGAGACCGTCATCGCGGAGCTCTTCGCGGGCGCGGGCGTGGCGGGCGACTACCTCGCGCGCGACGAAGCCGGCCGCGTGGACCTGCTTCGCGCCGAGCTCGCGACGCCGCGCCTGCTGCGCTCGCCCTTCGCCGCCTATTCGGAGACCACCGCGGGCGAGCTCGCCATCGTCCACGAGGCCGCCCGCGTGCTCGCCTCGCACGGACCCGGGTCCCTCAGCCAGTACGTCATCTCCAAGGCCGAGAGCGTCTCCGACCTGCTCGAGGTCGCGGTGATGCTGAAGGAGGCCGGCCTGCTCACGCCCGGCGCCGCGCCCGCCTCGCGCCTGCAGGTCGTGCCGCTCTTCGAGACCATCGGCGACCTGCGCCGGGCGCCCGAGACGATGCGCGCGTGGTTCGCGCTGCCCGAGGCGAAGGCGATCGTCGCATCCCTGGGCGGCGCGCAGGAGGTGATGCTCGGCTACTCCGACAGCAACAAGGACGGCGGCTACGTCACCTCCAACTGGGAGCTCTACAAGGCCGAGACGGAGCTGGTGGCCGTCTTCCGCGAGGCCGGCGTGCGCCTTCGCTTCTTCCACGGCCGCGGCGGCACCGTGGGCCGCGGCGGCGGGCCTTCCTACGAGGCCATCCTCGCGCAGCCCCCGGGCAGCGTGCAGGGCGAGCTTCGCCTCACGGAGCAGGGCGAGGTGATCTCGAGCAAGTACGCCAACCGCGAGATCGGGCGGCGCAACCTCGAGGCGCTCCTCGCCGCCACCGTGCGCGCGACGATCGACGAATCCGGGACCGGCGAGCACGAGGCATTCCACGCCGCGATGGAGGAGATCTCCGAGTCCGCCTTCCGGGCCTACCGCAGCCTCGTCTACGAGACCGAGGGCTTCGTGGAGTATTTCCGCGGTTCCACGCCCGTGCGCGAGATCGCCGAGCTCAACATCGGCTCCCGGCCCGCCTCGCGCAAACCGTCGCTTCGCATCGAGGACCTGCGCGCGATCCCCTGGGTGTTCTCGTGGGCGCAGTGCCGCGTGATGCTGCCGGGCTGGTACGGCCTGGGCACCGCGGTCGAGCAGTTCCTCGCGAAGCACGACGAGCCGGGCTACGCGCTGCTCGCCCGCATGTGGCAGGAATGGCCGTTCTTCCGCGCGATGCTCTCGAACCTGGAGATGCTGCTCGCCAAGGCGGACCTCGCCGTGGCCGCGCGATACAAGGAGCTGGTGCCCGACGAGCGGCTGGCCGACGAGATCTTCGGGCGCATCCGGCGCGAGCTCGACCTCACCGTGAAGGCGTACTTCGGCATCACGAAGGCGCGCGGCTTCCTCGAGACCAACCCGACCCTCGCGCGGTCCATCCGCAACCGCTTCCCGTACCTCGACCCGCTGAACCACGTGCAGGTGGAGCTGCTCAAGCGCTACCGGGCGGGCGACGCGGAGGAGCGCGTGAAGCGCGGCATCCACCTCACCATCAACGGCGTCGCCGCGGGGCTGCGCAACTCCGGCTAGACGACCTTGCGGGCCTTCAGGTCCGCGATCCGCGCCTCGTCGTAGCCCAGGCCGCGCAGCACCTCGTCGGTGTGCGCGCCGAGCACCGGGCCCACCCAGCGCGTGCCGCCGGGCGTCTCGGAGAGCCTGGGCACGACGCCGGGCAGCAACAGGTCCTTGTCGCCCAGCTTGTGCCGCTCGATCATCCCGCGCGCCTGGTAGTGCAGGTCGGCCACGATGTCGGCGATGGAATAGATGCGGCCCGAGGGCACCTCGGCCTTCCCGAGCAGCGCGAGCGCTTCGTCCAGCGTCACGGTGGCCGTCCACTCGCCGATCACGCGGTCGAGCTCCTCCGTGCGCTTCACGCGGCCCGCGTTGTCGGCGAGCGTGGGGTCGTCCGCCAGGTCCGGCCGGCCGATGGCGCGCATCATGCGCTTGAAGATGGAATCGGCGTTGGCGCCGATGACGACGTACTTGCCGTCCCCGCACCGGTAGGTGTTGGAAGACACGATCCCCGGCAGCGACGATCCCGTGCGCTCGCGCACCAGGCCCGAGAAGCCGTACTCGGGCAGCATCGATTCCATCATCGCGAAGACGGCCTCGTAGAGCGCGACGTCCACCACCTGGCCCTTGCCCGTCTTGCCGCGGTGGTGGATCGCCATGAGCGCGCCGATCACGCCGAACATCGCCGCCAGCGAATCGCCGATGGAGATGCCCACGCGTACCGGCGCGCGGTCCGGGTAGCCCGTCACGTAGCGCACCCCGCCCATGGATTCGCCGATGGCGCCGAAGCCGGGCTGGTCGCGGTAGGGGCCCGTCTGGCCGAAGCCCGAGAGGCGCACCATCACGAGGCCCGGATTCGCCTGTGCGAGCGTCTCGTACGCGAGGCCCCACTTCTCCATCGTGCCGGGGCGGAAATTCTCCACCACGATGTCGGCCCCGGCCACGAGTTCGCGCACGACCTGCTGGCCCTCGGGCGCCTTGAGATTCACGGTGACGGACTTCTTGTTCCTCGCCTGCGCGAACCACCAGAGCGAGTTGCCCTCGTGCAGCACGCGCCACTTGCGCAGCGGGTCGCCCTCGCCGGGCGTCTCGATCTTGATCACCTCGGCGCCGAACTCGGCGAGGAGCCGGCCGCAGAAGGGGCCGGCGATGAGCGTGCCCATCTCGACGACCTTGAGGCCGGAGAGCGGGCCGGGGGTGGCGGGCTTGTCCATGCCGCCATTGTCTCACCGGGCACCGGCCGTGGCCGGCCCCGGCCGATCGCGCTAGCGCACGCGACGGGCGATGAGGGCGTCGAGCGCGAGCCTGCCCGGCCCGTAGACGAAGGTGACGAGCATCAACGCGCCCCAGAGGAGGTGGTCCTTGAACCCGGCGTCGGACAGGTCCGGGTACGAGACCACGGCCACGATGTTGAAGGCGAAGAGGGCGAGGGCGGCGGCGCGCGAGCCCAGGCCCAGCGCGAGGAGCGCCGGCAGCAGCAGTTCCGCGCCGGTGCCCAGCAGCGCCGCGACCGCCGGCGAGAGGAAAGGCACCTGGTACTCGTTCTCGAAGAGCGCGACCGTGATGTTCCAGTCGGCGATCTTCGTGAGGCCCGAGAAGAAGAACACCTTCGCGACGTAGAGGCGGACGGCCAGCGCGAAGACGGGCTGGACGCGATCGACGATCGCGACGGTGGACGCGGCGAACGCGGCGGGACGGGCGGGAAGCACGGAAGCCATGGGAATCTCCGGTTGGGGTGAGTGCCGGTGTGTCGCTGCGTGCGGCGCGACCTTTCAGCCGGCCGCGAGTCCCGCGATCGTCCCGTCGGCGATGCGTCGCCGCAGCGCCGCGCCGACGTCGAACGCCTCCTGCGCCGCCGTCGCCGATTCGAGCGCCGCCCCGAGGCTCTCGCCGCGACCCAGCGCCTCGAGCCAGGCCCACTCGCCGGGCGGGAGCGCCTCGAGGGCGACGCCGTCCGCGTCGCGTCGCAGCAGTACGCGCTCGCCGCCCGCGTCCCAGTCCACCGTCATCTCGCCCTCGTGGTCCGGCTGGTGAACCCGCCAGATGCGTAGGACGGGATCGGCGGAAGCGACGAAGCGGCACGAGGGCGCCAGGACGAACCGCACCGCGGCGAGCGCCTCGCCGGGCACGCGCGCGAGCGACGCGAGCACGTCCGCGGGAGGCGCCATCGGGGAAGCCGCGCGCGTGGCCTCGTCGAGCGCCCATTCGAGGCGCGCGAGGTCCGCGAGGTAGGCAAGGTCGCGCGCGGGCTCGTACGTCGCCAGGAATTCGCCGAAACGGTCGCCGAAGTCGCCCAGGTCGCCGCTCGTCGATGGGTGGCGCGCCGCGTAGGCATCGGCCGCCGCGTGGAAGAACGCCTCGCCCACCACGCGCTTCACCACCCCGAAGGTGGCCGAGAGCGCCCGGCGGTAGTTGGTGCGGATCGTGCGCGCATAGAGCGCGAGGCCGGGCGCGGGCGGATCGTCCAGCGCGCGCGCGAAGCGCCGCTGCAGCTCAGGCAGCGAGAGCGCCACGGGCGTTCCGGTCGAGCAGGGCCTGGGCCGTCGCCGCTTCGCGCGCGAGCACCTCGAAGGCGGGAATGTCGTTGTCCCACTCCACGAGCGTGGGCACGGGGCCGAAGCGCGCGAGGGCTTCCTCGTAGAGCGTCCACACGGCCGGCGCGACGGGTGCGCCGTGCGTGTCGACGAGCAGCGGGCCGCTCGCGTCGTGGCCGGCGACGTGGATCTCGGCCACGCGCGAGGGCGGCAGGGCATCGAGGTAGCCGATCGGGTCGAAACCGTGGTTCACGGCGTTCACGTGCACGTTGTTCACGTCGAGCAGCAGGCGGCAGCCGGCGCTCGCGGCCACGGCGGCCACGAATTCGCCCTCCGTCGCGGTCGACTCGGCGAAGTCGTGATAGCTCGACAGGTTCTCCACCAGCAGCTCGCGGCCGAGGGCGTCCTGCGCCTCGCCGATGTTCCGGGCGAGCACGCGCACGGCCTGCGCCGTGAAGGGCAGCGGCAACAGCTCGTTGAAGTGGCGACGTCCCAGTCGGCTCCAGCACAGGTGCTCGGAGACCGCGGCGGGCTCGACGAGGTCGACCAAGCGCTTGAGCTTCGCGAGGTGGCCGCGGTCGAGGGGACCGGCGCCGCCGAGCGACAGGCCCACGCCGTGCAGCGAGACGGGATAATCGCGGCGGATCGCGAGCAGCGCCTCGAGGGCCGGGCCCCCGTCGGCGAAGTAGTTCTCGCTGTGCACCTCGAACCACGCGACGGCCGGGCGCTCGGCGAGCACCCGCCCGACGTGCGGCGCACGCAGGCCGATGCCGGCGGCGACGGGAAGGGAACGGTTCATCAGAAAGGGAAGGATGGCGAGAGGGTCGGCGCGCGACCGCCGGCTATCGGTGCCGACTGGCCGCGCGCCTTCCACCCACACTCGGTCGACGCGGGCCGCTACTTCTTGGCCGCGCCGGTCTTGCCGCCGAGCGACTCGCACGTGCCCTTGGGCACGTACTTCCACTCGGTCGGGTCGTTGTCGCTCTTCGCTTCGCCGGCGCAGGCGTGCTTCGCGGTGCCGCAGTCGTTCTTGCCGGCCGCTGCGACGCCGTAGCACTTCTCGGTGCCCTTGGGCTGCTCGGGCGGGGCGGCCAGGACGGCGGCCGAGAGGCCGAGGGCGACGAGGCCCGCGACGGCGGCCTGCAGGGTGTTGGCGGACTTCATGGTTGCGTCTCCTTGTACGAGGTTGTCGGGGTCGGGGCAGGCTCGTGCCCGCCTCGCGCAAGTAGTCGTGACCGGGATCGCGCTCCTTACACCGCCGCGCGGCGCGGCACGAGGTCGTGCACCACGACGCCGTCCATCGGGTCGGCGGGCTTGCGCCACGGCGCGAGGGCGAGCATGCGGCGCGTGTCGGCGAGTCCCGCCTGCCGCCGGGCGCGGATGCCGCCGGGCGTGAAGTCGATGTCCTTCGTCTGGTCCTCGCCGTCGAGGCGCGGCGCCATGAGGCGGGCCACGTGCATCGTCGTGCCGCAGCCCCACGAGCACAGTTCCTTCACGCGCTCGTCTTTGAGCGCCTTGGCCGGCAGGTGCGACTGCAGTTCCCGGATCACGTGCCGCAGGCGGTGGATCTGGCGCTGGCGCTCGACGTGGCTGTCGGCGCGGCTCGCGTACTGGATGTCCTTCTCGCGCCCGCCGACGGCCCAGATCGATTCGGGCTCGGGGCCCACGGGGTTCCACAGGTGCACGGCGAAGATCACCGAATCGCGCCGCGGCCGGTCGTCCATCACGGCCTCCAGCGGCGTGTTGGAATAGACGCCGCCGTCCCAGTAGGGCTCGCCGTCGATGCGGATCGCGGGAAAGGCAGGCGGCAGCGCGCCCGAGGCCATCACGTGGTCGACGCCCAACGGATGGTCGCGGCTGTCGAAGTAGCGCATCTCGCCCGTCCTCGCGTTCACCGCGCCGACCGTGAGCCGCGGCCCGCCGGCGGCGATGCGGCCGAAATCGACCAGCTCGCCCAGCGTGTCGCGCAGGGGGGCCGTCGTGTAGTAGGCGGCCCGCTCGATGCCGAGCGGCGCGTGCGGGCCCAGCCAGGCGGAAGGACTCGGCGCGAAGAAGCCGGGAATGCCCCTCGTCACGGTCCCCAGGTTCGCGCCGACGTTGGCGAGCCCCGTGAGCAGGCGCAGCGGATCGCTCGCGGGACCTTGCTGCACGCGGTCCCAGAACGCGTCGAGCCGCGGGAGGCGGTCCTCGCGCGTGTTGCCCGCGATGAGCGCGGCGTTGATGGCGCCGATCGAGGTGCCGATGATCCAGTCGGGCTCCACGCCCGCCTCGTGCAGCGCCTCGTACACGCCGACCTGGTAGGCGCCGAGGGCGCCGCCGCCTTGCAGGACCAGGACGACCTGGCCGGGAAACTTCGGGGAAGCCATGCGTGACGCTCCTGGAGTGATCGATCCGTCGTGCGGCGGCTAGTGGGCGGTCCAACCGCCGTCGACCGGGTCGCCGAAGCCGTTCAGCACCCCGTGGGCGCCGTTCGCGGCATAGGCCGTGGCGATGGCGAGGCCGATTCCGCTGGGCGAGCCGGGCACGAGTCCCGTCTTGACCTTGCACATGAGGTG
>CAZPLW010000021.1:0-30114 GCA_964587315.1 uncultured Lysobacter sp.
CTTCGCAGCCTCGCGAACCACACCGTCTTCGGCGCCGGGTTGTACCTGGCCGCCACCGCCCTTCAATCCTTCCCGCGCTGAGCCGCGCCGGGACCCCAGACAAGGAGACCTCGATGTCACCGCAATCCCCCGAAGTGAAACGCCTCGCCGTCCTCTACCACAGCGCCCACGGCCACACCGAGCACATCGCGCGGCACGTGGTGGAGGGTGCCCGCGAGGTGCCCGGCACGCAGGTGCAGTTGCTGGAAGCGCCGCTGCTGGTCGGCAACACCGATGCCTTGCTGCCGTTCGATGGCTACATCCTGGGCTCGCCGACCTACCTCGGCGGGGTCTCGGGACCCTTCAAGACCTTCATGGATTCCACGGGCCGCTTCTGGAAGGAGCAGCGCCTCAAGGGCCGGCTCGCGGCGGGATTCACCGTGTCGTCGCTGCCCGCCGGCGACAAGCAGTCGACGCTGCTGTCGATGTTCGTGTTCGCCATGCAGCACGGGATGGTCTGGGTCGGGAACCCCGTGATTCCCGAGCAGCACCTCGGCGTGCCCTATGACGAGGCGGCCAATCGCCTCGGCTCGTGGTCGGGGCTGATGGCGCAGGCGGGCCACGGCTCGCCCGCGGATGCCTTCGTCCGCGGGGACATCCGCTCGGCGCGGCTCTTCGGCCGCAACGTGGCCGGTGCGCTGCACCGCCTCGGGCCCGTTGCGCTGGCGGCGCCGGCGCTGGAGGTGAGCGCATGATCCCCGCCCGGTACGCGCCGGCCCTGTTCGGCCTCATCCTCTCCGGGCTCATGTCCTTCGTGGTGTCGGGCATCGCGACCTGGCGCAACGCGGGACTCGCGCCCGGGTTCCTGGGACTCTGGACGGGGGCGTGGCTGCCGGCCTGGGCCATCGCCTTCCCGGTCGTGCTCGTCGTCGCGCCCGCCGCGCGGCGCCTCGTGCAGCGCCTCGTCGTGTCGAATCGCGAGGGATGAAGACCTGCGCTGACGGCACCCTCGACTTCCGCCACACCGTCACCTCTCAATGGCGCGCGGCGCGCCCGAAGGATCGGATCCGGAGGGGGAGACGGTCGTGGACAGCCGCCGCCGCATCGCCTCGAAATCCTCCGGCGGATCCCGTTCGAACGAAAGCGGCGCTCCGGTCCTCGGGTGCGCGAACGCCAGCGCCCGGGCATGCAGCATGGGCCGCGCCGATTCGATCCTCGTGCCTTGGTAGTCCCGGATGTACACCCGCTCGCCTACGATGGGGTGGCCCAACTCCGATAGATGGATGCGGATCTGGTGCTGGCGGCCTGTCTCCAGGCGGCACTCGACGAGCGTGGCGCCTGCCAGGGCCTCGATGGGCCGCAGGTGCGTGATGGCCTGCCTCGCCTCGAATGGCGGTTCGCCCTTGGCGCGCCGGTAGTGGCCGTGGGATCCGCGCAGGCCGTCGCCGCGGTCGAGCAGCAGGTGCGTGTCCACGCGCGCGGCAGTCACCGTGCCGTGCGCGATGGCGTGGTACACGCGTTCGATGTCGTGGGCCTTGAACATCGCGGCCAGCACGCGCTTGGCCTCGCTCGTGCGCGCGAACACCATGAGGCCGCTGGTGTCGCGGTCCAGGCGGTGCACGACGCCGAGCGGCGCATCCCGCTCGCGCTCGCCGCGGGCGCGCAGCTCGGTGCGCGCGTGGTCGGCCAGCGTGTCCTTGTTGCCCGCCTCGTCGGCCACGCTCAGCATTCCCGCGGGCTTCTCGATCACGACGAGGTCCCGGTCGGCGTATACGATCGCATCCCCGGGCAGCGGCCCCTTGCGCCGCTTGGGTCCGTGCTCGTTCACGACCACCACCGCGCCCGGCTTCACGCGCATCGCCGGGTCCAGGCAGCACACGCCATCCACGGTGACGCGCCCTTCCTCGCACAGCCGTTTCGCGCGGGACCACGGGGTGCCCGTTTGCTCGCGCACGAGGGCGGCGAGGGTGGGCGAGGGCTTGTCGTCGAGTGTCACAGCGCCGGAGCTGCCCACTCCCGTGCGTCCTCCAGGCACGAGAACCTCCGGTTCTGCCACGAACCGCCCAGCTCGTTCATTTGCGCGATGTACTGGTCGGCCAGCGCCACCAGGTCGGGATCGCACACGATGAAGGCGGCCTTCATGGGGCGCAAGTAGCGGTTCGCCGCGTGATCCAGGTGCGCCATTTCCTCGACGTCGCTCGGGTCGACCACGAAACCGTCGATGTCCGAGAAGTCCCAGTAGGCGATCTCGACGTCATCGGAACGAGGGTTGCTGTAGAGCGCGTTGGTGACGTCCAGGACCTCCGTGTAGGTCACTACTCCGCTGAATTTCGTCCAGACGGTCCCCTTGGATTCCCAGATGACGCGGTGGGGCATGGGGAAGGTGAGCATTCCTGGATGGGATGGGATCGGGGCGCGGGACTGGCGCGTCTTCCCCGGGTGCGGCCCAGCCACGATGCCACCGCGCATGAGGCGTGGCAAGGGTGAACGAAGGGGGGTGACCTGCTTCCTGCCGCCCGGCCGAACGAGTCGTGTCGCCGGCACCGCCACGCGCCGTCGTGGGCCACGCAGGCAAGGCGTTCAATTCGCCTTCGGCGCGTTCCAGCAGCGCAGCGGCGGCGCGAGGCCTTCCGCGCCCGCGACGGCCGCCGCTTCGTCCCGCCGCCCCGCGCGGCACAGCGAATAGGCGAGCACCGGGCCGATCGGGGCCTTCCCGAGGCGGGCCATCTCGCCGAAGTAGCCGGCCGCCCCGGCGAAATCGCGATCGGCCAGGGCGCGCACGCCGCGGGTGTACGCGAACTCGGGGCGGTGTCCGTCCTTCGCCACGAGCCGGTCGACGATCTCCTGCTCCTTCGCATCGCTGCCGAGCAGCCAGAGAACCGGCATGCGCACGTCGTAGTGGCGAAGGATGAGGTCCACGGCCTGCAGGTTGAGGGTGGGGCCCGGCGTGAACTCGCCGTTGAGCACGGGCTGGATGCCGAAGTGTGTCGCGCTCGCCGCGGCGAGCCCGGCGGGCCAGTGCGTCGCCACCCAGGGGGATTCGGCGAACCGCCGGCCCGCGCCGCCGGCTTCCAGCATCGAGGCGTATTCCGCCCGCGGCCAGGCGAAGGCATGCGAGGGGGCCATGCGCTTCGGATGGTTGTCCTCCAGCGCGGGCGCCTCGCCGTACCAGCGGCGAAGCTGCGCGGCATCGGCGAGGAACGAGGCGCCCAGTTGCGACGGCGATTCGAGCCCGCTCGCCGCGAGCCGCGGCCCGGCCGTGGCATTGCGCCACAGGCGGGAGAAATGCTCCGGGCTCGGGCGGTGGCGGAAGTCGCGGCCGCCCATCAGGATCCAGTCGTACTGCCCGCCGGCCCAGAGCGTGCAGTCCGCGAACACCTCGCAGAAGGCGCGCGTGACGGCCTTCGCGCCCGCGGGCTCGAACTGCGGGACCGGCAGCCAGTAGGTGGCGAGCCCGCCCGGGGCGAGCCTCTCGGCCATCGCCTCGAAATATTCGCGCGTGTACAGGTTGACCACGCCGGCGATCAAGGGCGGCGGCGGTTCCGAGGTGATGACGTCGAACTGCTCGCGGTGGGTGCGCAGGTACTGGCGGCCGTCCTCGAGCACGAGCCGCGTGCGCGGATCGCGCAGGGGATCGCCCTGGCCGTGCACGATCGGGCTGGCGGCGAGGATCTCCGGCGAGACGTCCACCACGGTGAGCTCGCGAAGGCCCGGCTCGTCGAGCAGCGCCTGCGCCGTGTTGCCCGCGCCGTAGCTGATGAGGAGCGCGCGCCGCGGCTCCGGATGCAGCGCGTAGGGCAGCCACGCGAACAGGTGCATGTAGCGGATCGCGTACCGGTCGATGGCCGTCATCGAGTAGCCGTCGGTCATCAGGCGCCAGGCCGCGGGCTCGCCGAAGCGCTCGCGCTTGAGCAACTGGAATGTCGTGGTCGGGCCCTGCGTCACGTGCACGACCTTCGTGTCGATGCCGTTGGCGTACGGATAAGCCGCCGCCTGCAGGTGCGTCTGCATCCGGCCGAAAGGGAAGATCGCCAGGCCGATGACGCCGACGGCGAGCGGCAACGCGATGCGGGCCGGCCGCGCGAGGAGCGCCGGCAGCAGCGCGTAGCCCGCGGCCAGCACGAACAGGCTCCCTTCCATGCCCAGCCGGGGCAGCAGCACGAGTCCGGCGAGCCCCGCGCCCAGCGCGGCGCCGAGGGTGTTCGCCGTGGTCAGCACGCCGATGGCGGGCTGCGGGTTGCTCGACTGCGCCCGAAGCTGCGCGCCCAGCAGCGTGAACAGCGACCCGGAGAGGATCGCCGGCGGCAGGATCAGCGGCAGCGCGTAGTGGATGAGGTCCGGGGTGGGCGAGGCGGTGAGCCGGCCGGCGAGCAGGTAGCCCGCGGTCACGGCGAGGCTGCTGCCGACGGCGACCCACGCCGCGGGCAGGCGCGCGAGCCACGGCGCGATCGCCCCGCCGATCGCGATGCCGAGCAGCACCAGCGTCAGCATGAGGGCGAAGGTGAGATCGCTGCCCGGCTGGAACAGGATGAGCAGGCGGAACCAGATCACTTCCAGGGCGAGGGAGAGGCCGCCCGCCATCGCGGCGGCTGCGAGCAGGCGCCGGGGATAGGGCTCGGTCGCGGAGGATGGCGCCTCGGCGGCCGGCGATAGCGCGCCCGCAGAACCGAGGAGGGCGAGGCTCGCGGCCGCGGCATTGAGGCAGGCCGCCGCGAAGGCGGTGCCGCCCAGGCCGAGCGTGCCGATCAGGTAGTACTCGGCGAGCAGCGGCGCGAGGCAGGCCCCGAACGTGTTCGCGGCGTAGAGCGCGCCCAGGGCGCGGACGGTCTCCTGGTGCGAGAGGATGCGCACGCCCAGGGCCAGCGTGAGCCCCATCGCGATGGTCGGGACGAGCATGGCGGCGAGCGCGAGCAGCAGGCGCACGGCGGCGACCACCGGCGGGTGATCCACGAGCGGGCTCAGCCACAGGCCCACGAGGGGCTCGAGCACCGGCAAGCCCCAGACCAGCAGGCAACCGGTGAGGGCCACGGTGATCTCGGCGATGGCGAACGCGCGCGCCGGGTGGCGGATGCGCCGCGCCCAGCGCGTGGCGAGCACGCCGCCGATCGCCATGCCGAGCATGAACGCGGTGAGCACCAGCGTGCCCGCCCAGACGGTGTTGCCCAGCACGCGGCCCAGCGCGCGGAACCACAGCACCTGGAAGAGCAATGCCGCCATGCCGGAGGCGAAGAAGGCGAGGGGAAGCCGAAGGGTGTCGCGAAGGAGGGGACTGTTCACGGGGGCGGGGTCGGGTGGTCGGATCCCGCAGGGAACGACGTGCCTCGCGCGGGGACAGGCATGTTAATCGAAAGGCCGGTCGATGCAACGTCCCGGTGACAAGCCGTCACCCGGGCGCTACCAGGAACCGTAGTTCGCCACGACCCCCCGCCAGAATGCGTCCGCCTCCCGCGCGAGCGACGTGCGTCCCGACTTCGGCGTCGCGTTCGCGCTCACCTGCACCATCACGAGCTTCGCCTGCGGGTCCACGAAGATCATCTGCCCGTAGACGCCCAGCAGCGCGAAGCGCCGCCGCTCGCCCGGGAAGAGCCAGAACTGGTAGCCGTAGCCGTAGTAGGGCGTGGCCTTGCCCGGCCGGAACGCGGGCGGCGCGCGGTGCCAGTCCGTCGCGTCGAGCAGGTAGTCGAGGGGGACGAGGGGCGCGCGCTCCGGCTCGTCGGGGCGCTTGCCGTCGTTCGCGAGCACGATGCCGAGGCGCGCATAGTCGCGCAGCGTCGCATTGAAGTGGCCGCCCGCGATCTCGAGTCCCGTGCGGTCCGCGCGCCACAGGGCCGATGTCTCCGCGCCGATCGCCTGCCACAGGCGCGGCTCGAGGTACTGCGCGAGCGTCATGCCCGTCGCGCCCTTCACCACCGCGCCCAGCGCGTGCGTGTCCACGCTCGCGTAGGAGAACTTCGCGCCGGCGGGCGCCTCGCGGTCCGCGACGATCGCGAGCGCCTTCTCGACGCCCTCGCGGTTCATCGCCGCGGTGAAGCGCGCCGAGTCGTCCTTGCCGTCGTATTCCTCCGTGTAGCGCGCGCCGGAGGCCATGCGCAGAAGGTGCCGGATCGACGTGCCGCCCAGCAGCGTGCCCGCGATGGCCGGCGCGTACGTCGAGGCCGCGTCGTCCAGCGAGGCGATGCGTCCCTCGGCGAGCGCCATGCCCACGGCGAGCGAGGTGATCGACTTGGCCATCGACATGGAGACGAAGCGATGTTCGGCCGTGCGCCCGTACTGGTAGCGCTCCACCTGCACCACGCCGTCCTTCACGATGAGAAGGCCCATCACCCGCTGCCGCGCGAGGTAGTCGTCGACGGTGAGGCCCTGCTCCGATCCCACGCGCCAGCGGTACGCCGGCTCGTCCTTCGCTCGTGGCAAGGGCATCGGACGGGAGGCGGGCGCGAGGGCGTGGGCACGGCCGCCCGCGATGCCCGGGATCTCGCCCTGGGAGCTGAAGGAGCCCACGCGCACCGACTCGTCGGTGAACCAGTTGCGCGCCGTGCCGGCCGGATAGCCCTCGGCGCGGCCGAGCTTCCAGTCGTCCGGTGCCGAAGGCGCGAGGGCGCATCCCGCGCCGAGTGCCAGCACGGCGACGGCGAGGGCGTGGGCGAGCGGGCGGCGCTTGCGGGTCGGGATTCCTGTCATGGAGATCGAGTGTATCGCGGCAAACCGGTAGCATTGCCGGTTCCTGATCCGAGGAAGACCATGCTCACCCGACGAGCCTTCAATGCCGCGTTGGCCGCCGCCGGCGTCGCGCCGCTTTCCGCCTTCTCCAACCCGAAGGCGCCCGGCCCCGGCGTCGCCGTCGATTCGCACGCGCACGTGTTCCTGCGCGACCTGCCGATGCCCGACAAGCGCCGCGCGCCCTCGGGCTACGACGCGCCGCCGGAGGACTACCTCAAGGTGCTCGACGCGAACGGCATGACGCATGGCGTGCTCGTCCAGCCGAGCTTCCTGGGCACGGACAACAGCTATCTCGTGGCGGCCCTGCGCAAGTACCCGAAGCGCCTGCGCGGCATCGCCGTCGTGGACCTGGCGGCCACGGCCAAGGAGTTGGACGCGCTGGATGCCGCGGGCGTCGTGGGCGTTCGCCTCAACCTCATCGGCATCGACCTGCCGCACTTCGCCTCGCCGCCCTGGCGCGCCTTCCTGCGCGAGGTGAACGCGAGGCGCTGGCAGGTGGAGGTCCACCAGGTCGGTGCGGACATCCAGCCCATCGTGGAGGCGCTGCTCGAACAGGAATGCACCGTGGTCGTCGACCACTTCGGCCGCCCGGACCCGATCCGGGGCATCGACGAATACGGCTTCCGCTACCTGCTGCGGGCCGCGAAATCGAGGCGGCTCTACGTGAAGCTCTCCGCCGTCTACCGCAACGGCGCGAACGGCCGGGGCGAGCACGTGGCGCTCGGGGCGGTCCCGCTCCTCAAGGACGCCTTCGGGGTCGACCGCCTGCTGTGGGGCAGCGACTGGCCGCACACGCTCTTCGAGAAGGACGTGCGCTACGCGGCGCAGCGGCAACTGCTCGACAAGTGGCTGCCCGACGCGGCCGAGCGGCGGGTGGTGCTGGCGGATGCACCCTGGCAACTGTTCCGCTTCGGGATCACCTGAGGCGGGACGCGTACTGGCGGGCCAGCGCCTCGGCCACCCGGCCGATGAGCTCCAGCGGCAATTCCCGGTCGTACGGGAAGGCGAGGTTCCCTTTCGGCCCGCGATAAGGCGCCGTCTCCGCGATGAGACCCTCGTCGCTCGTGAGGGGCGGATAGATGCCGATGTGCTTCTTGAATGCCGCGAAGTAGAAGAACATCCGCTGCTGCCGGAAGGCCGGCATGTTGTAGCCGATGCATCTCATGGCCCCCGGCACGCGGTGTTCGACTTCACGCTGGATGCGCGCGAGGAGTGCCCGCGCTTCGGGCGGGCAGGTGGCGAAGTAGTCGTCGTGGGTCTCGAAGGGCATGGGCCGGGTCTCCTTGGATGAGCGGGCGATCGTGTGGTGCGTCCCTTTCGTCATCGGTCGGAATCCTTCGGCGCCATTTCTGCTGCCGCGCCGAGCTCGGCCTCGACATCGTCCAGCAGCGCCTGCCGCTCATCGGGACTGTTCACGCGATATCGCCTGAACAATTTCCCTCGGACCTTCGCGTCGGCGAAGAGGCCCTGCGGATCTTCATGGAAGTGCAGGAACGCGGACGAGCCTCGGTAGAACGTGCCCGGCTTGCGTTCGCGAAGCGTGCCCAGCGCGCGAAGGGCCTCGATCAAGGATTGAAGTTCGCGAAGGGCGGTCGGGCTGGCGTGCTTCATGCGGGGGGCGTTCAGGCAGGATCGTCGGGCGCCGAATGGCAGGCGACGCCGATCTTGTTGCCCTCGGTGTCGCGGAAATAGGCGCCATAGTAATTCGCGTGGTACTCGGGACGCAGCCCCGGTGCGCCTTCGGGGCTGGCGCCGTTGCGCAGCGCGACGTCGTAGACCCGCCGGACCGCTTCCCGGCTTTCGGCCAGGAACGCCACCATCTGGCCGTTGCCGGCCGCGTGGGCCTGCTTGTCGTGGGGCCGCCCGATGAGGAAGAGGGGCCGGGGGCCGGGCCGCGACTGCCATCCCGCCCAGGGACGCTCGCGGTCGCAGAAGCGCTCGTCGATGCCCAGCACCGGCATGAGCGCCCGGTAGAAGGCGAGTGCGCGATCGAAGTCGCTGACGCCGAGGAAGACGTGGGAGAACATGTTCGTCGCTCGCTCCTTCAGTAAAGCCGGATCGCCATGTCGAAGTGCCAGGTGCGGCGGATCTCGATCACGTCGTACTCGCGGGCGAGGGCGGACGGGAAGGCCGCGTAGCGCTCCTGGCTTTGCACGACGCGCCGGATCGCCTCGTCGAGGGCCGGCACGCCGCTCGAGACCACGAAGGTCACCGACTCGACGGAGCCGTCGCTGCGCACGGCAACCGTCACCGTGGGATTCGTGTGGGGTTGCTTCGCCGCGTCGCGGACCAGGTCGAACGTCATGTTGAGCTGGATCTTGCGCTCCCAGGCCTCGGCGTAGCGGACGAGTTCCGCGTTGGTGTCGGCTCGGCCGAATAGGCGGCCGCGGCGGGCGCTGCCCACCGAGTGCGGCAGGCGCGATGCCGCTTCGCGCTTCGCGGCTTCCTCGTTCAGTTGCCGTCCGATCGCCCGGAGCCTTTCTTCGCGCTTGGCGGCCTCGGCCTTTGCGGCGTCGAGCTTCGCGGCTTCCTGGCGAGCGGCATCTTGCCGAGCGGATTCCTGTCGCGCCGATTCCTGTCGTGCGGCTTCCTGTCGCGCAGCTTCTTGTCTCGCGGCGGCTTGCCGTGCGGCCTCCTGTCGCTCCGATTCCAGTCGCGCGTTCTCGGCCCGCGCCGCTTCCTGGCGCGCGATCTCCTGGCGTGCTGCGGCCTGCCGTGCAGCTTCCTGGCGAGCGGCTTCTTGGCGAGCGGCTTCCTGGCGCGCGGCTTCCTGCTTCGCGGCCTCCAGCTTTGCGGCTTCCTGCTTCGCGGCCTCCTGCCTGGCGACTTCCTGACTTGCCGCTTCCTTCCGCGCCGATTCCTCCTGCTCCGCCTGCCGCTGGGCCTCCTGCCTGGCGCGCTCCACCCGGGCCAATTCGACGGCTCGTTCCTTCGCCTCCTGTTCGACGCGCGCTCGCGTCGCCTCGACATCCTCCTGGGGCGCCGGTATCGCGATCCCCGGGTTCGGAAGGCTCGGCGGTTCCGCGATGACGGGCTCCGGTGCCGCCGGCGTGGCGGGCGCAACCCAAGTCGACTCCTCGGAGCGCTCCATGGCGATCACGGCGGGAGCGGGCGTCGATGCCGGCGCCACCTCACCCGGCCGGTCGACGAGCACGGCGGATCGGGCCGGGGCCGTAACGGCAGGTGCGGGTGGCTCGGCCACCGGCTCGATGGCCACGGGTCGCTCGACCGAGGCGAGCTTCAAGGGCTCCGCGGCCGGCGTGGCCGCGGGTTCCTCGACGCGCTTGCGCGCCGGAAGGAGCAGGACCTGCAGGTCCGGCACTTCACCCCGCCGCACCTGCCAGGGAAGGCTGAACCCGGGAAGGCCCTGTCCGTCGCCCCCGAAGGTGAGGCTCAATAACGGCAGGTGGACGAGCAGCGAGAGCAGCAGCGCGATCGCCATCCGGCGGCGTTCGCGCTCCACATGTCGGTCCGGCCTCTGGCCGGGGCCAGGGGCCGGCAGGAACTCCTCCGGGGAGGCATCCGCGGTCCGCATGCCGAATTCTGTCTTGTCCACGCCCGTTGCGCTCGGGCTTCAGTCCGCGGACATAATAGTCAACGTGTTCCGGCAGGCGGTATTCGGACTTCCCGGCAAAGGAGGCTGACGTGACGGCATTGCGAGTGACATCGGGGCAGCTCGTGTTCTACGGGGTTTCCGGAAGGGGACTCACGCTGAAGTCGAAGGAACTCATCGCGACACTGGACCTCGCGGATACGGGGAGCTTTTCCATCCCGAGCGGACCCTTCAAGGCGGGCGACGTCGTCAATGTCTCCGGGAATCTCACGGGGGACCAGACGCTTCGATTCGGTCCCGCGAACTACCTGGGGACGAGCCACGCGAAGCTCTGGTACGAGGGATCGCTGCAGTTCGCGGTCCGTGCCGAGCTGGCGCCGGCCAGTTCGAACAAGCCCGTCACGATGCATCCGCGATTCGCGTTCCGGGGGAACCTGAAGGCGTTCGCGGCGAGCAACGTCTCCGGCGGCGGCGCGCCCGTCTTCGACGTGGCGCTGGCGGGCCACGGGCGCTCGACGATCGTCCTTGGCGCGTCGTACGACATCGGGGGCGGCGTGCTCGCCAGGGACATCCACGCCTGGTACTACGATTTCCGTCCCTGAGGCGGCGTAGCGGACCCGGACCGCGCCCGCCCTCCGGCCGGTTCCACGCGGGGCCGTTCGCCGCTACTGCCCCGCGAGCAGCTTGCGACCGCGCGTGCGCAGCAACTGGATGAGGCGCTGCGCCGCCGGCGAGAGGTAGCCGTCGCGGCGCCAGGCCACGTCGAATCGCCGCCGCATCGTCGTCTCCTTGAGCTTCACCTCGCGCAGGTCCGAGCCGGCGTCGGTGATGCCCACGTGCAGGCGCGAGGTGAACGTGAGCAGCTCCGTCTGGCGGATGAGCGTGGGCATCATCAGGATCAGGTTGGTCTCGATCTGCACGTGGGGCGGCGGCAGGCTCCGGCTCTGGAAGACCCGCTCGATCCACTGGCGCGTGCCCACCGAGGGCGGTGCCAGCACCCATTCGTAGGCGAGCAGGTCCTCGAGCCGCGCCTTCTTCGCGAGGATCGGGTGGCTGCGGCTCGCGATGACCACGGCCTCGTCCTCGAGGACGCGGTGGTTCACCAGGTCCTCCGAGGCGCGCACCGCGGTCGTGAGGATGAAGTCCACCTCGCCGGCCATGAGCTGGCTGGCGAGCACGTCGTTCTGCGCGATGACGGTCCGCAGCGTGACGCCGGGCGCGTCCTTCAGGAACTCGCGCGACAGGGGCGGCATGAGGAACCGCGCCAGCGTCGGCAGCACGCCGATGCGGATCTGGCCCGCCACGCCGGCGCCGACCTCCGCGATCTCCCGCACGGTGTCGTCGGCCGCCACCCGCAGGCTGCGTGCCCGCCGCACGAGGGCGTGCCCCGCGGCGGTGAGGCGGATCCCGCGTCCCACCTTCTCGAAGAGCGCCGTGCCGAGCGTCGCCTCCAGGCGGCGCACGCAGCCCGTCAGCGCGGGTTGCGTCCGGAAGAGCTTCGCGGCCGCCTGCCCCAGGTGCCCGGTCTCGGCGATCGCCTCGAAATAGCGCAGGTCCCGCAGGTCCAATTGATTCGCCATATCTATCGATCCCAAGGAAAAGTTAAATGGACGTGATGGATTGTCTCACCCATGATGGGTCGATGCCACCGGACCCGGGATACGACCCGGGCCGATCCGTCGCCTTACCCGCCCCTGGAGGAGTCACCATGAATCGCTGGATCGCCCGCGCCGCCTCGGCTGCGCTCGCCACGCTCGCCGTATCCGCTCCGGGCCTCGCGCTCGCGCAGGCCGGCTACCCGGACAAGCCCGTCCGCCTCATCGTCCCGTTCCCGCCCGGCGGCGGCACGGACATCATCAGCCGCATCGTGGCCGACAAGCTGTCCTCGACCCTCGGCTGGAAGGTCGTGGTCGAGAACAAGGCGGGCGCCGGCGGCACGCTGGGACTGGACGCCGCCGCGAAAGCGAAGGCGGACGGCTACACCCTCGTGATGGCGCAGACGAGCAACCTGTCGATCGCGCCCTCGCTCATGGCCGGCCTGCCGTACGACCCGGTCAAGAACTTCACGCCCATCACGCTCGTGGACGCGGCGCCCCTCGCCATCACCGTGGGCGCCGGGTCGCCCATCAAGTCGATGGCGGATCTCGTGGCCGCCGCGAAGGCCGCCCCGGGCAAGCTCCTCTTTGCCTCGCCGGGCAACGCCACCGTCGCGCACCTCGCGGGCGAGTATTTCCAGAAGGTCGCGGGCATCAAGTACACGCACGTGCCGTACAAGGGCACCGCGCAGGCGCTTCCCGACGTGATCAGCGGCCGCGCGGCCTTCTTCATCGCCTCGCTCGAATCGGCCATGCCGCAGGTGAAGTCGGGCCAGCTTCGCGCCATCGCCGTGACGTCGGCCAGGCGGGCGCCGCAGTGGCCCGACGTGCCGACGGTGGCCGAGTCCGGCTACGCGGGATTCGAGGCCATCACCTGGTTCGGCATCGCCGTGCCGGCCGGCACGCCCGAAGCGATCGTCGCGAGGCTCAATGCCGAGATCACGAAGGTGCTCGCGATGCCTGACGTGAAGGAACGCCTGGGCGGCGAGCTCACGACCGGCCCGGCGGCCTTCTCGGCGCTCATCAAGACCGACCACGACAAGTGGGCGGGCGTCATCAAGGAAGCCGGCATCAAGGCGCAGTGACGCGGCTTCCCGAGAACACACAGGGC
Source organism: uncultured Lysobacter sp. (assembly GCA_964587315.1). Taxonomy (GTDB): domain Bacteria; phylum Pseudomonadota; class Gammaproteobacteria; order Burkholderiales; family Usitatibacteraceae; genus FEB-7. The sequence continues at coordinate 12,959 of CAZPLW010000021.1, forward strand.
ATGCCATGAAACCGGGCCTCCTCGACAACCGCGACTTCCTCGCGGGGCTGCTATTCGCCGCGTTCGGCGCGGGCGGCTTCTGGGTCGCCCTGTCCTATCCCTTCGGCAGCGTCCAGCAGATGGGGCCGGGGTTCTTTCCCCGGGCCCTGGGCGTCCTCCTCGTGGGCTTCGGCGTGGTGACGATGGTCCGCGGGCTGCGCTCGGGCATCCGGGTCGAGGGCGCGTGGGGCTGGTTTCCGCTCGCGATGCTCACCGCGGCCATCGTGGCCTTCGGCTATCTGATGGAGCACGTGGGCCTCATCCCCTCGCTGGTGGTGCTGGTCGTCGCGAGCGCCTACGCGGGCAAGGAATTCCGCTGGCTCGAGGTGGCGATCCTCGCCGCGGTGATGTGCGCGATGGCGGCGGGCATCTTCATCTGGGGCCTGGGCCTGCCCTATCCGCTCTTCGCCTTCGAGTTCGGCCGCTAGCATGGACGTCCTTTCGAACCTCGCGCTGGGCTTCGGCGTCGCGCTCACCCTCAAGAACCTCGCCTACTGCTTCCTCGGGGTGTTCCTGGGCACGCTCATCGGCGTGCTGCCGGGCATCGGCCCGCTCGTGACGATCGCCATGCTGCTGCCGATCACCTTCGGGCTGGACCCGGTGAGCTCCCTCATCATGCTGGCCGGCATCTTCTACGGCGCGCAGTACGGCGGCTCGACGACGGCGATCCTGGTGAACATGCCGGGCGAGGTGTCCTCGGCGGTCACCGCCATCGACGGCTACCAGATGGCGCGCCAGGGCCGGGCCGGACCCGCGCTCGCCACCGCGGCGATGGCCTCGTTCGTGGGCGGCATCCTGTCGACGCTCGTCGTGGCCTTCTTCGGCCCGCTCGTGGGGCGGTGGGCGCTCGAGTTCGGCGCCGCGGAATATTTCTCGCTGATGCTGATGGGCCTCGTCTTCTCCGCGGTCCTCTCGCACGGCGACCTGGTGAAGGCCCTCGCGATGGTCGTCATCGGCCTGCTGCTGGGCATCGTGGGCACGGACGTCACCTCCGGCCTGCCCCGCTTCTCGTTCGGCGTGCCGGAACTGCTGGACGGCGTGGGCTTCACGGTGGTCGCCGTGGGGCTCTTCGCCGTGTCGGAGATCGTGGTGAACCTCGCGCGCAACGAGAAGGTCGAGGTGTTCGCCAAGGACGTGAAGAACCTCATGCCGACCTGGGCGGACCTGAAGGCCGCGGCGATGCCGACGCTGCGCGGCACGGCCCTGGGCTCCTTCTTCGGCGCGCTGCCGGGCATCACGGCATCGGTCGCCTCGTTCTCGGCCTACATGCTGGAGAAGAAGCTCGCGAAGGACCCCTCCCGCTTCGGGCACGGCGCCATCGAGGGCGTCGCGGCGCCGGAGGCCGCCAACAACGCGGCGGCGCAGACGCACTTCATCCCCACGCTCACGCTCGGCATCCCCGCGAGCGCGGTCATGGCGCTCATGCTGGGCGCGCTCACCATGCAGGGCATCCAGCCGGGCCCGCAGGTGATGACCTCCAAGCCCGAGCTCTTCTGGGGCCTCGTCGCGAGCATGTTCGTGGGCAACGTGCTGCTGCTGGTCCTCAACCTGCCGCTCGTGGGCCTGTGGGCGCGCCTCACGCAGGTGCCGTACCGCTGGCTCTTCCCGGCCATCCTGGTCTTCGCCTGCGTGGGCAACTTCAGCCTCAACAACAGCGCGATGGACGTCTACCTGTGCGCGGCCATCGGCGTGCTGGGCTACGTGTTCGCGAAGCTCGACTGCCAGCCCGCGCCGCTCATCCTGGGCTACGTGCTCGGGCCCATGCTCGAGGAGAACCTGCGCCGCGCGCTCCTCATGTCCGACGGCAGCTTCGCCGTCTTCGTCACGCGCCCGATCAGCCTCGCGTTCCTCGTCGTGACGGCGCTGATCCTTCTCGCGATGGTGTTGCCGGGCCTTCGCCGCCGCCGGGAGCGGGCGGTGGAAGACGCCGCCGGCTGATCCCCCGATTGCCTTCCCTCATCCGCACTTCACCGAAAGGATTCCCATGAGCACCGACACCCTGGCCGACGTCCGCCGCGATTTCGAGCGCGTTTCCCCCGCCGTCGTGGCCGAGGCCGCGAAGTACCAGGCCGCGATCCTCGCCGACGTGGCCGGCCGCCGCGGCACGCTCGATGGCGTCTCGCCGCTGGATCCCGCGATGAAGCTCGCGGGCCCCGCCTTCACGATCGAGGTGCGCGCCGGCGACAACCTCATGATCCACGCGGCCATGGCGATGGCGAAGCCCGGCGACGTGCTCGTCATCGACGGCAAGGGCGACACGAGCTGCGCCCTCATGGGCGCGCTCATGATCAACGCGTGCAAGGTGCTGCAGCTGGGCGGCATCGTCATCGACGGGGCGGTGCGCGACACCGACGAGCTGCGCGAGCTGGGCTTCCCGGTCTTCGCGGCCGGCGTCAATCCCAACGGCCCGACCAAGTTCATCCCCGGCCGCATCAACTGGCCCGTCAGCGCGGGCGGCGTGGCGGTGTGCCCCGGCGACCTGGTCGTCGGCGACGCCGATGGCGTGGTCGTCGTCGAGCGCGAGAAGGCCGCCTCGCTCCTGCCGCTGGCCGCGAAGAAGGTGGCCGACGAAGGCAAGCGCATGGGCGACATCCTCGCCAAGCGCGCCCTGCGGCCCGGCTGGCTCGACACCTCGCTTCGCGCCGCGGGCGTGCTCAAGGAAGGCGAATCGCTGTGAGCGCGAAAGCGGCCATCCTCGTCACCGCCGCCGATCTCGCGCCGCAGGCGCTCGCGCTCCTCGCGGACTTCGACATCGTCTTCGCGGGCAAGACTCCCGACGAGGACACGATCGTCTCGCTTTGCGAGAAGCACCAGCCCGTGGCGATCGTCGTGCGGTACGGCCGGATCACGGCGCGGATCCTGGATGCCTCGAAGGCGCTGCGCGTGGTGTCCAAGCACGGCTCGGGCACCGACACCATCGACCGCAAGGCCGCCGAGGCGCGCGGGATCGTCGTCAACGCCGCGGCCGGCGCCAATGCGGATGCGGTCGCCGAGCATGCCTGGGCGCTCATCCTCGCGTGCGCCAAGAACGTCGTCGCGCTCGACGCGCGCATGCGGGCGGGCTTCTGGGACAAGGCGACGCACAAGAGCCTCGAGCTGCACGGCAAGACGCTCGGCGTGGTGGGCCTGGGCGCCATCGGCCGGCGCGTGGCGGCGATCGGCCTCGCGATGGGCATGGATGTCCTCGCCTTCGATCCGTTCGTGAAGGAACCGCCTGCCGGCGTGACGTTCGCGCCGCTGGCCGACGTCCTCGCGCGGAGCCTCGTGCTCTCCCTCAACTGCCCGCTCACGGACGAGAACCGGCACATGATCGATCGCGCGAGCCTCGCCACGATGCCCGACGGCGCCATTCTCGTGAACACGGGGCGCGGGGGGCTCATCGACGACGACGCGCTGCGCGAGGCGCTCGCGAGCGGCAAGCTGCGCGCGGCCGGGCTCGATGCCTTCACGCCCGAGCCTCTCGCGGGCGAGCATGCCTGGCGCAACGTGGCCCGCACGGTGCTCACGCCCCATGTCGGTGGCGTGAGCGAAGACGCCTACGTGAACATGGGCCTGGGCGCCGCGCGAAACGTGCTGTCCGTCCTCGCGCCGGTGCCGTCCGGCGCCTGACCCGACATCCCGACAACGATTCCGGAGGACCCATGAAATCCCTCAAGCTCGCGATCGCCGCGCTGCTCCTCGCCACGCCCCTCGCCGCGCTCGCGCAGGCCTGGCCGTCGAAACCCGTGAAGATCGTGGTCCCGTGGTCGCCGGGCGGCGCCGTCGACGTGGTGACGCGCAAGGTGGCGCAGAAGCTGGCCGAGCAGACGGGCCAGCCCTTCGTCGTCGAGAACAAGCCCGGCGCGACCGGCACCATCGGTTCGCTGCAGGTGGCCAGGAGCGCGCCCGACGGCTACACGCTGCTCGCCAACGACATGGCCTACTCGCTGCTGCCGCACGTCTTCGCGAACCTGCCCTGGGACCTCGAGAAGGATCTCGTGCCGGTGACCACGATGATGGATGCGCCCTACGGCATCGCCGTGCGCGCCGACGGACCGCACAAGTCGTTGGCGGGTCTCATCGCCACGGCGAAGGCGAACCCGGGCAAGCTCACGTTCGGCTCGGGCGGCAACGGAACGGGCCCGCACTTCTCGGGCGAACTGCTCATGATCACCGCGGGCATCGAGCTCACGCACATTCCCTACAAGGGCGCATCCGAAGCGATGACGGCCGTCATCGGCGGGCAGGTGGACATGCTCCTCGCGTCGACCGCCTCGCTCCTCGGGCAGGCGCGAGGCGGCAAGGCGCGCGTCCTGGCCGTGAGCGGGGACCGGCGCCAGCCGGTCCTGCCCGACGTGCCGACCTTCGCCGAAGCCGGGCTCAAGGACTTCGGCATCCTCAATTTCAACGGGCTGTGGGCGCCCAAGGGCACGCCGGCCGCCGTGATGGAACGCCTGCAGGCCGAGGTGCAGAAGGCCGTCGCCTCGCCCGACGTGAAGGCATTCTTCGAGAGCCAGGGTGGCATCGCGGGCGGCGCCTCGAGCGCGCAGTTCGCCAAGCGCGTGCAGGACACGACGCGCATGTGGGGTCCTGTCGCGGCGCGCGCGAAGATCGAGAAGCAGTAGGCGGGCGCGCCGTGTTCCGCCTCGCGCCCCCGGCGCTCCGGGATCTCGACGTCTTCACGCGGCTACCCGATCGATTCCGCTCGCCGCGGCGCACGCCGTGGTCCGAAGCCAACCGGGGCGGGGCCGCGATCGATTCGTTCCTGGAGGCGCCGGTCTTCGACGAAGGCGGCAATCTCTACGTGGGCGACATCCCCAACGGCCGCATCTTCCGCGTCGACGCGAAGGGCGAGTGGGAACTGGTGGTGCAGTACGAGGGCGAGCCCAACGGCATGAAGTTCCTCTCGGCCGGGGAGATCCTGATCGCGGACTACCGCAACGGCCTCGTCGCCCTCGACGTGGCGCGCGGCACGATCCGCGACTTCCTCGGCCGGCGCAACACCGAGCGCTTCAAGGGCGTGAACGACCTGGCGTTCGATTCGCGCGGCGCGCTCTACTTCACGGACCAGGGCCAGACGGGCCTGCACGACCCCACCGGGCGCGTGTACCGGCTGGGACCGGACGGGCGCCTCGACGTGCTGCTCGCCCACGTGCCGAGCCCCAACGGCGTCGCCCTCTCGCCCGACGAGCGCGTGCTCTTCGTGGCCGTCACGCGCGGCAACGCGGTCTGGCGCGTTCCGCTCATGGCCGACGGCGGCGTCGCGAAGGTGGGCCAGTTCTTCACTTCCCACGGGCCCAGCGGGCCGGACGGGCTCGCCATGGACGAGGCCGGCCGGCTCGTCGTCGCGAATCCCGGCCTGGGCGTCGCGTGGGTGCTCGATGCGATGGCGCAGCCGGTCGAGGTGCTGCGCAGTCCGGCCGGCACCTCGCTCACGAACCTCGCCTTCGGCGGCGCGAATCGCCGCACCGCCTTTTTCACCGAGTCCACGTCGGGCTCGATCCTGCGCGCGACGATGGAACACGCCGGCGTACACCTGGCGCGGGCGGCCTGCGCCTAGCGATCCGGCGTCCCGAGCCCCGCGATGACCCCGCGCATCCGGGGCGTCAGCTGCAGCACCAGTTCGGCGTTGAAGGCGTGCGAGGTGCTGTCGGCGATGCTCTGCGTGGTGGCGTTGAATATCCGGTTGGCGCCCACCGCGTAGCCGCGCGAGCGGGCCGCGGGCGAACCGGGAGACACCGCCGGATCGACGCTGGTGACGACGATGGAGATCGTCGCGTCCGCGTTGCGGCGGATCTCGACCGTGCGGAACTGCTGCGGGAAGTCGCGCAGCGACGGCGTCTCCACTTCCCAGAAGCTGCGCTCGGGCTGGTCGGCCGGGTTGTCCGGGTTGAAGGGCTGGGGCGTGACGACGTTGACGTGGCGATGCCCGCTCATCCATAGCACGAGATTGGGAAAGTCGTGCAGGATCGCGAGCAGCTGCGCGTCGGTCACCACGCTGGGCGGCGCGAACAGGTTGTACCGCCCCGAGGCCGGGTCCAGCGTCTTCTGCGGATGGATCGGGATGTGCGCGGCGATGATCATCAGCTTGTCGTTGTCCTGCCCTTCGCGCAGCTCCGCGACCAGCCAGTCCAGCCGTGGCCGGTCGAGGCAGGCCATGGCGAACTGGGTGACGTCCGGGCCCTTCATGGTGTCGTCGAGCACGATCACCTTGATCGGGATGCCGGCTTTCGGCTGGAAGCTGTACGAGGCGAAGTCGCGGTCGAGGTTGGCCTGGGTGAAGCCGTGGCCCGCGGGCGCGGTGGTGGTGGTGAAGAACTCTCGCATCCAGTTCGCGGTGCACGAGGAGGGCGTCGCGAGCGAGCGGCGGTCCGCGTCGGCGGCCACCTGGGGTACCGACGCGTAGCTGGCCTGCGGCCCCGACTTCACGACCAGCCCCAGTGGCGTGGATCCGTCCACGACGCCGACGTAGGTGGCGTTCCCGTCGAGGGAAGCGGTGGGCGTCGCGGCGTCGAACGACATCGTCATCACGCCGGTGCCCACGTGGGCCGCCAGCGTCTTCGCGTTCTCGTAGCAGGAGCCCTTCCAGAACTGGTCGTGGTTGCCGATCACCTGGTACCAGGGAATGGCGCGGTCGAGCCCGGTGGCCTTGAAGGGGCGCTGGTAGTCGATGGCGCTCGCCCCGAGGTGCTCGCCCGAGCTGGGCGTGATGACCTTGCCGTCCAGCACGTCGATGAACCACCGCAGCTCGTTGTACTGGGTGTTGTCGGTGTCGTCGCCCAGGGAGATGCCGAAATCGAAGGGCGACTTCGCGTGCAGGGCGTTGACGGTCTGGATCGCGGCGTCGAGCACGTGCGGCGTCGACAGGATGACCGGCGAGTAGGCCGAGCCGCTGGTGGACGGCGCCCCCCAGGGGGCGCTCCACCCGACCCAGAGCGGCTGGGCAGGGGATTCCTTGTCGGTGATGTGCACGTCCGAGAGGGAAAAGAACCGCAGCAGTCGCGCGGCGCCGGGCGCGCCCGCATAAGCCGGCGCGAGCGCTTGCAGCGTCACGTGCTTGAGGCCCGCCTGCGCCTGCCAGGCGTCGTAGCCGTGCCGGGCGTAGGGCAGGTCGTTCGCATCGATCGGGGGCGTGGTGGACGGGAGGCCCACGGGGCAGACCTGCTGCTCGGCCGTGGTGAACGCCTGGCTCGCGATCGGCCACTCGACCACCGGGGTCGTGCCATCGCCCGCGCCACCGCAGGAATAGAGCGACGCGGCCGGCAGGGTGAGCGCGGAGTACTTCAGGAATTCGCGGCGGGTGAGCATGGCGGGTCGTCCGGGGGAAACGATCGAATGGGGGACGCCCAGCCATGACGCGGCTGCGTCACGTCTTCAACGGCGGAATCGGGGGGAACTGGAGCGCCCGGGCTCCCGGGCTTGCCCGGGGCGATCGCGACCGGCGTGGAGGAAGGCTAGTACCTCGGCGGAAACGCCGAGAGGTCGTTGCTGAAATCCGCCTCGTGGAACCCGTCGAAGCCGGCCTCGAGCGCCAGCCATTTCATCTTGGCGACGGCGTGGAACGGCACGGCCAGCCCCGCGAGATGGGAAGTCGGCCGGCCCTGGGTCAGTTCGTGGGCGATGGTGGGAGGCTGCCCGATTTCGGCGTTGCAGGACCAGTTGTCGCGGTCCTTCACCTGGCAGTCGGAGAGCTTGCCGGAGGGCGATTTCGAGCCCGCGATCCAGTAGAGGACCTCGTGGCGGCTGCGGCTGGAGCGGAACCGGTGGCGGTTGCCGGGAACGAGGCGCCCGGTGCAGCGCAGGCCTTCCCAGTGGCCGCCCTGGCACTCGACGGTGTAGATCGTCCGCTCGCCCTGCAGGGTCACCTGGTCGCTGGCCCACAGGAGGGTGCCGAACACGACCAGGAACAGCGATAGCGCGGCCCAGAAGACTTTCATGTCCTGTCGCGGATGCCGGGGCGCGCGGGGAAAGCCCTAAGAGCGACGCTACTCGCCCTTGCGAATCGCCTTCACCGTCGCGTGCGTTTCCTTGGCGAGCTTCTTGGCGCTCCTGGCGAGGCCGACGTGGCCGTCGTGCAGGTCGCCGTGCGCCTGCATCTCGACCATGAGCTCGCCGATGATGCGGAACTTCTCGTTCACGTCCGCGAGGAGATCGTGAAGCATGTCGGATTGCTTCGCCGCCGGGGCCGCCTTGGCGGGCGCGGGGGTCTTGGACTTGGCCATGGAAATCCTCTCGGGAGTGATGAGTCCATTCTGGTCCCGTCGCGCGGGCGACGCATTGACGACGGCCAAAGGGCCCGTCCGCGCCCACCGACGGCCATTCAAGGTGTCAGACAGCCGGGCGGCAGGGGGAGTTCGCGCCCGCCGGGGAGGGCCCGGCGGGCGGGGGCGCTAGCGCGGCGAATCGCCTCGCCACGGGGACGCGTCGCCCTGCCAGTCGGGCCGGCCGCCGTACGGATAGACGTGCGCGATGCGGCGCCCGGAGGAGATGGCGTTGTTCATGCCCGGCAGGTTCGCGTACTCGCCCGGGCCGAAGGTGCGGCATTCGCCGCGGAACTCGGAATCGCTGCAGAAGATCCAGTAGCCGCTCTCGATGCGCAGCGAGGAGGCGCGGTCGTTGAACCCGGTCCTCGCCAGGTCCCGCACGGCGTCGTCGAGGGGGAAGGAACGTCCGGAGAGGTTGGCCCCCTCGAAAAGCGTGGCGTGCGCGACCGGGCCGCGGTTGCGGCGGTCGGGGCGGTTTTCCGCCTGGCGCCGGTCGAGCGGCCGCAGGGAGCTGATGCGCCCCGCGTACTCGCCGAGCTCCGGATAGGCGCCGGGCTCGAGCACGCCGCAGCTGCCGCGGAAGTCGGCGTCGTAGCAGATCTCCCATCGGCCTTCGTGCACCACCGCCGAAAAGGCACGGTCGTTGAATCCCGTGTTCGCGATGCTGGGCGTGGCCGCCTCGACGGTGAGCTTGCGGCCGCCGAACTTGTCGCGCTGGAAGAGGGTGATGCTGTCGGCCGCGGCGGAGCCCGCCGCAACCAGGAGCACGCCGATCAGGAGCTGTTGCCGGATTCGAATCATGGTGTCGCCTTCGCGTGGAGGGGTGAACGCTGCGCCAGCACGAAGGATGGGGGAGGTCGGGGTGGGTGTCTGTACGCGGACGTACGAACGGCGCGGAAAGGACTCGCCAGCCAGGCGAGCCTTCCCGCGCCGTGATCGCCTTCCGGGCTCAGAAGTAGCCCAGCACCTTCCACCACGCGAGGCCCACCGCGAACGTGAGCGCCACGTTGAAGGTCACCACCACGAAGTTGATCCGGTAGAACCGCGGCCGCTCGTAGTAGCCCTGCGAGAAGTAGAGCGGGCCGGGGCCGCCGCCGTACTCGGTGTTGCCCCACATGAGGTTGCTGAAGATGCCGAAGCAGATCGCCACCATCATCGGGGGCGCGCCCGCCGCGATGGCCACGGCCGCGAAGGGCACGTAGAGCGCCGCCACGTGGCCCGAGGCCGTCGCGAAGGCGTAGTGCACGTAGATGTAGAGGATGCCGAGCACGATGAAGGACGTGAGCCACGGATAGCCCTGCACCGAGCCGCTCAGCTGAGCGGTGAGCCACTTGATGAAGCCCAGGTCCGTGAGGCCGCCCGCCAGGCTGATGATCGCGCCGAACCAGATGAGCGTGTCCCAGGCCGCGGTGTCCTTGAGCAGGTCCTTCCAGCTCACGGCGCCCGTGGCGAAGAGAAACGCCGCGAGGCCCAGGCCCACCGTGGTGGCGCCCAGGCCGGTGAGCAGGCTCGTGGCCCAGCCGACCAGGGCCAGCACGAAGCCGATGGCCACCTTCTTCTCCGCGCTCGTCATGGGGCCCAGGCCGGCGAGGGACTTGCGCCCGAGCTCCTTGGCTTCCGGCGTGCGCTTGAGATCGGGGTCGAGGATCTTGTAGACGAGGAGCGGCATCAGCAGGAAGCACGCCATGGCCGGCACCACGGCGGCGATGAACCAGCCGCCCCAGGTGATGTCGACCTTGAGCGAGTCCTTGGCGAGCTTGGTCGCGAGCGGGTTGGCCGCCATGCCCGTCATGAACATCGCGCCCGTGATCGGCGTGAACTGGAAGCACACCATCGTGAGGAAGTCGCCGATCTTCTTGCCGGTGGGGCCGGGGCCGGAGCCCAGCACCTCGTTGATGGAGCGCGCGATCGGGAAGATGATCCCGCCCGAGCGCGCCGTCACCGAGGGCATGGCCGGGGCCATGATGAGGTCCGAGACGCCCAGCGAATAGGCGATGCCCAGGCTGCTGCCGCCGAACCACGCGAGCATCCGGTAGGCGATGCGCTTGCCCAGGCCCGAGGTGACGAACCCGAGCGACAGGATGTAGGCGCAGAAGATGAGCCACGGCGTGCCGCTCGCGAAGCCGGCGAGGGCCTTCGCCTCGGTGAGCGTCTGCGTGAAGATCGCCACGGAGAGGGCGAGCAGCATGACCGCGCCCGAGGGCAGCGGCTGCGTGAGGATGGCGATGATGGTCGCGACGAAGATCGCGAGCATGTGCCAGGCCACCACGGGCAGTCCCTGCGGTGCGGGGACGAACCAGATGGCGAGGCCGACCGCGATCGGCAGGCCGGCCTTCCAGGCGAGGGTGAGGGCGGATCCGCTTGCTTGCGTTGCCATGGTCGTGGCCTCCGGGGAAGGGTCAGCCGATGCGGGCGGAGCTGGCGAGCACCTGGTCCACCATCTGCGGCGCCATGCCCAGGTAGTTGGCCGGGTCGGTGAGGCGCTCGATCACCTTCGGGTCGAGGCGGCTCGAGATGGCGGGCATGGCGTTCAGCACGTCGGCGAGCCGGCCGCCCTTCTCGTTCACCTCGCGGCAGGCGTCGTACACGACGTCGTGCGCGTCCTGGCGCCCGATGTGCGGGGCGAGGCCCATCATCACGGCCTCGGCCACGATGAGGCCCTTCGTCATGTCGAGGTTCCGCGCCATCGCCTTCTCGTCAACGATGAGCCCGCCCAGCATGAACTTCGCCTGGTTGAGGGCGCCGGCGGCGAGGATGAAGGCCTCGGGGATCGCGATCCACTCGGCGTGCCACGGGCCGGTGGCGCGCTCGAGGTCCTGCACCATCGCGTCGAGCATGAGGCCGGCCTGCTGGCGAACGCCCTTGGCGCAGGCGAGCATCAGCTCGGAGGAGATGGGGTTCCTCTTCTGCGGCATGGTGCTGCTCGCGCCGCGGCCCTTCACGAACGGTTCGTAGAGCTCGCCGAACTCGTTGGAGGCCATGATCATCACGTCCAGGCCGATCTTGCCCAGCGAACCGGTGATGACGCCGAGCAGGTTGACCGCCTCGGCGAACCCGTCGCGCGCCACGTGCCAGGTGGAGACGGGCACGGCGAGGCCGAGCTCTTCCATCATCAGGCGCTGCACCTCCAGGCCCTTGTCGCCCAGCGAGGCCAGCGTGCCCGCGGCGCCCGCGAACTCGCCCACCAGCACGCGCGGCCGGGCCTGCTCGAGGCGCTCGGCGTGGCGGTCGAACATGTCGAGCCAGATGGCGCACTTGTAGCCGAAGGTGATGGGCAGGGCCTGCTGCAGGTGCGTGCGGCCGGCCATGGGGGTGTCGCGGTATTTCTTCGCGAGGCCCGCGAGGATGCCGCGCAGCGCCTTCACTTCCCCGGCGACGATGTCGAGTCCGTCGCGCAGCTGGAGCACGACGGCGGTGTCCATGATGTCCTGCGTGGTGGCGCCCCAGTGGACGAAGCCGCCGGAGGCGCCGGCCTGCTTCGAGATCTGGTGGACGAGGGGCAGGATGGGGTAGCCGACGATCTCCGTCTCGTGCCGCAGCAGGTCGTAGTCGAGCGTGTCGGCGTCGCACCGGGCGGCGATCTCCGCGGCAGCGGCGGCCGGGATCACGCCGCAGCGGGCCTGGGCCTTCGCGAGGGCGATCTCGACCTCCACGTACTTGCGCACGAGCTCGCGGTCGTCGAAGACGGCGCGCATGGCGGGGGTGCCGAAGGCGTCGCGGAAGAGGATGGAATCGAGGACGCTGGAAGCCATGGCTGCTCCTGTTCGGGTTCGTTTCGGCCCCCCGCCGCCCGGCGCGGGACCCTAGCTGTCCGGACAGGTTAAGCTGTCCGGACAGCTAGGTCAAGGCCCTGCTATGATTCAGGTCAAGTCTCCCGAAGATCCCGAGCCCTCCATGAGCGAACCGCTCTACGCGAAGCTGTCCCGCACCCTCGCCGAAGGCATCGCCGCCGGCCGCCACCCCGTCGGCACGCTGCTGCCCTCGGAGGCCGCGCTGTGCGCGCAGTTCGGGGCCAGCCGGCACACGATCCGCGAGGCGCTGAGGGAGCTGGCCGACTCGGGCCTCGTCTCGCGCATCAACGGCGTGGGCACGCGGGTGGAGGCGACGCAGCGGCACACGGGCTACGAGCAGTCGCTCGCCTCGCTCGACGACCTGGCGCAGCTCGCGGCGCAAAACGTGCGGGTGGTGAAGGCCGTCGACGAGGTCGTGGCGGACCGTCCGCTCGCGGCGCAGATCGGCTGCGAGCCGGGCTCGCGCTGGATGCACATCGCCAGCATCCGCGTGGACGCGAACCCGAAGCGCCCCCCGATCTGCTGGACGGACAACTACGTCCTGCCGCGCTACTCGGGCATCCGCAAGCTCATCAAGAAGGACCCGCGGGCGCTCATCTCGCAGCTCATCGAGAAGGAGTACGGCCAGCCGAGCGCGGAAGTGCAGCAGAGCATCACCGCGATGGGCGTGCCGGCCGCCGTCGCCGAAGAACTGCGCGTCGCGCCGGGGTCGCCCGCGCTTCGCATCGTGCGGCGCTACGTGGACCGGGCGGGGGAGTGCTTCTCCACCACGATCTCGATCCACCCCGAGGGGCGGTTCCAGTTCTCGATGGTGCTCAAGCGCGCGGGGCGGCCTGCGGGCTAGGACGCGAGGCGCCGCGCCCGCTCAGTGCCTGGCGTGGCGGTTCGGGCAGCTCGCGCAGGACTCGACTTCCTTCCCGTCGGGCCCGATGACGGCCGGGCCGCCGCAGGAGCCTCGCAGGCACCGCCCGGTCATCTTCGACCCCGCGGCCATCCCGCCGACCGCGACCGCGATGAGCACGACCGCCGCGAGGAAGACCGCGAGGAGGGTTTCCATCTACGCGCCCACCCGTTCGGCGCCCAGCTTCGCGAAGGCCGGCGTGCGGCGATCGTCGAGCTTGCCGTCGGGGCCGCGCACGATGAAGCACGCCGCCTCGCCGCGATCGGCCGCCCACTCGAACCCGCGCTTGTCTCCCATCACGAAGAGCGCGGTCGCGAGCGCGTCGGCGCGGCCGCAATCGGCCGACACGACGCTCACGGACGCGAGGTGGCCGCGCACCGGCTCGCGCGTCGCGGGATCGATCTCATGCGAGTACCGGCGTCCCTCGTGCTCGAAGAAGATGCGGTAGTCGCCGGAGGTGGCCATGGAAAGTTCGGCGAGCGGCACCACGAGCAGGGGTTCGCGCCTTTCGCGGTCCGGGCGCTCGATGCCGATGCGCCATGCGCGTCCCTCGGCGTTCGCGCCCCGGGCGCGCACTTCGCCGCCGGCCTCGACCAGGTAGTCCCTCGAGCCGAGCGCGTCCAGCGAGCGCGCCGCGAGATCCACGCCGTAGCCCTTGGCGATGCCGGAGAGATCCGCGCGGACGTCGGGGTGCGACTTGGCGAGCGTGCCGGCCTTCGCGTCGATGGCGAGGTGGCGGTAGTCGATGCGGGAGGCGAGGGAGGCCAGCTCCCGCGCGTTCGGCAGGCCGCTGCGGCCCGCGGGGCCGAAGCCCCAGGCGTCCACGGCCGGCGCGACGGTCACGTCGAAGGCGCCGCCCGTCGATTCGCTCACGGCGCGGGCCAGGAGGAAGACTTCGAGCGTCTCGCGCGACACGGCGAAGGGTTCGGTGGAGGCGTGGCGATTGAAGCGGCCCAGTTCGGAGACCGCGAGGTGGGCGGACATGCGTTCCACGACGAACGCGAGGGAGGACGCGATGGCGCCCTCGGCACGCGAGGCGACGCTTTCGGCGAGCGCGCCCGCGAGCTTCGCGTTCCACGTGGTGCCCATCGTCGGCCCCGCGAAGGCCGCCATCGGCCGTTTCGCGATGCCGGCGAGGAGCCCGTCGGAGCAGCCGGCGAGCAGGGCGCCCGCGCCCAGGGCGGCGACGAAGGTGCGGCGGCGGGGGGAAAGGAGAGTGTCCATGTTCGGGCCTCGTGGTCCGTGGTCGAGGAACGAGCCGTCCGTAATCAATGAACGAGCCGTCAAGGGAGACATAAATCATCCGGGACCGCCGGCGAGGCGGATGGTTGATTCGAACCGTCCCTCCCCGTGGCGGATCAGGTGGTAGGCGAGGTCGCGCATCGAGACGATCCCGTGCACGTGGGGGCCGTCCATCACGATGAGGTGGCGGAAGCGGTGCACGTACATGAGGGAAAGGGCCGCCTCGAGCGTGGTGCCCGGCGTGACGACTTGGATGTCGCGCGTCATCACGAGCGACACGGGCGTCCTCTTCGGATCCAGGCCCGGGCGCACCACGCGCATCATGAGGTCGCGCTCGGTGAAGATGCCGCCCAGGAGCTGGTCCTCGGTGCTCACCACGAGGGCGCCGATCTCGTAATGGCCCATGGCCTCCACGGCCTCGGCGACGGTGGCGGACGCGGCGATGGTGTGCATCCCTTCGGCTCCCCGGTCCCCCAGGGCGTCCAGCACGCTGGCAACGGTCATCGTGTGTCTCCTCGCGCTCACGACCCGAAGTCGTCGAGCATGATGTTCTCGCGTTCCACGCCCAGGTCCCGCAGCGTGGCGATCACGGCCTTCGTCATGGGCCCCGGCCCGCACATGTAGTACTCGATGTCCTCGGGAGCGGGGTGGTTCTTCAGGTACTCCTCGAGGAGCACCTGGTGGATGAAACCGGTGGAGCCCTTCCACTGGTCCTCGGGAAGGGGCTCGGAGAGCGCGAGGTGCCACTCGAAGTTCGGGTGGGCCCTGGCGATGGCGTCGAACTCGTCCTGGTAGAAGGCTTCCTTGAGGCTCCTCGCGCCGTACCAATACGTCGCCTTGCGCTTCGTGCCCAGGCGGTGGAACTGGTCGAAGATGTGCGAGCGCATCGGCGCCATGCCGGCCCCGCCGCCGATGAAGCACATCTCGGCATCGGTGTCGCGCGCGAAGAACTCGCCGAAGGGGCCCGAGACCGTCACCTCGTCGCCTTCCTTCAGGTTGAAGATCCACGAGCTCATGATGCCCGGCGGGATGTCCTCCTTGTAGCCCGGCGGGAAGCAGATGCGGATCGTGAAGAGGAGGATCCCCTTCTCGCTCGGGTAGTTGGCCATGGAGTAGGCGCGGGTCACGGGCTCGGCGCACCCGCTCTTGAAGCGCCACAGGTCGAACTTGTCCCAGTCCTCGGCGAAGGGCGCCTCGATGCGGAAGTCGCGGAACGAGATCCGGTGCGGCGGGCACTCGATCTGCACGTAGCCGCCGGCACGGAAGGGCACCTCCTCGCCTTCGGGGAGGGCCAGCTTGAGCTCCTTGATGAAGGTGGCGACGTTGCGGTTCGAGATGACCTTGCACGTCCACTTCCTCACGTCGAAGATCTCGGGCGCGATCTCGATGGCCATGTCGCCCTTCACCTTCACCTGGCAGGCGAGCCGGCAGCCGCGCTTGGCCTCGCCGCGCGAGATGTAGCCCGTCTCGGTGGGGAGGAGCTCGCCGCCGCCCTCCTTCACGATCACCTCGCACACGCCGCACGCGCCCTTCCCGCCGCAGGCCGAGGGAATGAAGATGCCGCTGTCGGCGAGCTTGTTGAGGAGCGTGCCGCCGGCGGGCACGTGCAGCGCCTTGGCCGGGTCGTCGTTCACGAGGATCGTCACGTGTCCCGTGGCGACGAGCTTCGCGCGCGCGGCCATGAGGATCGCCACGAGGGCGAGCACCACGCCGGTGAACATGAAGACGCCGAGGACGATTTCGGTCATGGCGGCGGCCTAGAGCTGGATCCCCGAGAAGACCATGAAGGCGATGGACATGAGGCCGGCGGTGACGAAGGTGATGCCGATGCCCTTCAGGCCCGCGGGCACGTTGGAATAGGCGAGCTTCTCGCGCACCGCGGCCATGGCGACGATGGCGATGGCCCAGCCCAGGCCCGAGCCGATGCCGTAGACGACGCTCTCCGCGAAGCCGTAGTCGCGCTCCTGCATGAAGAGGCTGCCGGCGAGGATCACGCAGTTGACGGCGATGAGGGGGAGGAAGACGCCGAGCGTGGAGTAGAGCGCGGGCGCGTAGCGCTCGACGGCCATCTCGACGACCTGGGTGGCCGCGGCGACCGTGCCGATGAAGAGGATGAAGGCGAGGAAGGTGAGGTCGGCCTTGGCGAAGGCGGGGGAGATCCAGCCGAGCGCGCCTTCCTTCAGCAGGTAGGTGAGGATGAGGTTGTTGAGCGGGACGGTGAGCACCTGCACGAACACGACCGCGGCGCCCAGGCCCAGGGCGGTCTCCACCTTCTTCGAGCACGCCAGGAACGAGCACATGCCCAGGAAGAAGGCGAGGGCCATGTTCTCGAGGAAGATGGACTTGATGGCGAGGTCGAGGAAATGATCCATGGTTCAGTCCTTCTCCTGCAGCTCGGGCTTCATCGTGCGCAGCAGCCAGATGAGGCCGGCGATGATGAACAGGCCCGAGGGCGCGAGGAGCATGAGGCCGTTGGGGACGTACCAGCCGCCGTCCTTGGCGAGGGGCAGGACGACGTAGCCGAACACCTTGCCGGCGCCCAGCAGCTCGCGCAGGAACGCGGTGATCATCAGCACGAGACCGTAGCCCAGGCCGTTGCCGATGCCGTCCAGGGCGCTGGCGAGGGGCGGGTTCTGCATCGCGTAGCCCTCGGCGCGGCCCATCACGATGCAGTTGGTGATGATGAGGCCGACGAAGACGGACAGCTCCAGGGAGAGCTCGTAGAGGGTCGCCTTGAGAATCTGGTCGAACACGATCACGAGCGAGGCGATGATCGACAGCTGCACGATGATGCGGATGGAGCCGGGCGTGTGGTTGCGCACGAGGCTCACGGCCACGTTGGCGAGCAGGGTGACCAGCAGCACCCCGAGCGTCATCACGAGGGCCTTGTCCATGCGCGTGGTGATCGCGAGGGCCGAGCAGATTCCCAGCACCTGCACG
>CAZPLW010000022.1:0-29529 GCA_964587315.1 uncultured Lysobacter sp.
GTTCTGCCTCGTGGGCCCCCACTGCGCCGTCGGGGGCACGATGCTCGCGGGCGACGCGCTGGGCGCCCTCACGGCCGTCTTCTACGCGGGCTACATGCTCTCCATCAAGCGCGCGCGGGATGCCGGCGCCTCCACGGCGAGGCTCATGGCCTGGAGCACCACGATCACGGCGATCGCGCTCTTCCCCGTGGCCTTCCTCTCGCCGCAGCCGTTCGTGCCGCAGGGCCCCTCGGGGTGGATGGTGCTCGCCGGCCTCGCGCTGGTGACCCAGATCCTCGGGCAGGGGCTCATCGCGTACGCCTTCGCGCACCTGCCCGCCTCGCTCTCGTCGGTGAGCCTGCTCATCCAGCCGGTGATGGCGGCGCTCTTCGCGTGGGCGCTCTTCGGCGAGGCCATCGGGCCCGCGCAATTCGTGGGCGGCGCGGTGGTGCTCGCCGGGATCTGGCTCGCGAAGCGGGGCAGCTAGGAGACGTCGAGGCCGATCGACCGGCGCACGGCCCGCGTGAGCTTCGCGGCCACCAGCGCGTGGGAACGAGCCACGAGCTCCTTCATCTCCCGGTCGCCCAGGGACCCGAGCGGCTTCACCTGCACCCACTTCGCGCGCGCGAGATAGGGCGCGGGGACGACGCCGGGCCGGTCGGTGAGCTCGAGGAAGCGGACGTCGTCCACCTTGAAGGACACCGACTCCGCCCCCTTCTTCGCGTCGAAGACGACGGCGAACATCTTTCCGCCCACCGAGTAGGCGTGGTCCACCTCCCACTTGAGGTCGTAGGTGGCGGCGGGAAGCTTCCCGCAGAAGGCGCGAAGGGCGGCGGCGGTCACCGCACCATCCTGCCAGAAAAGCGGGGGGGCTATCGCCCTCGCCGCTCCAGGGGCGTCCCGAAGAACTCGCGGCGCATGTAGTCCTCCAGCTCCTGGTTGTACTGCGGCGCGGCCGAGAGGATGACCACCTTGCCCTGCTTGTGCGATTCCCACCGGAAGTCGCCCGGGTAGTGCTCGCGGATGAGCACGATCATGCGGCGCACGATGGCGAGCTCGATGTCCCCGCCCACGCCCGCGTCCACCTCGATCACCTCGCGCCACTTGCGGCCCGTCTCGGTCTTCCAGCCGTTGAAGGCGAATTCCGCCGTGCGCTGGCCCACGCGCAGGATCTGGAAGACCCCGCCCGTGCCGTCGTCGCTGGAGAGCGATTGCAGGTTCCGCGCGAGGCCCGAGGCGGCCTGGCCGGTGGAGGCCTGCGGCCCGCGCGCGGCGGCGGCATCGTACTCCGCGCGGCGGGCGCGGTTGGCGGCGATGAAGGCCGCCATGTCCACGACGGGCTCCCTGGGCGCGGGCTTCACCGGCTCCGGAGGCGGCTCGGGCACCTTGAACGGGGCCGGCGTGTTCCTGGGCGCGGTGACGATCGTCTCGCGCTTCGGCCGGGGGGCCGGAGCGCTCTTGGGCGGCTCCGGCGCGACGCTCGGCGGCGTTTCGCTGCGCGGCGGAAGCACCAGCTCGACCGTCATCGGGCTGGCCGCCCCGGCCGGTCCCGCGCCCATCTTCTGCGCCATCGGGATGAGGAGCAGGGCGACGTGCAGAAGGATCGACACGGCCACCGCGATGGCGATGGCGCGTGGCACCCGCGGCGCGGCCGGGACGAGCTCCCGCATCGCCACCGTCGTCACCGGGCGACGACCCCGGCGTCAACCGTTCGCCCTCGGGCCGCGTTATCCGCTCTGATGCCGTCCCCAGCCAAAAGGAGTTTTCGATGCGCCGTCACTTCTTCGTTCTCGTCCTCGGCCTCGCGGCTGCCGTTCCGCTTTCCGCCTCCGCCGGCACCCATGTCGGCGTCAGCATCGCCGTCCCGGGCCTCGCCATCCAGGTGGGCAACCCCGGCTGGGGCGTGGCCATCGCCGCTCCGGTCTACGCGCCGCCCGCTCCCGTCTATTACGCACCCGCGCCGGTCTACCGCCCCGCGCCCGTCGTGTACTACGAGCGTCCCGTCTACTACGCGCCGCCCGTCCGGTACGTCACTTCGCGCCCCGTCGTCGTGGCCCCGCGCTACGGGCATCACGAAGGGCATCGACATCACGGGGGCTGGGATCGTTCCCCCGGATACGGCAACTGGCGCTGACGCCCCGTTCATGACCCGCTCCCGCCCGGCGCCGACAGGTACCGGGCCGGGATGCGCGGCAGGAAATCGCGCAGCGCCTGCCTGAGCGCCGGCGCCTCGTTCGCGTCGTCCACGAAGCGCCGGAAGACCCCTGCGGCCACCCGCGCCGCCTCGTCGTAGTCGTCAGCCGCGTCCAGGAAGCCCGCGCGCGCCCCGTCCTCCACGACCAGCCACCGCTCGATCACGCACCTGGCCGAGGTGCCGGCCGTGCGCTGCTGCTGCCCCTCGTGCCAGCGATAGGCGCTCAAGGCATCGGCCACCCACCACGCGCCGCCCTTCGCGAGCAGCCGCAGCCACAGCGAGAGGTCCGCGAGGCACTCGTACTCGTTCGCGCCCCAGCGGAAGATCGAGTCGCCCTCCAGGTCCACCGCGTCGCGGCGCAGCAGCACGGTGCTGGGCTCGCCGATGCGGTTCACGCTCAGGCGCAGCAGGAAGCGACCGAGGGCCTTGCCGTCCATGAAGCCGTCCGCCGGCATGAGCGGGTGCGTGGCCGGGTCGCCCGGCAGCGGCTGGCCGTCCGCGCCGATCACCACGCGCCGGCTCGTCGAGAGCGTGACGTCCGGCCGCGCGAGCATCGGCGCGAGCAGGCGCGGCACGCAGTCCGGATGCAGCACGTCGTCGTCGTTCAGGAACTTCACGAACGGGCCGCCCGAGGCCCGGAAGAGCCGCGTGAAATTGCCCGCGAAGCCGAGCGCGGGCTCGTGCCTTTCGTAGCGGATGCGCGGGTCGTTCGCGGCCCTCACCGCCTCGGCGATCTCGCCGCCGGGCGAATCGTCGCCCACGACGATCTCAAGGTCCGGGTGGCGCTGCGCGCGGGCGCTCGCGAGCGCCTCCCCGAAGAAGCGAGGCCGGTACGCGGGGATGAGGATCGAGACGAGGGGGGCGGCGCTCATCGGCCGGCGCGCGGAACCGGCGGCGGCGTGACGACCTGGTAGAACACCTCGTCCTTGCGGATCATGCCCAGTTCCGTTCGCGCCCGCTCCTCGATGGCCTCGAGACCCTGCTTCAGGTCGCGCACCTCCGCGTCGAGCGCGTCGTTGCGCGCCTTGAGGCGGTCGTTGCCCGCGCGCGCCTCGGCCACCTGCCGGTCGAGCTCCCGCACCTTGAGCCACCCTCCCTTGCCGAACCAGAGCGGATACTGGAGCGCGAGGACGAGGCCGGCGAGGAGCGCGGCGAGCGCCTTCATCTCATTTCAGGTGGTAGAAGGCCCCGCGACCCGCGTAGACGGCGCCGTCGCCCAGCTCCTCCTCGATGCGCAGGAGCTGGTTGTACTTGGCCGTGCGGTCGGAGCGCGAGAGCGAGCCCGTCTTGATCTGCATGGCGTTGGTGCCCACCGCGATGTCCGCGATGGTCGAATCCTCGGTCTCGCCGGAGCGATGCGAGATCACCGTCGTGTAGCCGGCGCGGTGCGCCATGCCGATGGCCTCGAACGTCTCCGAGAGCGTGCCGATCTGGTTGATCTTCACGAGGATGGAGTTCGCGACGCCGCGGCGGATGCCTTCCTCCAGGATGCGCGGGTTGGTGACGAACACGTCGTCGCCCACCACCTGCACGCCCTTGCCGATGCGCTCGGTGAGCATCTCCCAGCCGTCCCAGTCGCCCTCGGCCATGCCGTCCTCGACGGAGATGATCGGGTACTTGTCGCACCAGGTGTCCAGGAGGTCCGTGAACTGCTGGGACGTGTAGGAGAGGTGCTCGCTCTCGAAGCGGTACTTGCCGTCCTTGTAGAACTCGCTCGCCGCGCAGTCGAGGCCGATGAGGACGTCGCTGCCGGCGAGGTACCCCGCCTCCTCGATCGCCTTCAGGATCCACTGGATCGCCGCCTCGTTGTTGGGCAGGTTCGGCGCGAAGCCGCCCTCGTCGCCCACGGTGGTGGGCATGCCCTCCTTGGCGAGCATCTTCTTGAGCGTCTGGAACACCTCGACGCCGCAGCGCAGCGCGTCGCGGAACGTGGGCAGGCCCGCGGGGATGATCATGAACTCCTGCAGGTCCAGCGAGTTGTTGGCGTGGGCGCCGCCGTTGATGACGTTCATCATCGGCACGGGCATCTTGCGCGGGGCGCTGCCGCCCAGGTAGCGGTAGAGCGGAAGGCCGCATTCCTCGGCGGCCGCCTTGGCGCAGGCGACGGAGACCGCGAGGATCGCGTTGGCGCCCAGGCGCGACTTGTTCTCCGTGCCGTCCAGGTCGCAGAGCACGCGGTCCAGGTGCGCCTGCTCGGAGACGTCCAGGCCGATGATGGCCTCGCAGATCTCCGTGTTCACGTGGTCCACGGCCTTCTGCACGCCCTTGCCGAAATAGCGCTGGGCATCGCCGTCGCGCAGCTCGATGGCCTCGCGCGAGCCGGTGGAGGCGCCGGAGGGCACCGCGGCGCGTCCGAGGACGCCCGATTCCAGCAGGACGTCGGCTTCCACGGTGGGGTTGCCGCGGGAATCCAGGATCTCGCGGGCAACGACTTCGACGATGGCGGTCATGCGCTCTCCCTGAAGGCTCGGTTGCCGCGCAGGCGAAACGCCGCGCCGCTTGAGCCTTTCATTCTACCAAAGGGGGGTCAGAGCTTCTTCGCCAGCTGCTCCGCCAGGCGCCGCGCCGGCTCGGGCTCGCGTTCGACCGGCTTCGACGAACCGACGGACACGGTGAGCCACGCGCGCCCCTTCTGGAGATGCAGCTGCCCCTGCTTGGCGCTCCAGAAGGCGCGCCCCCCCGCGATGAGCATCGGCTTGGTCTGGAACTTGAGCCGCTCCTCGTCGAAGGCGCGCTGCGCGTCCGCCTCCGTCTTTGCGAAGCGGTACTGCGCGCTCGCCGTGGTGACCTGGCCGTCCTTCGAGCCGAAATAGCTGCAGGTGGCCACCACCTTGGGGCGCTTCGCCTTCGGATTGGCCGGCTCGGGGCTCGCACCCCGGCCGAGCACGCTCTCGGCCTCGGCCTGCGTGAACATCTCGCAGGCGTCGAAGGCCTCCTGCGCGAGCGCGGCCGCCGGACCGGCGGCCAGGACCGCGGCGAAGGCCATCGTGAAGATTCGCATGTCTCGTCTCCCCTTGAACCGGGTTCGTCGGCGTGCGCGCTGAAGCTGGCGCCCGGTCGGGCGCGGGGGTCGCTAGTTGCCGACCACGTCCCGCGTGCCGCCGAAGCGTCCGTTGTAACTGCAGAACTGGTCCTGCCCCACGAAGGTCGAGTGGAAGCCGTTCAGCTGCGCGTCCACGGCCGTCATCGAGAAGGTCCCGCTGTTGGCCTGCTGGTTGTTCACGTTGCAGGCGAAGGTGCCGCCGGAGATGAGGGCCATCCGGCCGATCTGGGTGTAGGGCCCGTTGAAGGTGCAGATCGTGGTCGAGTCGATGGCGACCACGAAGTTGGCGCGCAGCGTGGTCCCGCCTCCCGTATGGGTGACGACCATCGTCCCGCGGATGTCCGCGATGCCGTTGTTGGACGGGTTCGCGCACTGCGAGGCGATGGCGATCATGCCGCCCTGGTACTGGCCGGCGAGGCTCGTGGTGGCGAAGGCCTGGCGCGTGATCTCCTTGGTGACCGTCGTGCCGTCCACGTCGTACACCAGCTGGCCGGTGACGGCGGAGTTGAACGAGATCGCCATGTTGCCCACGGGGGTCGCCTGGACCACGCCCGGGTTGAACACCGGCGTGCCGAACCACGGACCCGTCGTGCGGAAGACCTGCCCGGTGAAGCGCGTGAGGCCCGTGGGCTGCGGGGTCACGGGGCGCAGCGTCGCCGAGTACCAGCGCGCGGACTGGTCCGGCCCGTACACGAACAGCGTGGCGAAGATGATCTCGTTCTGCTGGATGACGTTGATGCCCCAGCCGCTCTCGGCCGCGTTCCACCAGATGTCCGAGAAGTCGAGCGAGTACGACGTCGCGCGGGCGGGCATCGCGAAAGCGAAGCCCAGGGCGAGGAGGGCGAGCAGGCGGCGGAGAATCGGCGTCATGGCGGTGCGGTCCGGCGGGCAATGGCGCATTCTAACCCGCCAATCGCCCTCTCAATCGAGACCGAACAGGGCGGCGGCGTTCTTCCACGCGATCTTCGCGGCGGCTTCCGGCGGCAACTGGCCCAGCCAGTTGCGGTAGTAGCCGATGATTTCCGGGTAGGTCTGCCACCGCTGGTTCACCCACGTGTCGGAGCCCGTGACGAACCGGTCGGCTCGCTTCGTGAAGAACGCCTTCCACTCCGGCGCGAGCCTGTTGCCGTCCACGACGTCCCAGCGATAGGACAGCTCGCCCCAGAGCTGCGGGTGCTTCGCGAGCAGCGCGTCGACTTCCGCGAGGGGCGTCGAGAAGCCGGTGTGCGCCCAGATGACGCGCGCCTTCGGGTTGTGGCGGTAGAGGATCTCGAGCGCCGCCGGGTCGCAGTGGCAGTGCAGCAGCAGCCCCTTCGAGACCGCGAAATCCACGATGCGCTTCACCACCGGCGTGTCGCCCTCGGCGCCGTTCAGGTGGAATTCACCCACGCCGCGGTAGAAGCCGCGCGCGTGCTCGTCCTCGATCATCTGCGCCACTTCGGCGCGACCGAACCACGTCCCGTAGTCGCTGCGGTCGCGGTACACGCGGATGAACGGCACGACGTGGAAGCCCGGGCGCGGGTTCTTCTTCTGCGCCTCCACGAGCGCGCGCGTGCCGTCGTTCGGGCGGCTGTTCGCGAGGATGGCCTTCACGCCGTTCTTCGAGAAGAGCTCCATCACCGAGGCGATGGGGTAAGGCCCGAGCGCGTCGTCGTTGTAGTGCAGGTGGGCGTCGAAGATCGGGCCGTCGTAGGAGGCGGCGGAAGCCCCGAGGGACAGCGCGGCCAGCGCACCGGCAATCATCATCCTCATCATTTCATCTCCGAAGCGAAGTTCGTCGTGGGCGGGCGGATGCGACATCGGTCCCAACCGGGCGATGCGAGGAGCATGGTGTCGGTCGCGTTTTTTCGATTTTCAGCGGCCGAGTCAAGGCGCTTCTGGCCTGCCCGTTGGAACCCAAGTCGAGAAGTCACCGGAGTCACTCCGGACAGCAAGTCCATTCGGCCGCTGAAAATCGAAAAAACGCGACCGACACCATGCTCCGGACCTCACTGCTGCACACACTGCCGAATCCGCCCGCCCACGACGAACTTCGCTACCGGCTCTTCTGCGTCCTCACCGTCAGCACGCTCTCCGGCGCATGGAACGTGTCGGGCCGCGCGTTCTTCCAGAACACCTGGTAGACCGGGCTCTTCGGGATGTCGTCGCCCAGCAGAGCGCCGGGCTCGAGCCAGTGGTGGAGGGTGGAGAGGGAGCGGACTTCGTTGGAGGACACGCGGCGGATCACGTGCTCCGGTCCCAGCTCGCTGGGGTGGGAGAGGCCGGCGGCGCCGAGCAGTTCCTTGAGCGCCTTGAGCGTGTTCTGGTGGAAGTTGACGACGCGTTCGGACTTGTCGGGCACGGCGAGGGCGCGCATGCGGCGCGGGTCCTGCGTGGTGACGCCGGTGGGACAGTGGCCGGTGTGGCAGGTCTGGGCCTGCAGGCAGCCCAGGGCGAACATGAAGCCGCGGGCGGAATTGCACCAGTCCGCGCCGATCGCCATCGTGCGCGCGATGTCGAAGGCGGTGACGATCTTGCCGCTCGCGCCCACGCGCACCTTGTCGCGCAGGTTCACGCCGACGAGGGAGTTGTGCACGAGCATGAGGCCCTCGCGAAGCGGCGCGCCCACGTGGTCGGTGAACTCGAGGGGCGCCGCGCCGGTGCCGCCCTCGCCGCCGTCCACCACGATGAAGTCGGGCGTGATGCCCGTCTCGACCATCGCCTTCACGATGCCGAACCACTCCCACGGGTGGCCGATGGCGAGCTTGAAGCCCGTGGGCTTGCCGCCGGAGAGCTTGCGCAGGCGCTCGACGAATTCCAGCAGCCCGATGGGCGTCGAGAACGCGGAATGGCAGGCGGGCGAGATGCAGTCGGTGCCCACGGGCACGCCGCGCGCCTCCGCGATCTCGGGCGTCACCTTCGCGCCGGGCAGCACGCCGCCGTGGCCGGGCTTCGCGCCCTGCGAGAGCTTCACCTCGATCATCTTCACCTGCTCGCTCGTCGCGTTCGCGGTGAAGCGCTCGCCGTCGAAGCGGCCCGCGTCGTCGCGGCAGCCGAAGTAGCCGCTGCCGATCTCCCAGACGAGGTCCCCGCCCCTTTCCCGGTGGTAGCGGGAGATCGAACCCTCGCCCGTGTCGTGGTAGAAGCGGCCGCGCTTCGCGCCCTCGTTGAGCGCGAGGACGGCGTTGGCCGAGAGCGCGCCGAAGCTCATCGCCGAGATGTTGAAGACGCTGGCGGAATAGGGCTTCGCCACGCGCCCGGCGCCCATCTCCAGGCGGAAGTCGTGGCTCTCGATCTCC
Source organism: uncultured Lysobacter sp. (assembly GCA_964587315.1). Taxonomy (GTDB): domain Bacteria; phylum Pseudomonadota; class Gammaproteobacteria; order Burkholderiales; family Usitatibacteraceae; genus FEB-7. The sequence goes on from CAZPLW010000022.1 coordinate 8,495, forward strand.
ACCGGCGCCATCGAGTGGTTGATCCACTCGTAGTGCTCCTCGTAGACGTCGATCTGGGTGCCGAAGGGCCGCTTGTCCACGACGCCCTTGGCGCGCTGGTAGACGATCGAGCGCTGCGTGCGCGAGAACGGCAGGTGCTCGTTGTCGGCCTCGATGAAGTACTGGCGGATCTCCGGCCGGATGAACTCGAAGAAGAACCGGAAGTGCGCGATGACCGGGTAGTTGCGGCGGATGGCCTGCTTCGGCTGGGCGTAGTCCGCGACGCCCACGAGCGCGAGCACGGCGAAGAGCGCCGCGGGCCAGTACCAGAGCGCGGAGGCGGGCGCCATCGCGAAGCAGGCGGCGGCGAGGAGCGCGCAGGCGGCCCAAGCCCAGTAGCGCTGGGGCACGATCGCGTCGAGGACGCTGAACACGGCATCACCTCCCATGAAGGGCTTGTCGGTAGGGTGGCGGCGACTCTACGGGTTGCCGACCTCCCTGTAAATCCGAGGGTTTTTCAGGCAGACTGGAACTGTGGGAACTTTTCCCACACAATGGTGTCCGATCGCCTTTGCCGTCTTTCGACTCCAGGAGAACCCATGAAAATGCACCCCGCCCGCCAACCGCTCGCCCTCCTCGCCGCCTCGCTCGCGCTCGCCCTGCCCACGCTGGCCCAGGCCCAGCAACCGACGTGGTACGTGGGCGCCGCGCTCGGCCAATCGAAGGCCTCGTCGGACCTCGTGCGCGACCGCGAAGCGAACATCGCGCCGGGCACCCCGAGCACCTTCGCCACCTCGTCGGACCTGAAGGACACGGCGGGCAAGCTCTGGGTGGGCTACCAGGCGCTGCCCTGGCTCGCGATCGAGGCGGGCTACGCCGACCTGGGCAAGCAGAAGATCGCCACCGACTACGTCCTCAATTTCGGCGGCATCGTCTCCACGGGCACCGTGACGACGGACCGCAAGATCGACGGCTGGGGCGCGGACCTCGTGGCGAGCTTCATGCCCACGCCCACGCTCGCGCTCTTCGGCAAGGTGGGCGCCTTCCGCGCGGACGTCACCACGGACACGCGCGTCTCCAACGGCGGCTCGTTCCAGAACCCGATCGGCGACGCGCTGAGCGCGAGCAGCACCGAGACCGTGCTCAAGTACGGCCTGGGCGCGGACTATTCCTTCACGAGGAACGTCTCCGCGCGCCTGGAGTGGGAACGCCTGCCGAAGCTCGGCAAGGCCGGCAGCGCGGCCACCACGGGCGAGGCCGACCAGGACACCTTCTGGCTCGGCGTGAACTACCGCTTCTAGCCTTCCCGCGCGCGGCGCGGCCTCAGCGCGCCGGGTCGCCGTAGAGCGCGTAGGGCGCCCAGTAGAACGGGTGCCCGAAACCCGGGCCCGCCTTGCCGTCGATGAGCTCGAGCTGCGCCTGGCGCAGGCTCTCGGCGCGCGGGGCGCCCGTCTTCGCCTGGTGCGTGAAGGCCCGCGTCACCAGCTCCCGGGCCGAGATCGTCTCCACGGCCCAGTGCGTGGCCATCACCGAGCGCGCTCCCGCGAAGAAGAACGCGCGGGCGAGGCCCGAGTAGGCCTCCTGCGCGCGACCGTCGTCCGAGGCCGTGTTGCACGCCGAGAGCACGACCCATTCCGCGTTCAGCTTCATCGTGAGCACGTCGTCGAGCAGCAGCAGGGGCGAGCTGCCATCCGCGGTGCCCGCCATCGCGAGCCCCGGGCGCGACAGTCCCGGCAGGTCGCCGGGCTTGAGGCCGTGCGTGGCGAAGGCGACGACGCGCCGATCCGAAAGATCCATCGAGAGCGCGGCCGCCCGGGTCGCCTCGGCACCGTAGCGCGCGTCCTTGACCGGGTCCGCGCCCAGCGCCTTCGCCATCGCGACGATCTCGTCGCGCGTCTCGGGCAGCGGCGGCACCGAGCCGTAGTCGAAGGCCTCGGCGCCCGCCGAACCCGTGCTGCGAACGAGCGCGCGCACGGTGCCCGCCGCCACCGGTTTCGCGGCAACGCCCGCCTTGAAGAGCGGGTCGCCGAAGCCGAAGAAGGCCGCGCGCGCCCGGCCCGGCTTGCTCTCGCGCAGGGCGCCGAAGGCGGCGGCCGTCGATATCTGGTTCACGGCCACCTCGCGGACCAGCCAGGCCGTGCGAGTGGCGTCGAACGGACCGTCGGGTGGCCGCGTCACGAGGACGGCCAGGGGCAGCTGCGCCAGTTCGCTCGCCGTGGCGACGGTGAGCACGCGCGCCGCGCCGATCGCGGGCCTCACCGGCGCGAGCAGTTCGGCGTAGAGGCGATGGCTCGTGGCCGCATCGAAGGTCGCGCGCCCGGCGTCCGCCCGCTCGCCCACGTCGAGTCGCCTGCGCAGCGTCGCGACCATGTCCGCGACCTGCCGGCGCGACAGCGCGGACACGTGCAGGAACGGGGGGCCGTCCGCCGTCACCGCCCACACGTAAGTGGCCTGCGCGGTGGGATACACGCTCACGAACGCCTCGTCCTTCGCGAGCTGCTTCGCCAGACCCGCGAGCGTGGGCGGCTTCGGGTTCACGAGCGCGTAGTAGGACGGGAAGCGCTGCGCGATCTCCCTCTGGTAGTCGCCGCGCGCCTTGTCGAGCGCGTCGAGGTCCTCGCGCGCCTTCTTCAGGTCCGCCACGCTCGCGCGCACCCGTTCCCTTTCGGCCTTGGCCATCTCGGCGAGCTTCGCCGGCTCCTGCTTGGCCACCTTCGCCGCCTCCATCCGCTCCTTGGCCTCGCGCGCGAGGCGGCCCTCTTCGGCGAGTTCCTTGTTGAGCCGGGCGAGCGCCTCCCGCGCCTTCGCGCGCCGCTCCTGTTCCTTGCGCGCGAGGGCGGCGAGTTCCGGCGTCGTCGCGAGCACGCGCGCCGCGCTGTCGATCATGGCCTGCTGCACCACGCTCACCTGCAGGCGGTCGGCGACGCGGAAGGCCTCGTCGGCCAGCGCCTCGTCGCTCCTGCCCTCCGCGTGGCGCTCGCGCACCAGGGCGAGGAAGCCCTGCAGCACCTGCGGCAGGAAGAAGCCGCGCAGCCCGCTCGGCTGCGCGTCCGAGTAGGAGCTGTCCGGCGCGAAGACGAACTCGAGCACCTCGCGGTAGTCCTCCAGGGCGTTGCGCGACTCGCCCATCGCCTGGCGCACCATCGCCCGGATGCCGAGCGCCTCGATCGACCCGGGGTGGCGGCGGCCGTTGAATCGCTGGCGATAGCGCACGGTGCCCTCGATGCGCTCCTTGGCCTGCTCGAGGCGGCCGTTCTTCAGGTGCAGGAAGGATTGCACCACCGGGTTGTCGGCGACGCCGCGCGCGGTGAAGTCCTCCGCCGCGGCCGCGCTCATGGCGAAGGCGACCTGGTCCGCCTCCGCCCAGCGCTCGAGGCCGAACAGCCCCTGCATGAGCACGCCCTGCGCGTTGCTCATGTGCTGCGAGCTGGCGCCGACATTGGCGGCGCGCAGCGTCGCGACCGCCCCCTGCGAGGCGGCCACCGAATCCGGGAAGCGCCTCGCGCCGAGCAGCGCCTGCCCGAGCTTGCTCTCCCAGTAGCCGAGCACCGCGCCGCCCGTCTTCTCCTCGGCGGCGTAGCGCATGCCCTGGCGCGCGAGCGACTCGGCCTCCTCGTTGCGGCCCTGCACGAAGAAGAGCCAGATGGCGTAGGTCATCGTGCCGTTGCGCTGGCGGATCGCGCGGTCGTGGGCGAGGCCGCTCGTCGAGGCGAGCGCACGGGTCGCCTCGACCTCGGCGCGGCTCGCGGCGAGGGCGCGCTTGATGGCGGCGAGCGAGCCCTCGGCATCGCCGCTCGCCTGCAGCACCGCCGCGCGCAGGCGATCGGCGGAGACGGCCAGGTAGGCGCGGTTGCGCGGGCCCAGGCTCGCCTCGAGCCGCTTGCGCTCGGCGTCCACCTCGGCGAGCATCCGCGCCGCCTTGTCGCGCTCGCCGTGGGAGGCGTAGTCGAGGCCGAGGTCCGACTTGTAGATGACGCGCTGCTCGGGGGTCGCGTCGCGGTGGTTGGCGAGCGACTCGCCCAGCTCCAGCGCCTCGCTCTGGTTGCCGTAGCGCAGGAGCTCGCGCCACAGGTAGCCGGCGTAGGGCGAAATCTTGCCGGGCTCCGCCGTGAGCTCGACGAGCTTGCGCAGCGCGGCGATCCGCTCCGTGCTGTTGCCCAGGGTGAAGGCGGCCCTCTGGCGGGCGACGTAGTGCTCGACCTGCGCCGGCTTCGTCGCGCCCGGCGCGAGGGGCGTCGCGAGGATGCGCTTCGCCTCCGCCTCCGTGAGCCGCTGGCCCGCTTCCTCGACCTCGTCGGCCCGGTCGTCCTGGGCCCATGCCGCGGTGGCGGGAACCAGCGCGAAAAGCGCGACGACGAGCAGGGCAGGCAGGAATCGGCTCACGGCATCACTCCCGGCGCGCTTCGCGCCCTTCCGGTGCGATCAGGCGATCAATGCGACTCCAGCGCGGCCAGCGCGGCGCGAAGCCCCTGCGCCTCGCCGCCCAGCGGGCGTCCGGGACGCGAGACGTCGTTCCAGGCGTAGGTGTCGAAGTGCGCCCACGCGAGCGTGTCCGGCACGAACCAGTCGAGGAAAAGCGCCGCGACGATGGCGCCGCCGAAGCCGCCCTTGCCCGAGTTGTTGAAGTCCGCGATGTCGGAGTCGAAGAGGCGGCGGTAGCCGCGCCACAGGGGCATGCGCCAGATCGGGTCCTCGACCTCGCCGCTGGCCGCGAGGAGCCTCGCCGCGAGCTTCTCGTCGTTGGCGAACATCGCGGGAAGCTCCGGTCCGAGCGCCACGCGAGCCGCGCCGGTGAGCGTCGCGAAGTCGATGAGCGTCTTGGGCTTCTCCTCCACCGCGTAGGCGAGCGCGTCGCACAGGATCACGCGGCCCTCGGCGTCGGTGTTGCCGATCTCCACCGTGTGGCCCGCGCGCGTGCGGACGACGTCGCCCGGACGGAAGGCGTTGCCGGAGATCGCGTTCTCCACCGCCGGCACCAGCAGCTGCAGGCGGTACGGCAGCTTCTTCTGCATCACCAGGCGCGCGAGGGCGATCGCGTGCGCGGCCCCGCCCATGTCCTTCTTCATGAGGCGCATGCCGTCGGCGGTCTTGATGTCGAGGCCGCCCGAATCGAAGCACACGCCCTTGCCCACGATCGCGAGGCGCGGGTGCTTCGGGTTGCCCCAGTTGAGCTCCAGCAGGCGCGGCGCCCGTGCGGCCGCGCGGCCCACGGCGTGGATGGCGGGAAAGTTCTGCGCGAGCAGCTCGTCGCCCACCCATTCGTCGAACTCCGCGCCGAACTGCTCCGCGGCCTCGCGCACGATGTCGGAGAGTTCCGCGGGACCCATGTCCTCCGCCGGCGTGTTCACGAGGTCGCGCACCAGCTTCACGGCCTCCGCGAGGGCGAGCGCGTCGGCCACCTTCGCCGACGGATCGAGCTGCAGGCTGGCCGGCTTGCGGCGCGACTTCTTGTAGCGCGCGTACTGGTAGCTGCCCAGCGACCACGCGAACGCGGCCTTGTCCGGCGCCACCGTGACGGGGCCCTTGCCCAGCTCGTAGCGTCCCGGCGCGAGCTTGAGCGGCAAGTGCGCGAGGGCCCACGGATCGTCCCCGTCGCGCACGCCCGCGAGCACGAAGGCCACTTCCCCCTTGCCGTCGGGCACGTGGCACAGCGTGAAGGGGCGCCCCTCGAAGTCGCTGCCGTCCACCCAGCGGCGCTGGGCGGGCGTGAGCTTCGCGACGAGGCGCGGCAGGCGCTTCACGTCGGTGGCGAGGATGGGCACGGCCTTTTCGAAGGCCTTCTTGTCTGCGATGACGGGCATGGGGGCGGTTCTTGGCGGGAAAGGCGCAATTCTACCCGCGCGGGGCGCCCCGCCCCTCGAACGCCGGACCCGCCCGCGCCGCTACTTCATCCGCCGGTACGCGATCTCCCAGGTGGTCTTCCAGGAGGCGCCGTCGTCGTCGGAACGCTGCCAGTCCCACGTGAGCGAGTCGGTCTTCACGTCGCGAAAGACCATGCGCTGGCGGATGCGCTTGCCGTCCTTTTCCGCCGTGCGCTCGAATGCCATGTTCCCGTCGACGGTGGTGCCGGTGAAGTCGAGGAAGGCGCCGGTGCTGTCCACCCACGCCTGGCGCCAGCGCTTCGTGGCCGGATCGAAGGTGGAGACGCTCATGCCGTCGAGGTTCGTGCCGGGGCCGCCGCGGAACTCCTCGAGGATGACGCAGCCGCCCAGCGTCTTCGAGATGCGGTTGCGGCTCGTGCGGCCGTCGTGGGCGAGTTCCCAGTCACCCACCCAGAAGTCGAGGCGCTTCGCCTCCTCGGTGGCGCAGGCCGGCGCGGGCGCGGGCGTCTGGGCGGGCGAGGCGGCGGCGAACGTCGCGGCGGCGAGGGCGGCAAGGCGGGCGAGCGGATTCATGGGACCTCCCGGGGGATCGGCCCATTGTTCCGAAGAAGTCGCGCCGAAGCCGTTACGGATTCTTGCCCGCGTCGCCGCGGGATGAATGGGCACGATGTCGCCGCAGCCCACGGGCGCGAGGGTGACGAGGCTGAAGTAGTCGAGTGACGCGACGATCGCGTCGTAGCCGGTGGCCGCGCCATCCGGACGCCACATGCCTGCGATTGACGGGGCGCAAGGCGGGTGGGGGCCCGGAGACCCTACGATACCCACTGGAGGATAGAAAAATGACCTGCGCCTGGATCACCCACCGGGACTGCCGGCTGCACGAAATGGGTCCCGGCCATCCCGAATGTCCCGAGCGGCTGGACGCCATCTCGGACCACCTGCTCGCCCAGGGGCTCATGACGCTCATGATCCCGTACGAGGCCCCCGAGGCCACGGTGGAGCAGCTCGAACGCGCCCACACCGCGCACCACGTGGCGGAGATGCTGAACGCCGTGCCGGCCGAGGGCTACCTGCACGTGGATCCGGACACGGCGATGAACCCGCATTCGCTCAAGGCCGCGCTGCGATCGGCGGGCGCGGCCGTGCTCGCGACGGACCTGGTGGTGAAGGGCGAGGTGAAGACGGCCTTCTGCGCCGTGCGCCCGCCGGGGCACCACGCCACGCGCGACGCGCCGATGGGCTTCTGCTTCTTCAACAACGCCGCCGTGGGCATCCGGCACGCGCTCGACGTGCACGGCATCGAGCGCGTGGCGCTCGTCGACATCGACGTGCACCACGGCAACGGCAGCGAGGACATCCTCGCCGCGGACCCGCGCGTGCTCATGGCCTCCACGTTCCAGAAGGGCCTGTATCCCTTCCAGGGCGAGGAGCCCAAGGGCCTCAACATGGTGAACGTGGGCCTGCCCTACGGCGCCAAGGGCGACCAGCTGAAGGCGGCCGTGCAGGAATTCTGGATGCCGGCCTTCGAGGCCTTCCGCCCGCAGTTGATCTACATCTCCGCCGGCTTCGACGGGCACCGGCTCGACGACATGGCGAACCTGGGCTTCGTCGAGGACGACTATGCGTGGGTGACCGAACAGCTCGTGGACGTGGCCCACCGCTACTGCGACGGGCGCATCGTCTCGCTGCTGGAGGGCGGCTACAACCTCGGCGCGCTCTCGCGAAGCGTCGCGGCGCACCTGCGCGAGCTCATCGCCTCCTGAAAACCCGGGACGGTGCCCGATTTCGTCACGGCTTCATCGGTTCCCCGCCGGGCGAGCGCACCTCGGCCTTCACTTCCTGCGTCGACTTCCTGCCGTCCTTGCCGACGAAGGTGAGCGTGATCGGCACGCTCGCGCCCTTCTCGAGCGGCTTCACGAGGTCGATGAACATGACGTGGTAGCCGCCCGGCTTGAACTCCACCGGCTTGCCCGCGGGCAGCGGCACGGCGTCCACCGCGCGCATCTGCATCACGTTGTCCTTCATCGTCATCTCGTGCACCTCGACGATCTTCGCGGCGGGCGAGGCGGCGGCCACGAGCTTCGCGTCGTCCTTGCTCGTGAGCTTCATGAACGCGCCGGTCGCCTTCTGGGCGGGCACGGTGCCGCGCACCCAGGCGTCGGTGACGGTGACCTGGGCGAGGGCGGGAAGGACGAGGGAGGTCGCGGCGATCGCGACGGCGGTGGAGATCTTCATGGCGCTTTCCTTCCGGGAGAGGAGGACCCGGCTTCGGTCCGGAACCGGCAATGACTCCATTTTAGCAGCGCCCCTCAGAATTCACCCCGCAACCCCAGCAGCCACGAACGGCCCATGAGCGGGGCGACATCCTTCAGGTACGAGGTATGGGCGCGCATTTCGCGGTCGAGCAGGTTCGTGCCCTGCAGGAACGCCACCAGCCCGCCGCGCGTGCCGCCCGGGAAGCGGTACGCGACCTCGGCATCCACCTTCGTGTAGCCCGGCGTCGCGCTCTCCAGCTCGGCCGTGCGATCCTGCTCGCGCACGCGCGTGGCCGTGAGCACGCCGGACCAGGACCCGTGCTTCCCGTCGAGCGACGCGCCGAAGCGTGACGGCGACATGCGCGGCAGGTTTCCGCCCGCTTCGAGGCGCCCCCGCACCGAGTCGCCGAAGATGCGCACCCCCCACGGCGATCCCTCCGGTTGCCAGCGCGCCTCCGCCTCGACGCCGTGGAAGCGCGCGTCGCCCTGCGTGAACTGCTGGTAGAGAAGGCCGCCCGCCGGGTCGAGCTCGCCCTGGTCGTTCACGACGTCGGCGACGCCATCGCCGTTCGCGTCGCGGCTCGCCGCGTAGATGTAGTCGCGCACGCGGTTGGCAAAGACGTTCACCTTCCACTGCACCTCGCCCTCCGTGCGTCGCAGGGTGAGGTCGAGATTGCGCGAGACCTCCTTGCCGAGCGCGGCATTGCCGACCTCGAACGAGGACGTGGCGCCATGCGGGCCGTTCGAGTAGAGCTCCTCGGCCCCCGGGCCGCGCTCGGCGCGCGTGGCGTAGAGGCTCGCCTGCCAGCCCGGCGCGAAACGCCAGACGACGCCCGCCGACAGCGTCCCGAGGGAGAAGTCGCGCGCGGGATGGTCGCCGTCGGGACGCTGCGTCTCGCGCTCGTAGCGCGCGCCGCCGTCGAGCGTCCACGCGCCGAAGGCCTTCTCCTCCACGAGAAAGACCGCCGCGTTGCGCGTGCGCGTCCGGGGCACCACCACCTCCTCGCCCACCGCCGAGAAGTCGCGGTCCGAGACCTGGACGCCGATCGCGCCCTTGCCGTCCTGCCACGGGACGTGCCCCAGTTCCACGCGACCCTCGTGCGCCTTGTTGCGGAAGGTCGTTCCGACCGCGCCCGTGCTCTCGATCTCGCGGTGCTCGTAGTCGTTCGCGCCGAGGCGCACGCGAAGCTTCGCGATGCCCGGCAGCGGATCGTCGATGTCGGCCGCGCCCTGCAGCTTCGTCTGGCGCAGCGAGATCGAGACGCCTTCGCCCGAAGGAATGCCGTAGTCGCTTTCGAGCCGCGTGACGCCCATACCCGCGTAGCTGCCGCCGCTCGCCCACGAGGCGCCCACGCCGCCGCCCTTCGAGTCGAGGGCGCTGTCGGGAAGCCGGCCCGTGGCGCCCGGCGGATCGCCGCGCACCGCGGGGCCGGGAATGCGGTAGTCCGAGGTCCTGCGCGCGAAGCCCTCCACGTGCATCGCGAAGTCGCCGGCGCCGGAGGTCACCTCGGCCGCGCCCGAGCGCTCGCGGTTCGCGCTGCCGAAGCGGATCTCGGCCGATCCCGTCGGCGCGGGCGGGACGAAATCGGGAATGAGGTTGGTCACGACGTTCACCACGCCGCCGATCGCGCCGCTGCCGAAGAGCAGGCTCGCCGGTCCCCGAAGCACCTCCACCTGGCGCGCGAAGAGCGGCTCCGTGGTCACGGCGTGGTCGGGGCTCAGCGTGGAGACATCGAGGGTGCCGGTGCCGTTCTCGAGCACGCGCACGCGGGGCCCGTCGAGCCCGCGGATGACCGGGCGCGCGGCGCCGGGACCGAAGGCGCTCGACTGCACGCCCAGCTCATTGGCGAGCGTCTCCCCGATGGAAGCGCCGCGCTTGCGGCGCAAGTCGTCGCCCGAGAGCACCGTGGCGGGCTGCGCGAGGTTGGCCTCGCGGCGGCCCAGGGGCGAGGCGGTGACCACCACCTCCTCGACCCTTTCGACCTTCTCGTCGGGCGCGGGATTCGGCGCGGCTGGAGATTGTTGCGCGAAAGCGAACGGGGAAACGCAGAGGGCGGACGCGACGGCGCCCGAAAGCAGGGTGAGACGGACCATGGGAACTCCCGTGACGAACCGAGGAATCCGGCACGGGATGCGCGCCGGCAGTCGAGGGTCAGGCCGGGAGAGCCGGTGGCGCGCGGGAGTGGAAGGCGAGGCGAGTGGCGGGGAACGCCGGTGCGCCGGGGAATGCGCCGGGCGTGTGCGACGCCGCTTCGACCAGGACGGGCGGCCACGAGCCGAACGCCATCGCCGCCAGCTCGGTGAACAGCGCGTGGAGCGGGCAGCCGCCACGCTCGCCCGGCTCGGGATGGCACGCGTCCGAAGCGACTCCGGTGTCACCTTGAAGCACCGTGGCCGCGCGGGACCCGAGGCGCTCCAGCGCATGCCCCAGCTCGTGCGTCGCGGCGCCCGCCTGCCCGGCGAGGACGCACAGGGCGAGCGCCCACGCGAGAAAGGCGCGCCGCAGGAAACCGGGGCTTTTCGTGCAATCGGGTTGCATCACGGCGCCACTGTACCAGAACCGCCGCTAGCGCCGAACGCCCGGCACCTCGACGGCGAGGCCCCTCGCTCGATCGGCCAGGTACAGCTCGAGGGCGAGCAGGTCCTCGCTGCCGTAGGCCGGCTGCTGCGCGCGCACGCCGAAGAAGCAGGCGCGCAGCCGGCGCTGCAGCGAGCCGAGCGCCTGCCATTCGAGCCGGTACGCAGGCCAGCCCGTGGGGTGGCCCTGGCTCACGGATTCCGCGAGCAGCGTGCGGCCCCAGCGCGCGTCGTGGCAGTGGGTGCAGGCGAGACCCAGCTGGCCCACGCGGGTGAAGTAGAGCGCCCGCCCCTTCTCCCACGTCGCCCGCGCCGGGCCGTCCGTCGCGACCTCGACCGGCATCCCGCGCGACTGGTGCGCGACGAAGGTTTCCAGCGCGAGCGCATCAGGCGATTCGCGCGCGAGGGCCGCGCCGCCCTGGTGGCGTTGCCGGCACGCGTCGATGCGACCGACGAGGTCGGTGACCTTGCCGAGGGCCGCGTCGTGGCGCGGATGGCGCGCCGCCACGCCCTTCATCGACGCGGCGTCCTCGCCGTGACAGTCCGCGCAGCGCTTGCCGTTGGCGCCGGGCGCGCGCCAGAGCTCGCCGCCGCGCGCCACCCACAGCATGCCGGGATTGGCGAAGTCGTCCGATTGCAGGGCGCGCACGTCGGCGCCCTGGAATTCGGGGCCGGGACGAAGGGGCTCGGGCCGCCTCGCCTCCTGCGCGAACGCGGCGCAGGCGAATCCGGCCAGGACGAGCGCGAAGCGCCTCACGACACCGCGATCGGCGCGGAGACGCTTCCCTTCACGCCCGCATCGTCCACCCACTCGACCACCAGGTCACCGCTGGCCGGCGGCACGATCCAGAACGAGAGGTAGGGATTGGCCGAGACGCCCGAGCCGAACTCGGCGCGCAGGATCTCCACGCCGCCCAGTCGGCACACGAGGGAATTGACCACGTTCATCGGCACGGCCTTGCCGTCGGCCTCGCGCCGGAAGCCCGTCTCCATCGGGTGCTGCACGAGAAGGCGCACCTCGACCGCCTCGCCGGCGCGCGACTTCGGGGGAACCTGGAGCCTCGCGAGCGCCATGTCAGGCACCCTCGTCGAGGCAGGCGGCCGAGGTCACGACCACGTGCGCCTCGCCCGCGGCGAACCGCCCGCCCGACAGCGAGGCAAGCACGAAGACGCGCTGCTCCACCGCGAGACGGATTCGCGTGTCGATCTGCGCGCGGGCGACCGCCGGGCCGAAGTGATACGCGGCCACGAGGGGCCGCGGGTTGCGCTCGGCGAACACGTGCAGGTCCGTGACGCGGTCCGTGGCCGACATGGGGCTTGCGACCTTGATGCGAAGCGGCACCGAGTTGCCGTTCTCCGCGAGCGAGGGCAGCTCCACCGTGACGTCCTTCTTCTCCACGGGCCTTCCCCCGGTGATGCGCGCGATGAGGGGCTCGATGTCCTGCGCGGGCAGGATGCGGTTCGCCTGCGCCGCCGCGGGCAACGCCGCGCCGGCGGCCACGGCCCCGGCTACCTGCAGAAATCGACGTCGGCTCAACGAAGGCTCCCCAGGTAGGCCACCAGGTCTTCCACCTGCCGGGCATCGAGCACCGGCCGGCCCGCGTACGCCGGCGCCACGCGCGAAAGCCCCGCGGTGCGATGGAACGCGGGCATGACGGCTTCCGGATTCACCCGCGTGATGTCGACGATGCGATAGCGGATCTCGCCCGCCGACAACCGAGTGCCGATGCCATCGAGCGCCGGCCCCACGTTGCCCGCCACCGCGACGCCCGGCACTTGATGGCACAGCACGCAATGCCCGCCCTCCCGCGCCACGAACACCTCGCGGCCGCGAGCGACGTCTCCCGCAGGGCCAAGCGGCGATTGCTCGAACGCGACGGCTGCACATCCCATGACGGCGATGGATGAGGTGGCGGCCGCGATGCCGGCGAGTCCACCCCTCACCGATTGATCACAAACCATCTGTGTTCATCTGCGTTCATCTGCGGTTCCCAAGCCTTTTCCCAATCGCGAGCCACGAAACATCTCAAGCCTTCTTGAGTTCCCCCGGCTTGATCGGAAGCGTCCTCACCCGCTTCCCCGTGGCCGCATGCACGGCATTGAGCACCGCCGGCATGAACGACAGCGCCCCCGGCTCCCCGTGCCCGCCCCAGAACCCGCCCGTCGGCACCAGCACCGTCTCCACCTTCGGCATCTGCGTCATGTCGGGCAGCGGGAACGTGTTGAAGTTGCCCTCCACCATCCGCCCGTCCTTCACGGTGTTCGCCTGGTAGAGCATGCCGATGCAGTAGGCCGCGTTGCCCTCGGCCTGCGCCGCGCACGTGTCGGGGTTCACGACGTAGCCCGAATCGATCGCCATCACGAAGCGGTGGATCCGGATGTCGCCCGCCGGGTTCACGGAAACTTCCGCGACGCCCGCCGTGAAGCTGCCGAAGCCGTCCGAGACGGCGAGGCCGCGGAACACGCCGGTGGGCAGCGGCGTGCCCCAGCCCGCGTGCTTCGCCGCCGCCTCGAGCACCAGCCGGTTCTTGTCGCCCGGCTTGAGCATCGCGAGGCGGTACTCGAGCGGGTCCTTGCCCGCCGCCTGCGCCAGTTCGTCGATGAAGCACTCGCGGTAGACCCCGTTCTGCAGGCCCGGCGCGCGCCAGAAGCCCACGGGAACGTGCCCGTTGCGCATGGCGTAGTCGACCTGCTGGTTCGGGATCGTGTACGGCATGTCGCCCAACGTGCGCACGGACGAGAAGTCGATGCCCTTCTGGATGGCCTCGGGCCGCAGCAACGCGAGGATCGAGGGGCAGGCGATCTTCGCCTCGAACGCGACGCAGTTGCCCTGCGCGTCCAGGCCCGCCTTCATCTTCACGAGGCTCGCGGGCCGGTAGAAGCCGTGGCGCATGTCCTCCTCCCGCGACCACATCATCTTCACCGGCACGCCGGGCATGTGCTTCGCGATGAGGACGCCCTGCTTCACGAAATCCTGCGGGGCGCCGCGACGGCCGAAGCCGCCGCCCAGCATCATCTTGTGCACCTCGACCTTCTCGAGGGGAACGCCGGCCGTTTCCGACGCGGCGGCCATCGAGGCCTCGGCGTTCTGCGTGGAGGTCCACACCTCGACGAAACCGTCCGGCTTGATCCACGCCGTGCAGGTCATCGGCTCCATGGTCGCGTGGTTGAGGTAGGGCGAGGCGTATTCGGCCTCGACCACCTTCACCGCCGTCGCCATCGCCGCGGCCGCGTCGCCCACCTTGCGCGCCTCCGGCAGCTTGGGATCGGCGAGGCCCTCGCGCAGCATGGCCATGATGGTCGCGTCGGAGGCCTTGCCGTTCGGGCCCTCGTCCCACTCGACCTTGAGCGCCTTCACGGCCTCGTGGGCGCGCCACCAGTTGTCGGCGATGACGGCCACGAAATCGGATTCGCGCACGACCTTCTTCACGCCGCGCATCTTCTCCGCGGCCGCCGAGTCGACGTTCTTCACCTTGCCGCCGAACACGGGCGACTGGAAGATTGACGCGTGCAGCATGCCGGGCAGGTCCACGTCGACGCCGAACACGGGCTTGCCGATCACCTTGTCGGGGATGTCGAGGCGGCGCAGGGGCTTGCCGGCGATCTTCCAGTCCTTCGGATCGCGCAGCTTCACGTCCTTGGGCGGCTCGAGCTTCGCCGCCGCGGCGGCGACCTGGCCGTAGCGCACGCGCCGCTTCGAGGGGCCGTGGGTGATGACGCCCTTGTCCACCGTGCATTCGGCGGCCGGCACCTTCCACTGCGCGGCGGCGGCGGCGACCAGCATCTCGCGCGCGCTGGCGCCGGCCTTGCGCACGTAATCCTGCGAGCTCCTCACGCCCTGGCTTCCGCCGGTGGACATGGAGCCCCAGATGCGCTTCCTCCGGATGTGCTCGTTGGGCGAGGCGAACTCGGCGCTGACCTTGTTCCAGTCGCAGTCGAGCTCCTCGGCGACCAGCTGCGCGAGGGCGGTGTACGTGCCCTGGCCCATCTCGGAGCGCGCGATGCGCACCACGACACGGTCGTCGGGTTGGATCACCACCCACGCGTTGACCTCGGTCGCAGGCAGGCCCTTGGCCGGCGCGGCGAAGGCGGGAAGGGAGAACTGGAGGGCGAACCCCCCGCCGGCGACGGCGGAGGCCTGGAGGAACTGGCGGCGGTCGATCGTCATGGCGGCTCTCCTCAGGCTTTCTTCGCGGCGGCGGCGGGCAGCTGGCCGGCGGCGGCGTGTATCGCCTTGCGGACCCGCGCGTACGTGCCGCAGCGGCAGAGGTTCGTCATGGCCTCGTCGATGTCCGCGTCCGTGGGCTTGGGCTTCTTCGCGAGCAGCGCCGCGGCGGACATGATCATGCCGGTCTGGCAGTAGCCGCACTGGGGCACCTCGTGCTCGATCCAGGCCTTCTGGATGCGGTGCAGGCCGGGCTTGGAGAGGCCCTCGATGGTGAGGATCTTCTTGCCCACCATGTCGCCCACCTTGGCCCGGCAGGAGGTGACGGGCTCGCCGTCGACGTGCACGGTGCAGGCGCCGCACTGCGCGATGCCGCAGCCGTACTTGGTGCCCATGAGCTTCAGCTGGTCCCGAAGCACCCACAGCAGGGGCATGTCGGGTTCGACGTCCAGCGTATGGACGCGGCCGTTCACGGTGAGCTTGATCATGCGTGGCTCCTCAATCGATCGAAGGTGGGCCGGTTTCTCGCGACCGGCTGGGGGGTGTCTTCGATTGTAGCCGACGCTCGCCGGCCGCCGGAGCGACTATTTGCGGGGCGCGGAAGTTCCCGGGGAGACGACCGTCGTGGTGGTCGTCGAGGCGTTGATGACGTTCTGGAACCGGTTGAAGCCGAGCGTGGAGGTGTCGCCCGAATCCGACAGCTGGCGCAGGATGGCGCGGTAGCGATCCATGGTCTGGGCCTCGTAGGGCGAGGCGCTGAAATAGAACAGGTAGTCGGCCAGCGTCTGCACGCCGCACCGGCCCTGCAGCGCGCAGCCGGAAAGGACCATCTGCGCGTTGGCGCCGCACGGGTAGCCGTACTCGCAGGCGAGCAGCAGCGCGGCGTTGCGCAGGACGCTTGCGTCGACGGGCTCCGTGTCCGTGCCCAGGCGCAGCGAGACGTCCCGGAACTGGTAGGTGAGCATGTTGCCCGCGAGCGCGATGGCTTCCGGGTCGCGGGAGGCGAAGGCGGTGCGCACCGCGTCCATCTGCCCGTCGTTGAGCGTCGGGCGGGTGATTCCCGGCTTGCCGGAGCCGGCGCTGCGGCGCTCCGCCCACATCTCCGCCTCCGCCTGCACCAGGCGCGCCTTGGGGTCGCCGCCCATCACGGCGTTCTTCAGCATCCCGTTCAGGTCCGCCTCCGACACGGTGATGCCGCCCATGCCCTCGCACTTGTCGACCGAGAGCTGGTCGAGCGCGGCCAGGCGCTGGTCGCGCGCGGGGCTGCCCTCGGGGAATTCCGCCATCACGCGGTCACGGCGTTCCTGCAGCAGCGTGGGCGAGAAGGGGCGGCCGGGCGAGAAGGTGCTCTTGCGGTCCGCGATGGTCGCGCAGGCCCGCAGCATCTGGTAGAGGTAGTACTGCCCCTCGGGCGTCCGGCCTTCCGGCGAATCCTTGAGGCGGTCGTAGGGCGCCTTGTAGCGCTTCGCCGCCGTGAACTCGCGCGCGAGGGGGGTGGCGGTGTCCTTCACGGCCGCGGGCTTGAGGAAATTGACGGCCGGCGCGGGCGGCTGGCTGCCGGCGGGCGCGAGCCCCTGGACGGAGGCGGACGAGCCGGACCGGGAAGCTGCCGACGACGGCGCGCGCGCGGCCTGGGCCTGCGCGGAATCCGGCTTCGCCTTCATCCAGTCCCACGCGAGCGCCGCCACCGCCACGAACGCGATCGTGACGAGCAGCGTCCTGCGGTTCAACGAAAGTCCTCGAGGAGCATGCGGGCGCCCTTTTCCGCGATCGCGTAGGCCGGCGCGTTGGTGTTGCCCGACGTGATGCGCGGCATGATCGATGCATCGATAACGCGCAGCGCCTCGATTCCGTGCACACGCAGGCGGTCGTCCACGACGGCGAGCGGGTCGGACCCCATGCGGCAGGTGGAGACGGGGTGGAAGATCGTGGTGCCCAGGTCGCCCGCTGCCTTGGCGAGTTCCTCCGGCGACTGGACCGACGGGCCGGGCTTCCACTCTTCCGGGCGGTACTTCGCGAGCGCCTCGGACGCCATCACCCGCCGCGTGAACTTCATGCCGTCCGCGGCGACCTGGCGGTCATGGTCCGTCGAGAGGTAGTTCACCTTGATCTCGGGCGCGGCGAACGGATCGGCGCTCCGGATGCGAAGCCACCCGCGCGAGGTCGGCCGCAGGTTGCACACCGACGGCGTGATGGCGTCGAAGGAGTGCAGCGGGTCGCCGAACTTGTCGAGCGAGAGCGGCTGCACGTGCCACTCGATGTTGGCCGTGGGCTGCGCGGGGTCGCTCTTCGCGAAGGCCCCGAGCTGCGAGGGCGGCATCGTGAGCGGGCCCGTCTTGTGCAGGAGGTACTCGAGCCCCATGGCCGCCTTCCCCAGCAGGCTGTTGGCCATCGTGTTGAGCGTCTTCACGCCGTGCACCTTGTAGACCATGCGGATCTGCAGGTGGTCGTGCAGGTTCTCGCCCACCCCCGCCATCTCGTGCACGACCGGGATCCCGTGCTGCGAAAGGAGCGGGGCGGGCCCGATGCCCGAGAGCTGCAGGAGTTGCGGCGAGCCGATGGCGCCGGCCGCGAGCACCACCGCCTTGCGGGCCTTCGCGACGCGCGCTCCCTGCCCCTCGACGACGTACTCCAGGCCCGTGGCGCGGCGCTTCCCGTCGACCGTCTCCACCTGCACCTTGGTCGCGTGGGCCCGCGTCGCGACCTCGAGGTTCGGCCGGCCGAGCGCGGGCCTGAGCCACGCGTTGGTGGCGCTCCAGCGCACGCCGGCCTTCTGGTTCATGTGGAAGTAGGCGTTGCCGAAGTTGTCGCCGCGGTTGAACTCGTCGATCTTCGGGATGCCGCACTGCGCCGCGGCCTCGCGCCAGGCGTCGAGGATCTCCCACTTCACGCGCGGCTCCTCGACGCGCAGCTCGCCGCCGGCGCCGTGGAACTCGTTGGCGCCCGCGAAGAAATCCTCCATGTCGCGGTAGATGGGCAGGATGTCGTCCCAGCCCCAGCCCCGGTTGCCCAGGGAAGCCCAGTGGTCGTAGTCCTCGCGCTGGCCGCGGATGTAGACCATCGCGTTGATGGACGAGCAGCCGCCCAGCACCTTGCCGCGGGCATAGCCCAGCTGGCGGCCGTTCAGGCCGGGGTCGGGCTCGGTCTTGAAGCACCAGTCCGTGCGGGGGTTGCCGATCGTGTAGAGGTAGCCGACGGGGATCCTGATCCAGAACCAGTCGTCCTCGCCGCCCGCCTCGAGGAGCAGGACGGAGGACTTGCCGTCCTTCGTCAGGCGGTTGGCGAGGATGCAGCCGGCGCTGCCGGCGCCGACGATGACGTAGTCGTATTCACGGGTGGCGGGCATCGTGAACCCATGCTAGCAAATCGGGCCTTTGACCGCATGGCGGGGAGTCATGCGAGATGAAAGGCTTTGTAACCGCAGATGAACGCAGATGAACGCAGATGGCTTGTGATCGGACGGGGTCACTGCCCATGGTGAATTTGACATGCTCCGAGAGGGCTTGGGGTGATACGTCAGTCCACCATCACCAAATGCGACGTTGCATGCCCACCCACAAGCCATCTGCGTTCATCTGCGTTCATCGGCGGTTCCAAAGCCCTACCCCGGCAGCCGCCCCGCGGCCCGCCGCGCTTCGTAAGTCTTGAGGTGCGCGTAGGCGAGGGAGAGGATCGCGTCATCCACGCCATGCTCCCGCGCCCGCTCCAGCATGAACCCCACGATGTGGTCCGCCTCGACGGGATTGCCCCGCTCGAGATCGCGCAGCATCGACGAGCTCGCCGGCCCCGGCGTGAGCAGCCGCGCGCTCGCGAACTCGACCGATTTCGCCCGCGGCGCCACCCCGCATTTCGTCACGACCTGCACGTTGGCCGCCAGCGCCCGCTCGAGGGCCTCCTTGCCGCCGGGCGCCGCGAGGATCTCGCCGATGTTGCCGCGGAAGAGGCACGTGGTGGCCGCGAGCGCCGAGAGGAACATGAGCTTCTCCCACATGTCCTGCTCGATGGTCGCGGAGAGCGTCCAGTCGACGCCGGTCTTCGCGAGCGCCTCGGCGAAGGCCTTCGCGCGCGGGCTCTCGGCGCCGTCCCGCTCGCCGAAGATCAGGCGGTTCAGGGGCTCCATGTGCTTCACCGTCCCCCCGGGCGTGACGGTCACGTTGATCTGGCACGTGCCGCCCATCACCTTCGCCTTGCCGAAGGTCGCGTCGAGCCGGGCCAGGTGCGCGATGCCGTTGAGCATCGGCACGACGACCGCCTCGCCCGCCATCGCCGGGGCGATCGCCGCCATGGCCGAATCGAGGTCGTAGGACTTGCAGGTGAAGAGGACGAGGTCGAAGCCGGGCCCGACCGCCTCCGCCGTCACCGTCTTCACGGGAATCGTCGCGTCGCCCTTGGGGCTCTCGATCACGAGGCCGTCCGTGGCGAGCTGCGCCGCGCGCTTCGGGCGCACGAGGAAGGTGACGTCGGCGCCCGATTGCGCGAGCCGGCCGCCGAAGTAGCCGCCGATGCCGCCGGCGCCGAGGACGAGGATCTTCATGGGAACTCCACGGGAAGGGAAATGGCGATCCGTCGCGCCGGGGCGCGCGGACTTACGGCATCGGGACTACAACGCGCTTTCCGCGAACCCGCGCTTCTTCACCAGCCGGTCGATCTCCTTGAGCGTCTCGAGGAGCTCGCGCATGCGCGCAAGCGGCCAGGCGTTCGGCCCGTCGGAGAGGGCCTTGGCGGGATCCGTGTGCGTCTCCATGAAGACGCCGGAGACGCCCGTGGCGATGGCCGCGCGCGCGAGCACCGGCACGAATTCCCGCTGCCCGCCCGACGAGGTGCCCTGCCCGCCCGGCAGCTGCACCGAGTGGGTGGCATCCATCACGACGGGACATCCGGTCTCGCGCATGATCGCGAGCGAACGCATGTCGGAGACCAGGTTGTTGTAGCCGAAGGAGGCGCCGCGCTCGCAGACCATGATGTTGTCGGCGCCGCTCGCCTCGCGTGCCTTGTCGACGACGTTCTTCATGTCGTGGGGCGCGAGGAACTGGCCCTTCTTGATGTTGACCGGCTTGCCCGCCCGGGCGACGGCGTGGATGAAGTCCGTCTGGCGGCACAGGAACGCGGGGGTCTGGAGGACATCCACGTGCTTCGCCACCTCCGGCACCTCCTGCTCGGTGTGCACGTCCGTGAGGACGGGGACGCCGAGGGTGGAGCGCACCTTCGCGAGGATCTCGAGGCCCTTCTCCATCCCCGGGCCGCGGAAGCTCTTTCCGCTCGAACGATTGGCCTTGTCGTAGGAGGACTTGAAGATGAAGGGGATGCCCAGGGAGGACGTGATCTCCTTGAGCTGGCCGGCGACGTCCATCTGGAGCTGCTCGCTCTCGACGACGCAGGGGCCGGCGATGAGGAAGAAGGGGTGGTCGAGACCGACGTCGAATCCGCAGAGTTTCATGTTTTCTCTTTCACGCTGGCGCGTGGGTCAATCGATGGAACCGCAGATGAACGCAGATGAACGCAGATGTTCTTCTGGAATGGAAGGGTGACGCCAAGGGCGAATATCCCCTCACCCGAGAAATCGCCAGAATCACCAATTCAATCGAAGACGCCCGATGAATCACAGATCATCTGCGTTCATCTGCGTTCATCTGCGGTTCCAACGGTTTGCTACGCGGCGGAGCCGCCGATCACCTTCAGGCCCGGCTCGGGAACGCGCTTGCGATGCTGCTCGAGCGCCGCCTTCACGTACGAGATGAAGAGCGGATGCCCCGCGCGAGGCGTGGAGGTGAACTCCGGGTGGTACTGGCAGCCGAAGAACCACGGGTGGTCCGTCCGCTCCGAGATCTCCACCAGGTTCTCGCTCTGCGTGCGCGCGCTGATCGCGAGCCCCGCCGCCTCCAGGCGCGCGACGTACTGGTCGTTCACCTCGTAGCGGTGTCGGTGGCGCTCGGCGACGACGTCCTTGCCGTAGATCTTGTGCGCGAGCGAGCCCTTCTTCACGTTGCAGGGCTGCGCGCCCAGGCGCATGGTCCCGCCCAGGTTGGAGCTGGCGTCGCGCTTCCAGGTTACCTGGAGCATTTCGGCTAAACGATCGAGTACTTTAAATCCCACGTTGTGACGTGTGTGCTCGTACTTTGGACCTGGGTTTCCGAGGCCGATTACTAAGTGCATATGGCGTTTACTTTGCTTACCGCTCAGTCAGCCTATAGGCTGTAGCCGTTAGGCGGTTTACTTTGGCTTTATGCCTTACGCTCG
>CAZPLW010000023.1:0-28823 GCA_964587315.1 uncultured Lysobacter sp.
TATCGCAAGGGTGGGCGGCTGGTCGATCCGTATGCGGCCGAGCGGCCGCAGTTCGTGCACGCCGGCGACGCGCCGCCGCGCCATGCGCCCTGGCCGATCAACCCGCTGTGGTGGCAGGCGGCGGGCTGGCAGTTCGAGCCGGTGGGCGCGTTCTGCGGGAGTTGCGCCTCGCAGGAAGAAGGCCCGCACCCGCATCCCCCGAATCCCTTTGCCGGGAGCCCCGACGATGGACAAGCCACCTGACCTCTCGCGACGCCGCTTCCTGCTGCCGCGCGAACGCGCGCCGCAGCCGCCCCCGGGACCGACCTGGGACGACTACTTCGGTTCCTACGAGATGGCGTGCGCGCAGGTGAACGAGGCGCGGCCGTTCCTCGCGGACGAGGCCGCTCGCCTGGGCATCGACACCGCGGGCAGGAGCGACGTGGAGATCCTCAAGGAGATATTCGCAACGACCGGCCAGCCGCACGGCGAGCCGGACCAGACGGGAGCTGACACATGACCATGCCATCCGAAGAACGGTACGGGGCGGGATACCTCGAGGAGCGGCGCCTTTCGCCGAAGTGGCCCGCGCCGCTCACGCACCTGGTGAACGTGCTGGGCCTGCTGGCCGTGTTCTACGCCACGTGGTGGATCTTCCAGGATCCGCGCGGCTACTTCCGGCTGTACACGCCCTACGTCGGCTACATGTACACGCGCTGGCTGCTCATCATCTTCATCTGGATGGTCTACATCTTCCAGTTCTGGCCGATGCGCCGCGCGCAGCTCGACAACTGGCATCCGCTCGCGAAGGCGGCGATCGCGGTGCCCGTGGCCGTGGCGATCATGATGGTCGTGATCCACGGCTTCTTCCAGGGCTTCCTGGGCGACTACGGCATCGCGTACTTCAACCCGGCGCGCACGGCGAAGCTGCCGCGCATGACGCAGTTCTTCGCCGAGGAATACGCCGCGCTCGCGATCCTCATGTTCGCGGCCCTCGCCTCCTGGCTCGCCCCCGCCTGGGTAGTGGGCATGGAGCGCGCGCCCTGGCAGCACGAGAAGCAGCCGGTGCAGGGCTTCACGATCCTGGTGGTCACGTTCTTCCTCGCCGTGGTGCTCTACTTCGTCACGATGCACCCGCACATGGGCATCCTCTACTACCCGTGGCAGTACTTCACCGCGCTCGCCCCGCCCTACTGGGAGAACTTCGCGGGTACCGTGAGCGGCAACTTCCACATCGCCTGGATCATGTGCGCGACCGTGGTGGTGTGGCTGGTCGAGACGATCTGGGAGCGCTATCCCTTCCGGCTCATCCGCAACGACTGGCTGCGGCGCATCTCGACCTTCGTGGGCATCCTCGCCATCGCCTGGGCCTTCCACCTGTTCCTCTACTTCGCGCAGGAGCTCTTCCTGGGCGAGACGATCCGCGGCACGCGCAACGACAACGCGCCCGACTGGAGATGGCTGCACGTGGGCGAGATGATGATCTTCATGCTGCTGCCGGCGCTGTACCTCAACTTCTACTGCGGCAACTGGCCCACGAAGTTCTCCGTGCCGGTGAACCTGCTGGTGCGCACCCTGATCACGGGCGTCGCCGGCGTCGTCCTCATGGTCATCTACTACAACATCAGCCACCTGGCGCTCGGCACGCAGCGCGGCATCTCGCAGCCCGAGCAGTTCCCGATGATCCCGACCATCTGGCTCATCAACATCATGCTGGTGCACCACTGGTACATGGACAACTGGCCGGCGTGGCGCAAGGTGTCCGCCGTCGCGAAGCCCGTCCCGGCTCCCGCCCCGGCGCCCTACGAACACGAACCGCTCGGCTCCGCGGCCGACTGACGAGGAGACACGCATGAACAAGCCATACACCCTGGGTATCGTCGTCGGGCTCGGCGTGGGCGTCGCGCTCTACTTCGCGCTGGTCTACGCGCTGCCGATCCTCGGCAAGAGCAAGTGGATCTGGACATGACCCGCGCCCCCGAACGGACGACCACGAGGAGTTCCGACAATGTCTGACAACGACCGCAGCATCAACCGGCGCGACTTCACCAAGGGCGTCGCGGTGGGCGCCATGGCCGGCGCGCTGACCTCCATGGGGGTCTATTCCTATTCGCCGCTGCGCAAGCAGCACTTCGCCAAGGCTCCCGCGCCCAAGGAGGACATCGGCGAGGTGAAGAGCGTGAAGGTCACCAACATCAGCGAGACGAGCTGGTTCGACAACAAGAAGCTGATGGGCGACATCAAGGGGGCCGGCGGCCTCCTGGTGAACCAGTACACCTACAACTGGGCGCCCTTCACCCAGCCCAAGGGCAAGCTCGGCAAGGGCAGCTACGAGGACGGCATGAAGGTGCTGCGCCCGCTCATCCCCAACAAGCTCGACCAGGCCTGGGCCTACCAGCTCGAGAACGCCGTGAACCCGACCAACTCCGGGGGCTTCGCGGCGCTCATCGAGGTGGAGACGCTCGAGGGCGAGGTGAAGCGAATCCTGCTCGACTCGGGCTGGTCCTTCGACTGGATGGACAAGGCCTTCAAGCGCGAGGGCATCGACAAGCTGCTCGCCGACAACAAGATCGACTACTTCGTCATGTCGCACGAGCACTTCGACCACTTCTGGGGCGTGCCGGTGGTCTTCAAGTACAACCCCATGGTGCGCGCGCTCTACCCGAAGGGCTTCTACGCGGAGGGGCTGGACTACGTGAAGGCGGCGGGCCACCGCGGCGAGCTCATCGAGACCAACCCGGGCCTGTACAAGCTCTTCCCGGGCGCGGCGCTCTACAACTTCCAGACCCCGATCATCTGCCGCGTGTTCGGCGAGCAGTCGCTCTTCTTCAACGTGAAGGACAAGGGCCTGGTCACCGTCACCGGCTGCTGCCACCAGGGGATCCTGCAATTCGCCTCCACCGCCCAGCGCGCCGTGAAGACCAAGAAGCTCTACGGCATCTACGGCGGCCTGCACGTCTCGCCGTTCGACGAGTGGGACCCGAAGTACGACGACCTGGTCGCGGTGTTCAAGAGCTGGGGCTTCGAGAAGGTGGGCTGCAACCACTGCACCGGCATCCTCACCGCCCGCAAGCTCATCGAGGCGGGCATCGGCGTGGTGCAGGGCACGGCCTCCAACGGCTCGAAGGACAAGGCCTACCTGGGCAACGGGGACCAGATCGTGTTCGCGATGAACGACGTGCCGGCGACGGCCTCGGGAGCGCCGGCGGCCGCCCCGGCCGGCGCGGCGCCCGCCGCCGCCGGGAAGTACTGACGACCGTCGCGCTCCGGTGCTTCACCCCGGGGCGCGAGCGGCGGGACGGCGACGTGTTCGTTCACGAAGGCGCCGATCCGCTGGATCTCCACCGGCCGCAGCTCCTCCAGGTCGAGAAGCCAGTCGTCGCCGGTCCTGAGCCGCAGCACGAGGTGCCGGCGCGTGCTCACGGTGCCGCTGTCGGACTCCACGTTTCGCGCCTCGACGCTCGCCGACGCCACGTGCCGCCAGGCGACGAAATCGATCTCGCGGTACCACCGCGTCTCGCGGATGCCGTCCGGCAGCAACTGGATGCGCGCGCCCTGGTGCCACGCGACCGCCACCGCGCAGGCGATCGCGAGCGGGACCATCGCCCAGGAGACCTTCAGGTTGTAATCCCGGCAGGCGATCCACGCGATCACCGCCAGCACGGCGAACAGCCACAACAGGTGCATCCACGGCGTGCCGAGCGTGATGAGGTAGCCGCCGTCCGAGAACGACATCGCGCCCGCCCCCGGGGCGCTAGCCCGCCTTGACCGCGAAGATCTCGACCGGCTCGGCCTTGCCGCGGATCTCGACCGCGCCGAGGGCCGCCACGGGCACCTTCTCGCCCAGGGCCGCGCGCGTGGCCGCGTCGATGAGGATCGTCTCCCCCGCGACCTTCGTGTGCGCCTCGAGCCGCGCGGCGAGGTTCACCGTGTCGCCCACGCACGTGTACGTGGCGCGGTCCTGCGTGCCGGTGTAGCCCGCGACCATCTCGCCGGTGGCGATGCCGATGCCGATGCGGATCTCCTTCTTGCCCTCGGAGACGCGCTCGACGCCCAGCATCTGCACCATCTCGATCATCTCGCGCGCGGCGTTCACGGCGGCCGTCGCGGGGTCGGCGAGCGGCAGCGGCGCGCCGAAGATGGCCATGAGCCCGTCGCCCACCATCTGGTTCACCACGCCGCCCTGCCCGCTGATGGCGTCGAACATGAGCGTGTAGTAGGTGTTGAGGAGCTCGATCGTCTCCTCCGGCGGCTGCGATTCCACGAGCGAGGTGAAGCCGCGGATGTCGGAGAACATCACCGAGCCGTGCACGCGCTTGCCTCCCAGCGCGAAGCCGGAGGCGTCCAGGTCCGCGGCGACGGCGGTGGTCGCGAAGCGGCGCACCATGTCGCGCTGCTGGTCGCGAAGGCGCTTCTTCTCGAGGCTCGCGTTCAGGCGCGCCTTGAGCAACACCGGGTTCACGGGCTTCGGGAGGTAATCCTCCGCCCCCAGCTCGATGCAACGCACGATGTGGTCGATGCCCTCGAGCGACGAGGTGACGATCACCGGCAGGTCGCGAAGCTGCGGGTCGGTGGCCAGGCGCTCGAGCACCTCGAAGCCCGTCATCTCGGGCATCTCCATGTCGAGGAGGACCAGGTCGAAGCCGCCCTTCTGCAGCATTTCGAGGGCCACGCGGCCGTTCTCGGCCATCGCCACGGTGTGCCCCTGCAGCTCGAGGCTGCGGGCGAGCAGCAGCCGGTTCACCCGGTTGTCGTCGGCCACGAGAAGGCGGGCCGGCTGGGCGCGGACCTCACGCACGGACGAGGCCCTTCAGCGCGTCGGACGCGCGGCTCACTTCGGCGGCGAGCGCGGCGACCGGATCGCCCCCGAGGGCCTTCACGGCGTCCAGCCCGGCGAGCTCGAGGTCCTTGGCCATGGCCGCGAGCGACATCGCGCCGAAGGTGAGGCCGTTGGACTTGATGGAGTGCGCGGCGCGCTTGAACTTGTCCGCCTCGCCGGCCGCGTAGGCGGCGGAGAGGTCCTTCAGCATGCCGGGCGCTTCCTCGAGGAAGGCGCCCACGAGCTCGCCCACGAAGTCGGCTCCGGCGGTCTCCTGCAGGGCCTTGAAAGTGGCGGCGTCGATGGTGTCGCTCATGTCAGCGGATCTCCCGCGGTTTGACGAGGTTGAGGGCTTCCACCAGCTTCTCCACGCGGATGGGCTTGGTGAGGTAATCGTCCATGCCGGCTTCCATGCACAGCTCCCGGTCGCCCTGCATGGCGTTGGCCGTCATGGCCACGATGCGCGGGCGGCTCTCCGGCTTCCACGTGGCGCAGATGCGGCGCGTGGCCTCCAGGCCGTCCATCTCCGGCATCTGCACGTCCATGAGCACCACGTCGTACACCTGCCGGCCGACGGATTCCACCGCCTCCACGCCGTTCGAGGCGACGTCCGCACGGTAACCCATCTGCTGCAGGATGCGCAGGGCCAGCTTCTGGTTCACGACGTTGTCCTCGGCGAGCAGGATGCGCAGCGGGTTGCGCGCGGCCATCGTCGGGTCGAAGCGCGCGGCCGTGGGCTGCACGGGCTGCGCCGCCCGGCCCGCGTCGCCCGCGAGGATGTTCACCAGCGTGTCGAAGAGCTGGGACTGGTGGATGGGCTTGGCGAGCGCGGCGTCGAAGAGGCCCTCGTTGTCCCCCGCTTCCTTGCGGCCCAGCGAGCTGAAGAGGACCAGCGGCAGTCCCTTGCGGGCGGCCCGGATGCGGCGGGCGAGCTCCAAGCCGTCCATCTCGGGCATGTGCATGTCGAGGATGGCGATGTCGAAGGCCTCGCCGGCCTCGATCCACGCGAGCGACTCGCTCGGCTTCGCGGCGGCCTTGGACTGCATGCCCCACTTGGCCGTCTGCAGGGCCAGCACGCGGCGGTTGGTGGCGTTGTCGTCCACCACCAGCACGCGCTTGCCCTTGAGCTCGGGCTGCACGCCGATGAAGTCGCGGGCGCGCGGCGCGGGCAGCGAGGCCACCGGCGCGACGATGGTGAAGTGGAAGGTGGAGCCCTGCCCCAGCCCCTCGCTCTCGGCCCACATCTTCCCGCCCATCAGCTCCGCGAGGCGCCGGCTGATCGCGAGGCCCAGGCCCGTGCCGCCGTAGCGCCGGGTGGTGGAGGAATCCGCCTGCGAGAAGGACTGGAAGAGGCGGGACATCCCCTCCTCCGAAAGCCCGATGCCCGTGTCGCGCACGGCGAAGGCGAGTTCCATGTTGCCGCCGGCCGTGGGGTGTGCGGTCACCGTGAGCACCACCTCGCCTTCCTCCGTGAACTTGACCGAGTTGGAGAGCAGGTTGAGGAGGACCTGCCTCAAGCGCGTCACGTCGCCGTTGATGACCGGCGGGACGTCGCCTTCGAACAGGTAGGCGATCTCCAGGTGCTTCTCGACGGCCCGCGCGTTGATGAGGTCGAGCGCCGACTCCACGCAATCGCGCAGGTCGAAGGGCTGGGCCTCGATGTCCATGCGGCCCGCCTCGATCTTCGAGAAATCGAGGATGTCGTTGATGATCGTGAGGAGCGCGTCGCCCGAATCGCGGATGGTGGCGGCGTAGTCGCGCTGCTCGGGCTCCAGGGGCGTGTCGAGGAGGAGCCCGCTCATGCCGATCACCGCGTTCATCGGCGTGCGGATCTCGTGGCTCATCGTGGCGAGGAAGGCGCTCTTCGCCTCGTTGGCGGCCTCGGCGGCGGCCCTCGCCTCCTGCGCTTCGTTGAAGAGGCGCGCGTTCTGGATGGCGATCACGGCCTGGTCGGCGAACGTGCGCAGCAGGGCGATGTCCTTCTCGGTGAAGGCACCCAGCCGCTGGCTGCCGATGTAGATGGCCCCGATGCCGCGCTCGTTCCACAGGAGCGGCGCCGTCAGGTAGGAGCGCGCGCCCTTCTCCCAGGCCGCGCGGATGATGGGAAAGCCCTCCTCCATCGCCTTGCCCATGTCGGGAAGGTAGATCACGCGGCCTTCGCGAACCGCCCGGCCGGTGATGGTCTTCTCGGCGGGCGCCGGGGGCTGCCGGCGCATCTCCTCGCTGTGAGGGCCGCGGTCGATGGCGATTCGCACCAGGCCGTCCTCGCCCAGCAGGTCGATGCCCATGGAATCGGCGCCGAAGAGGCGCTCGCAGCTGTCCATGATCTTCTCGAACACGGGCGCCGTGTCCGCGACCGAGCTGCTGATCACCTGCAGCACCTCGGCGCTGGCGGTCTGCTGCTCCAGCGCCTCCTTCGTCTCGTTGAAGAGGCGCGCGTTCTGGATGGCGATGGCGGCCTGGTTCGCGAAGGTGGCGAGCAGGGCCGACTCCTTGTCGTCGAAGGCGCGCGGCGGCTGGCGCAGGACGCAGATCGCCCCGATCCCCCTCCCCTCCCACGTGAGCGGGCTGTAGATGGCCGAGTAGTTGCCGTTCTGCGCCAGGTACTCGCGGGTGAGGGGTGACTCGTCCGCGACGGCCGCCGCATCGTTCACGCGGACCGTGCGGCGCTCGCGGATGGCCTGGCCCGTGAAGGACTCGCCGAGCGGCAATCCGTCCGTCAGGGTGACCGCGAGCTTCTCGAACGCGCCGCCCCGCCAGGTCTTCAGCCGCACGCGCTCGTCGTCGCCGACCAGCATGATCGCCATCTGCTCGCTCGAGAACAGGTGGCCGCAGCTGTCGAGGATCTTCTCGAAGACGGGCGAGGTGTCGGCGATGGACCCGCTGATGACCTGCAGCACCTCGGCCGTGGCGGTCTGCTGCTCGAGCGCCTCCTTCGTCTCGTTGAACAGGCGCACGTTCTCGATGGCGATGACGGCCTGGTCGGCGAAGGTCTGCATCAGCTCGATCTGGCCGGGCGGGAACGGCCCCGGCGCGACCCGCGTCACGGCGATGTTTCCCTCCAGCCGGCCGTCGCGCATCATCGGCACGCCCAGGATGGCGCGGTAGCCGCGCTTGCGGGCCACTTCGGTCCACTCGGCGGGGAAGCCCGGGTGGCTGTCGGTGTCCGGGACGTGCGCGATGCGGCCGGCCCGGAACTCGCGCGTGAAGAAGTCCGAGTCGTCGATCGGAAGCGGGGAGCGGGCGAGGAGCGCCGCGATGCCGGCCGGGTTCGTGGTCGTGTAGGCCGAGAGGGCCAGCTCGCCGCCGAAGCGCCGCCACAGCGTCGCCGAGTAGCCGCCCACGAGGTGCTGGGCCTTGTTCACGATCGCGTCGAGCACCGGCTGCACGTCCGAGGGCGAGGCGGCGATCACCTTGAGGATGTCGGCGGTGGCGGTCTGGCGCTCGAGGGCCTCGCGCGTGTCGTTGAAGAGCTTCGCGTTCTGGATGGCGATGACCGCCTGGTCGGCGAAGGACTTGAGCAGCTCGAGATCCTTCGCCTCGAAGGGCCGCGGCGGCGAGCGCACGATGTCCACGGTGCCGATGCCCACGCCATTCCAGATCATGGGCGCCGTGGCGCAGCTGAAGTTCGCCAGCTCGCGCGCCGCGTGCGCCACGTAATCCGGCAGGCCCTCGTCCTTCGCCGCGTCGGGGATGTGGATCACTTCCCGGCGGCTGATCGCCATCTCGCTCACCGTGCCGGCGACGGGCCGCGGGTAGTAGGTGGCGGCCGCGTCCTGCGCGAAGCGGCCGCGGCAGGCGGCGTGATCGAGCATGCCCTGCGCGTCGATGAGGTCCACGGCGACGTCGGTGACCTCGAAGAACCGCTGGCAGCTGTCCAGGATCTTCTCGAAGACGGGCTTGGGATCGTCCATCGAGCCCGAGAGCACCTGCAGCACGCCGGCGGTGGCGGTCTGGCGCTCGAGGGCCTCCTTCGTCTCGTTGAAGAGGCGCGCGTTCTGGATGGCGATGACGGCCTGGTCGGCGAAGGTCTTGAGAAGATCGAGTTCCTTGTCGGTGAACGGCCGGGGCGGCTGGCGCATGATGCACAGCGATCCCACGCCCGTGCTCTCCCAGAGCATCGGCGCCCAGGCGATGGCGTAGTTCCCGGATTTCTCGCGGACCGCGGTGAGCATCGGCGGCGCGTTCGGCATCGCCTCGACGTCCGGGATGTGCACCGTGCGCCGCTCGCGGATCGCGACCGCCGTCATCGTGTTGCCGAGCGGGGCCGGGAAGGCGGCCGCCACCGGCTCGAAGGCCTCGCCGCGCCACGCGCCCATGTGCAGCAGGCCGTCGCCCTCGACGCGGAAGATGCCGAGCTGCTCGGTGGCGAAGAGCTTCGAGCAGCTGTCGAGGATCTTGTCGAAGACGGGCGCGGTGTCCGAGACGGAGCTGCTGATGACGCGAAGCACCTCCGAGGTGGCCGTCTGCCGCTCGAGCGCCTCCTGCGTCTCCTTGAAGAGGCGCACGTTCTCGATGGCGATGACGGCCTGGTCGCGGAAGGACTCGGCCAGCGCGATCTCCTTCGGCGTGAAGCCGCCCGGCACGTTCCGGAAGAGCATCAGCGCGCCGATGGACTCCCCGTCCCGCAGCAGCGGCACGTTGAGCGAGGCACGGGCCCCCGTCGTCTCGCGCACCATCTTCTGGCGCGGCGGCAGTTCGACGGCATCCCAGTCGGGAATGTGAACGGTGCGCTTCCACACGAGCGCCTGCGAGGGGAAATTGGCGGCCGGATCGATCGGCACCGGATCCTTCCAGCGATCGTTCTCGAACCCGCCGGGCGTAGCGACGGCCGTCGACTGGTAATGGCTGCCGTCGACGCGGACGAAGGCGGCGCGGTCGAGGCCCAGCAGGGTCACCGCCGTGCGCACGATCGCCTCGAAAACGGGCTGCACGTCCGTGGGCGACTCGCTGATGACGCGCAGGATGTCCGCCGTGGCCGTCTGGTGCGCGAGCGATTCCTGCGTCTCCTTGAAGAGGCGCACGTTCTCGATGGCGATGACGGCCTGGTCGCGGAAGGATTCGGCCAGCGCGATGTGCTTGTCGCTGAAGGCTTCCGCCCGGTCCCTGCCGAAGGCCAGGACGCCGAGGCATTCGCTGCCCCGCAGCAACGGCAGGTAGATCGCCGACCGGAAGCCCAGCTTCTCGAAGACGCCCTGTTCGACCGGCGGCAGCTCGATGGCGCCCCAGTCCGGGATGTGCACCGTCCTGCGCTCGACGATGGCACGGGAGGGAAAATTGGCGACCGGATCGACCGGCTCCCCGGGCCCCACGGGTCGCACGGGCGGGTTCAGGGTGGACAGGAACGACGAGCCGTCCCGCATGACATCGGCGACCATCCGGAAATGCCCCGCGTCCACGAGGCGAAGCACCACGGCCCGGTGGCATCCCAGGAGCTTCACGCCCGTGCGCACGATCGCGTCGAACACCGGCTGCACGTCCGTGGGCGATTCGCTGATGACCCGCAGGATCTCCGCGCTCGCCGTCTGCTGCTGGAGCGAGGCCTGGGTCTCGTTGAAGAGCCGCGCGTTGCCCAGCGCCACGCCGACGTTCGCGGCGATGGTCGAGAGCAGGCGCTCGTCGGCCTCGCGGTACGCGCGCTCCTTCTTCGTGCTCTGCACGCTGATCACGCCCTGCGCCACGCCGTCCACGAGGATCGGCACGCCCAGGTAGCTCTTGGCGCGCTTGCCGCGGATGCGCGCGCCCAGCTCCTCGGTCTTGCGGAAGGTGTCCTCGTTGATGACGAGCGCCTTGCCGTCCTGGATGATGCGGCTGGTGAGGCCCTGGCCGAAGGGCAGCGGCTTCGATTCCTCGCCGTACTGGTAAGGGAACTCGATCATCCCGGCGGCGCGGTCCAGGAGCGCGACGTAGGCGATGTCCGCCTTGAAGACCGCGCGCACCTGCTCGCCCACCAGGTGGATGAGCGCGTCCAGGTCGAGCTTGCCGCCGAGCTGCTGCGACACCGTGTTGACCGTGTCCAGCTCCGCCGCGCGCTGCTGCGACTCGGCGAAGAGCCGCGCGTTCTCCATCGCGACGGCCGCCTGCAGCGAGAGCCCCACGAGGAAGTCCATGTCCGTCCGATCGAAGGGCACGCCGCCGTTTCGCCACACGGCCATGGCGCCCTTGACGGTCTCGCCGGCCTTGAGCGGCGCGACCATGAGGCGCTCGTCGTTCAGCACCGGCGTGCCGGCGATCTGCACCACGCGCGAGTCGGCCGCCGTGTCGTTCACGAACTCGGCCTGGCCGCTCTGGATGATGCTGCCGATGAGGCCGTTGCCCGGCCGCACCTCGGTGCCCTTGAGGGCGTCGGCGATGTCGCCCAGGGCCACGATGGCCTTGTAGGTGGCGCCTTCGGCATCGGGTAGGAAGATGGCGCTGTTGTCCCCGCGCAGCAGCTCCTTGGCGTGGCCGGCGATGCGGTCCATCACCTTGGCGAGATCGAGCGTGGACGACACGTCGCGGCCGACCTCGGCCAATGCCGCCGCCTCGCGCGTGCGGCGCTGCGTCTCGTCGAAGAGGCGCGCGTTCTCCAGGGCCACGCTCATGCTGG
This sequence comes from uncultured Lysobacter sp., assembly GCA_964587315.1. Classification (GTDB taxonomy): domain Bacteria; phylum Pseudomonadota; class Gammaproteobacteria; order Burkholderiales; family Usitatibacteraceae; genus FEB-7. Next base: position 11,388 of record CAZPLW010000023.1, read on the forward strand.
TGGCGAGGGTCTCGAGCAGGCGCACGTCGGAGGGGCTGAAGGCGTGCTCGCGCTCCAGGTCCACGAGGTTGATGAGCCCGCGCGCCTCGTTGCCGACCAGGAGCGGCACGAAGACCGCCGACTTCGTCTTGCCCGAGCCGGGCACCACGAAGCTGCCGAACTTCTCGCGCTCGGCGTCCATGTTCTCGTTGATGACCAGCGTCTCGCGCGTGCGCAGGACGTGGGGCGCGAATCCGTTCTGCGGCAGCGGGTGCGAGGCGAGCTCGAGGCGCTTGCCCCCTTCATGGACGTATTGGTAGTGGATGAGTCCCGTCTGCCGGTCGTGGATGCGGATGCTCAGGTCCGCCTGGCCGAAGATCTCGCGGATCTTGTCGCCCACCACGTCGTAGATGCCCTGCATCTCGAGCTTGGAGGCGAGGGCCGACTGCACGCTGGTGATGATCGCGAGCTCCGCCGCGCGCTGCTCGCTCTCCTTGAAGAGGCGCTGCGTCTCCTCGAGGAGCCGCGCGTTCTCGAGGGCCACGCCCATGCTCGAGGCCACGGTCGCGAGCATGCGCACGTCGGAATCGCTGAAGGCGTGCTCGCGCTCGAAGCTCTCGACGATGATGGTGCCGATGACGCGGTCGCTGCCGACGATGGGAACCGTGACGCCCGCGAGCGCCGGGTCGGTGCCCGGCAGCAGGCCGCCCGCGAGCACCTCCGCCCGCGTGTTGCGCACCACCGGCTCGCGCCGGGCCGTGATGGTCGCCCAGCGCTCCGCCGCGGGCACGCTCGGCGCGATGGAGAGCCGCCTGCCGTGCTCGAATTCGTACAGGTAGTGCACCGTCCGGGCCTTCTCGTCGAACCAGCGGATGCCGATGTCGCCGGTCCCGAGCACCTCGCGCAGCTTGTCGCCCACCAGGTCCACGATCGCCTGGAACTCCAGCTCGGCCGCGACGCCCTGCTGGATGCTGTTGATGACGGCGAGCTCCGCGGCGCGCTGCTCCGTCTCCTTGAGCAGGCGCTGCGTCTCGTCGAAGAGGCGCGCGTTCTCCAGGGCGACCGTCATGCTGGTGGCGAGCGTCTGCAGCAGGCGCAGGTCCGACTCCGTGAACGCGTGCTCGCGCTCCATGTCGATGAGGTTGATGAGCCCGCGCACCTGGTCGCCGGCCACGAGCGGCACGTACAGCGCGGACTTCTCCATCTGCGTGCCGGGGAGCACGGTGCTGCCGAACTTGCGGACGTGGCCCGCCATGTCCTCGTGGATGAGCAGGGGCTCCCGGGTGCGGACCACGTGCGCGGTGAAGCCCGTCTTGCCGAGCGGGCTGGATTCGATCTGGATGCGCTGGCCGCCCTCGTAGGTGTAGGGATAGCGGACGAGGCCCGACTTCGGGTCGACCAGGCGGATCCCGATGTCGGCCTGGTGGAAGATCTCCCGGATCTTGTCGCCCACCGCGTCGTAGATGCCCTGCATGCTCAGCTCCGAGGCGAGGGCCGCCTGGACGCTGTTGATGATGGCCAGTTCCGCCGCGCGCTGCTCGCTCTGCTTGAAGAGGCGCTGCGTCTCGTCGAAGAGACGGGCGTTCTCGAGCGCCACGCTCAGGCTGTTCGCGAGCGTCGTGAGCAGGCGCACGTGGCCCTGGTCGTAGGCCCCCTGGCGATAGCTCTGGACGCTCACGACCCCGTGCCGCTTGCCGCGATACGAGAACGGCACGCCGAGGAAGGACTGGTTCAGGTCCGCGCTGCCGCCGGGCGAGGCGACCTGGCCGGGGCGACCGCCCGAGGCCGCCACCTCCTCGGCGACGGACCCCCAAAGAAGGGGGGCATCCTGTTCGATGATGCGTTCCGTGGGCCGCTTCGCGTTCCAGGCGCGCCCCGGGCTCAGGTTCGGCCTCTCGCCACGGTCGACGTAATAGGGGAAGTAGACGTGCTCCCGCGCCTCGTCGGCGTAGCCGATGTAGGTGGTGTCGGCGGCGAAGATCTCCCGGATCTTGTCGCCCACCAGCGTGAAGATGTGGTCGATCTCGAGCTTCGAGGCGAGGCCTTCCTGCACGCTGTTGATGATCGCGAGCTCCGCGGCGCGCTGCTCGCTCTGCTTGAAGAGGCGCTCGGTCTCCGCGAAGAGCCGCGCGTTCTCCAGGGCCACGCTCATGCTGGCCGCGAGGGTCTGCAGCAGGCGCACGTCGGATTCGCTGAAGGCGTGCTCGCGCTCGAGGTCCACCAGCTCGAGCAGGCCCCGCACCTCGTCGCCCGCGACCAGCGGCACGTAGACGCCCGACTTCTCCATCGCCGTGCCCGGCACGAGCACCGCGCCGAGCTCGGCGACCCGCTCGGGCAGGTTCTCGTTGATGAGGACCGTCTCGCGCGTGCGGATGATGTGCGCCGCGAGTCCCGTGGGCCGCAGCGGCTGGGAGGCGATCTCGAGGCGCTGCCCGCCCTCGAAGACGTACGGGTAGGCGATGGTCCCCGCCTCGCGATCGAACACGCGGATGCCCACGTCCGCCCGCTGGAAGATCTCGCGGATCTTGTCGCCCACCGCGTCGTAGATGGCCTGCATGTCGAGCTTGGAGGCGAGGGCCGACTGCACGCTGTTGACGATGCCGAGCTCCGCCGCCCGCTGCTCGCTCTGCTTGTAGAGGCGCTGCGTCTCGTCGAAGAGGCGGGCGTTCTCCAGCGCGACACTCACCGAGCCGGCGAGGGTCTCCAGAAGGCGCACGTCGGCGTCGGAGAAGGCGTTCTCGCGGTCGATGTTCTGCAGGGTGAAGAGCCCCCGGACCTCCCCGCCGGAGAGCAGCGGCACGAAGAGGGCGCACTTCACTTCCGAGCCGGCCACGGTGACGGAGCCCACCTCCGCGGCGCGCTCGCGGAAGCGCTCGTTCACGAGGACGGTCCGCTTGGTCGCGTTCATCACGGCGGCGAATCCCCTGCCCCCGATGATGAACGGCTCCGGATGGAAGCGCTCGCCCTTCTCGATGAGGTAGTGGCTCGTCGCCATGTCGGTGGCCGGGTCGTACGTCGCGACCCCCACGACCTGCGCGTCGAAGATCTCGCGGATCTTCTCGCCCACCAGCTCGTAGATCGCCTGCATGTCGAGCCGGGAGGAGAGCGCCGATTGCACGCTGTTGATGATGGCCAGCTCCGCCGCCCGCTGCTCGCTCTGCCTGAAGAGCCGCTGCGTCTCGTCGAAGAGTCGCGCGTTCTGGAGGGCGACGCCCATGGACGCGGCGACGGTCTGCATGAGCCGCACCTGCGCATCCCCGAACGCGTTCTCCCGCTCGTGACTTTCGACGTGCACCACGCCGATCACGCGGTCGTTCGCGAGGATGGGGACGGAGGCGCTGGACAGGCCCATCGCCGTGCCGGGAATGATCCGCCCGCCGGCCGCGAGGAACTCGGCCACGTTCCGGTACACGTTCGGGGCGCGGGTCCGTCGCACCGTCTCGAAGATCCCGCCCGGAGCCGGCGGGCGGGGATCGACCTCGATGCGCCGGCCGAGCTCGTATTCGTAGGGGTAGTGCACGAACCCCGTCGACTCCTCGTACCAGCGCACCCCGATGTTGGCCGTCCCGAGCACCTCGCGCAGCGTGTCGCCCACCAGCTCGATGATCCCGCGGAAGTCGAGCGAGCCCGCCATGCCCTGCTGGATGCTGTTGATGACGGCGAGCTCGGCGTTCCTCTGCTCCGTCTCCTTCAGCAGGCGCTGCGTCTCGTCGAAGAGCCGCGCGCTCTGCAGGGCCATGCCCATGGCCGTGCACACCGTGGTGAGCAGGCGGGCGTCGTTCTCGCTGAACGCGTTCTCCCGCTCGTAGTCGTCGAGATTCACGACGGCGATCACGCGGCCCGCGGCCACGACGGGCGCCCGCATGTCGGACTTCGGCAACGTCGTGCCGGGATACGCGATGGCCGTCGCGGGCATCGTGTTCTGAACGACCGTCTCGCGGTCCTTCACCACCCGCAGGTTCCTCACGCTGCGATTGAGCGGCTGCGAGGGCAGGTCCGTGAGCCGCCTGCCGCTCTCGTAGTTGTAGGCCGGGGTGACGAGATACGACTGCTCGTCGAACCACGAGATGCTCACGTTGCCCGAGCGGAAGACCTCGCGCAGCTTGTCGCCCACCAGGTCGACGATCGCCACCAGGTCGAGCTGCGCCACCAGCCCCTGCTGGATGCTGTTGATGACGGCGAGCTCGGCGTTCCTCTGCTCCGTCTCCTTCAGCAGGCGCTGCGTCTCGTCGAAAAGCCGCGCATTGTCGAGCGCGGCGCCCAGGCTCGCGGCGACCGTCTGCACGAACCGCACCTGCGACTCCCCGAACGCGTGCTCGCGCTCGTGGTCCTCGAGGACGATCATGCCCAGCACGCGGTCGCCCGACACGATGGGCGAGGCGAGGATCGAGTGGCACCAGTCCGTGCCGGGCGCCGGGCCCGTGAGGCCCGCGGCGACCTGCTCGGCGCGCGAATTGAGGGCCCGCGCCATGCGGTGCAGGAGGACCTTCGCGGCCGGGTCCTTCTTGCCGGCGAACGGCCGCTCGCGCGGCGGAAGGCGCTTGCCGTGCTCGTAGCTGTAGAGGTTGCGGATGACGTTCGCCTCGCGGTCCCACCACCGGATGCTCATGTCCCCGGTGCGGAACACCTCGCGCAGCTTGTCGCCCACCAGGTCGACGATGGCCTGGAAGCCGAGCGACGAGGCCATGCCCTGCTGGATGCCGGCGATGAGCGCGAGCTCGCTCGCCTGCTGCTCGATCCGGGCGTTCGCCGCCTCGAGGGCCTGGCGCAGGCCTCGCGGCGTGGCCCCGGCCGGCGCCGGCTTCGGCGCGACGGGCTTGGCCCTTGACGGTGCTGCCTTGGCCTTCCGGGGCACGGCCTTGGCCTTCCTCGGCACCGCCTTGGCTTTCCCGGGCGCCGGCTTGGCCACCGGCGCCGTCTTGCGCCTCGACGTCGAGGCCTTCTTCCTGGTCTTTCGGATGGCTGCCATGCGCCGGATTCGCCCTGTTTTTCTGACTGCCGGGTGTCGCCGGGCCCCTGAAGCCCGGTCGGGAGCGCTCTTGCGGCGCCCCGGGGCCGATCTTGGCTGGATTCCCGGGGGAGCGCAAACGCCACCCCGCTCGCGCCCCGGGGCCGCGATTCGCCCCCCGATTTCTGCAATTCGTCCCGTCGGGGTGGAACTTCCGGCCCGCCCCCCCTACCCTCGCGATACCTGAAATCCGAACCGGGACCGAACCGGCTCCCGGGGGCCGTGTAACGGCGCGTTACCGCACGCGGGCCCCGCACCCCCTAAAATAGGCGCCCTTTCGGGCCACAAGCCCAAACCCCACCTTCCGGAAGCCAAACCATGACGTTCCGACCGCTGATCGCCTTCTCCGTCCTCCTCCTGGCGGCCGCCTGCGCCAAGGGGCCCGACAAGACCGCCGCGACCGCCGAGGCGAAGCCCCTGCTCGTGGCCGCCGAGGACGTCCACACGGTGAAGAACGCCGCCATCGCCTCCGGCCCGGCCGTCATCGGCTCGATCCAGCCGGAGAAGCGCGCGGACCTGCGCGCCGAGGTCCCGGCCATCGTGATGCAGGTGGTGCGCGAGAACGGCGACGTGGTGCGCCGCGGCGACCTGCTCGTGCGCCTGGACGACACCTCGATCCGCGACGCCCTGGCCTCGGCCGAGGCGGCCGCCCGATCGGCCGAACAGGCCTCCGAACAGGCCAAGCGCCAGTACGAGCGCATGAAGACGCTGCGCGCCTCGGGCATGGCGTCTGCCCAGGCCCTGGACGACGCCGAGGGGCGCCGCAACAGCGCCGAGGCGGACGTCGAGGCCGCCAAGACCCGCGTCGTGGCGGCCCGGCAGCAGCTCGCCCGCACCGAGGTGCGCGCCCCGTTCGACGGCATCGTGAGCGACCGCAAGGTCTCCGCCGGCGACACGGCGCAGATCGGCAAGGAGCTCCTGAAGGTGATCGACCCGGCCACCATGCGCTTCGAAGGCATGGTCTCGGCCGACCAGATCGGCTCGGTGAAGGCCGGCCAGGCGGTGAGCTTCCGCGTGAACGGCTACCCCGACCAGGAGTTCGCGGGCAAGGTGCGCCGCGTGAACCCGTCCGCCAACGCCACGACCCGGCAGGTGGAGGTGCTCGTGGACTTCGCCACCCAGAAGGCGCCGCGCCTGGCGGGCCTGTACGCCGAGGGCCGCGTGGAGACCGAGTCCGCCGCGAGCCTCACCATCCCCGCCACCGCCGTCGTGCGCGAAGGCGACAAGGCGAGCGCCTGGGTGGTGAAGGACGGCAAGCTCGCGAAGGTGGCCCTCACGCTGGGCGAGCGCGACCCGCGCACGGGCGACTGGGCCGTGAAGGGCGGCCTCGCCGAGGGCACGCAGGTCATCCGCCACCCCAACACCGCCCTCAAGGACGGCATGGTGGTGCAGGCCTCGCCGGCCCGGTCGAGCGAGACGAAGACGGCGAACGCCAAGACGGCCGAAGCGCCGAAGAACTAGGAGGCGGGCCATGTTCCTCTCCGACTTCAGCATCAAGCGCCCGGTCTCGATGGTGGTGATCATCATCGGGCTGATGTGCTTCGGCCTGCTCGCGCTCTCCAAGCTGCGCGTGAACCAGATCCCCGACGTGGAGCAGCCGTTCCTGCTCGTGAACATCCCCTACCCCGGGGCCTCGCCGGAGACGGTCGAGCGCGAGATCGTGAACCGCGTCGAGAAGGCCATGCAGGGCATCCCGCAGGTCTACCAGGTGCGCTCCACGTCGTCGGAGTCGAACGCCAGCATCTTCATCATCTTCAACTTCAAGAAGAACATGGTGGAGGCCGCGGACGAGGTGAGGAACGCCATCGCCTCCGTGCGCCACAAGCTGCCCGTGGAGATGCGCGAGCCCATCATCCAGCGCATCGACCCCTCCGCGCAGCCGATCATGCAGCTCGCGCTGTCCTCCAAGACGCAGAGCCACGCGGAGATCTCGCGCCTGGCCGAGGACGTCATCGCCGACAAGTTCCGCGCCATCGACGGCGTGGCGGTGGTGAACGTGAACGGCGCGCTGCGCCGCGAGCTCTCGGTGCTGCTCAGGGCCGAGAAGCTGCGCGAGTTCAACCTCTCCGTGACCGAGGTGGTCCTCGCCCTGCGGGCGCAGAACACGACCGCCCCCGTGGGCCGCGTGAAGGGCCCGCTGGACGAGCAGAGCATCCGCCTGGTGGGCCGCATCGAGTCGCCGCGCGAGTTCGAGCAGATGGTCGTCTCCCGGCGCGGCGGCCAGATGGTGCGCCTGGGGCAGATCGCGACGGTGCAGGACGGCTTCGCGGAGCTCGCTGGCTTCTCCCTGCGCGACGGCAACCCCAACGTGGGCATCTCCATCACGCGCTCGCGCGACGCGAGCACCGTGAGCGTGGCCTCGAAGATCCGCCAGCTGGTCGAGGAGACCAACAAGACGCTGCCCAAGGGCACCGTCATGGAAGTCACGCAGGACGGCGGCAAGGACGCCGAAGCGAGCCTCAAGAACGTGATCGAGGCGCTCATCTTCGGGGCGGGCCTCACCATCTTCGTCGTCTACGCGTTCCTCAACTCGTGGCGCTCGACGCTCATCACCGCCACGTCGCTGCCCACCTCCGTCATCGCGGCCTTCATCGCGGTGTGGGCCTGCGGCTTCACGCTCAACTTCATGACGCTGCTGGGACTCTCGCTCGCCATCGGCGTGCTCATCGACGACGCCATCGTGGTGCGGGAGAACATCGTCCGGCACATGGAGAAGGGCGTCGACCGGATGAACGCCGCGCGCATCGGCACGGCCGAGATCGGCCTGGCGGTGACGGCCACCACCTTCTCGATCATCGCGGTCTTCATCCCCGTGGCCTTCATGGGCGGCGGCGCGGGCGAGTGGTTCCGCCCCTTCGCGCTCACCGTGGCCACCTCCGTGATGGTCTCGCTCTTCATCTCCTTCACCCTGGACCCGATGCTCTCGGCCTACTGGGGCGACCCCCCGGGCTACCACCTCGAGCCCAAGCGGGGGCTGTCGAAGGTGCTCAAGCGCTTCAACACCTGGTTCGACCACCAGTCCGACCGGTACGGCAACGTCATCGCCTGGGCGCTGCACCACCGCAAGTGGATGACGGCCATCGCGGTGGCGAGCCTCGTGGGCGCGCTCGCGCTGCAGGCCACGGTGGGCGGCACCTCGTTCCTGCCGGCCTCGGACGTCGGCATGGTCGCCATCGACGTGCGCACGCCCTCCTCCGCGAGCCTGGAGTACGGCCGCACCAAGGTGGAGAAGGCCGCGGAGCTCGCCCGCTCGATCCCCGAGGTGAAGCACACCAACGCCTACGTGAACCCGGGCGGGGGGCGCGTCTACGTGGACATCGGCAAGAGCACGGAGAGGAAGCGCAACGCCTTCGCCATCGCGAAGGACCTGCGCGAGCTCCTCAAGCAGCTCGTGGGCGCCGAGTACACGGTGCTCGACGACATCAACAACGGCGTGAGGAAGCCCGTGCAGATCCAGTTCTCCGGGCCCGACTCGCGCCGGCTCATGGAGATCACCACCGACTTCATGCGCCGCCTCGAGAAGGTGAAGGGCGCGGTCGACGTGGGCCTGTCGGAGCAGGACCCGAAGGACGAGCTCAAGATCGAGCTCGACCGCGGCCTCGCCAACGCGCTGGGCATTTCCGTGAACGACGCCGCGCAGGCGCTTCGCGTGGCCTTCGCGGGCCTGGAGGTGGGCGACTGGGTGGACCCGGTGGGCGAGACGCGCGACGTCGCCGTGCGCCTGCACCCGGACGACCGCGTGGACGCGAGCAACATCGAGCACCTGCCCATCGCGGTCACGGGCACCAGCATGATCGTGCCGCTCGACCAGATCGCGACGATCACCATGGGCAAGGGCCCGGCCAAGATCCAGCACTCCGACGGCAAGCGCATGATCGCCGTCACGGCCAACGTGCAGGGCCGCTCGCCCGGCGAGGTGACGGCCGACGGCATGAAGATCGCGAAGGCCATGGATTTCCCCCCGGGCTACGGCATCGAGCTGGGCGGCGCCTCGCGCGAGCAGCAGGAGGTCTTCCGCGAGATGGGCATCGCGCTCCTCATGGGCATCGCGCTCATGTACCTGGTGCTCGTGATGCAGTTCGGCTCCTTCACCGCGCCCCTGCCGGTGATGCTCTCGCTGCCCCTGTCGCTCATCGGCGTGGTGCTCGCGCTCCTCGTCACGCGGGGCACGCTCAACCTCATGAGCTTCATCGGCGTCATCATGCTGATGGGCCTGGTGACCAAGAACGCGATCCTGCTGCTCGACTGCGCGCGCAAGGAGGAGGCCCAGGGCGTCTCCCGCGAGGACGCGCTCATGCACGCCGGCCGCGTGCGCCTTCGCCCCATCCTCATGACCACGTTCGCGCTCATCGCCGGCATGCTGCCGGTGGCGATCGGGCTGGGCGAGGGCGGCGACTTCTACCGCCCGATGGCGGTCGCGATCATCGGCGGCACGATCACCTCCACGATCCTCACGCTGCTGGTGGTGCCGACCTTCTACGACTCCATCGAGATCGCGCGCGACCGCGCCATCGCCAAGTTCCGCCGGCGCGCCGAGCGCATGCTCGCGGTGCTCGCCTTCGTGCTCACCGTGGGCGAGGCGATCCTCGCGGCCCTGGGGCTGCGCATGCTGTATCGTGCCGCGATGGCGCTCCTGAAGCGGGTGCGCGGCGGGCGCGGTGCGCCGCCCGCGGCCCCGAGCCCCGCCCCCGGAGACGACTGACACCGGGCCGTCCGGCGGCCCGCGCAAAGCGAAGAGAACTTGGCCGCCGCGAGCCCCGAACCGCCCGAAGAGACGCTCCGAAGCCTCGCGACCTCGCTCGCGCTGCTCTGGCTCTACGGCGCGAGCCTTCGGCTCACCGTGCTCGCGGTGCCGCCGGTCATCCCGGGCATCCACGAGAGCCTCTCGCTCACGCAGGCCGCCGTGGGCGCGCTCACCACGCTCCCGGTGCTCACCTTCTCGCTCATGGCCCTGCCCGGCGCCGTGCTCATCGCGCGCTTCGGCGCCGCGCGCGTGCTGGCCCTGGGCCTCGCCCTCGCGGCCTTCGCCTCCGCCGCCCGCGGCCTCGCCCCGGGGACGGCCACGCTCTTCGCCGCCACCTTCCTCATGGGCATGGGCATCGCGTTCATGCAGCCGGCCCTGCCCACGGTCGTGCGCACGCGGCTGCCCACCCGCATCGCGCTCGGCACGACGGTGTATTCCAACGGGCTGCTGGTCGGAGAGGCGTTACCCGCCTCGCTCACGCTGCCCTTCGTATTGCCGGCGCTGGACGGCAGCTGGCGGGCGAGCCTCGTCGCCTGGTCGGTGCCCGTGGCGCTCATCCTCCTCGCCGCCTTGCCGGCCGCGCTCGCGCGGCGTGCGCCCGCCCACGCCCGGGAGCCGGTGCGCTGGTGGCCCGACTGGCGCTCGCCGCAGGTGTGGGCGCTCGGCGTCGTCTCGGGCGCCACCTCGGCGCTCTACTACTGCCTCAATGCCTTCCTGCCCGACTTCCTGCGGCACACGGGGCGCGGCGAACTCATCGGCGCCTCGCTCTCGGCGCTCAACTGGGCGCAGATTCCCGCCTCGTTCCTGCTGCTCGCCTTCTCGTCGCGGCTCGTGGGCCGCGCGACGCCCCTCGTCGTGCTGGGAAGCGTCTCGCTCGCCTCCCTCGCCGCGCTCGTGGCGATGCCGGGGGCCTGGGTGGTCGTGTGGTCGGGGGTGATCGGCTTCGTCACCGCGTTCGTGCTCATCCTCACGCTCGCGCTGCCCGCGCTGCTCGCCGAGCCCTCGGACGTGCACCGCGTCTCGGCGGCGATGTTCGCGATCGGCTACCTGTGCGCCCTGGTCGTCCCGGTGGCGGGCGGCGCGCTCTGGGATCTCACCGGCGTCCCCGCGCTCGCCTTCCTGCCCGCGGCGGCCATGGCCGTGGGGATGGTCGTGGCCCCGTCGTGGCTCTCGCTGGGCCGGGCGGGCGCGTCGCGAAAGCACTGACCGGGGTGCTAGAGTGGGCGCCTTCCCGACGCCGGAATTCCCCATGATCCGCACCCTCGCTCTCGTGGCGCTGCTCGCCGCCCTGCCCGCCCACGCCTTCGACCTGCAGGGGCACCGCGGCGCCCGCGGCCTCGCGCCCGAGAACACGCTGCCCGCCTTCCGCAAGGCGCTCGAGATCGGGGTCGACACGATCGAGTGCGACATGGCGATCACCAAGGACGACGTGGTCGTGATCCACCACGACCTGTGGCTCAACCCGGACACCACGCGCGGCCCCGACGGCAAGTGGCTCGAGGGGCGCGGCCCCGCCATCCGCGATCTCACCTTCGAGGAGCTGCAGCGCTACGACGTGGGGCGCCTCAAGCCCGGTACCAAGTACGCGGCGGACTTCCCCGACCAGCAGCCGGTGGACGGCACGCGCATCCCGAGGCTCTCAGACCTGTTCGACCTGGTGAAGAAATCCGGCAACGCGACGGTCGGTTTCGACTGCGAGACCAAGATATCCCCGCTCGAACCCGACGCGACGATCGCGCCCGAGGCCTTCGCGCGCCGGGCGATCGCGGAGATCCGCCAGCACGGCATGGCCGGGCGGACCATGGTGCAGTCCTTCGACTGGCGCACGCTCCAGGTGATCCAGAAGGAGGCGCCGGAGATCCGCACGATGTACCTCTCCTCGCCCCGGACGATCGCCCGGGTGGACGCGGCGACGCCCTCGCCGTGGCTCGCCGGCTTCCTGCCCGAGCGCCACGGCTCCGTTCCGCGCGCCATCAAGGCCGCCGGCGGGAAGATCTGGGCGCCCAACCAGACCTACCTCACGCCCGAACTCCTCGCCGAGGCGCGCTCCCTGGGCCTCGTCGTGATCCCGTGGACGGTCAACGACCCGGCCATGATGGACAAGCTGCTCGGCATGGGCGTGGACGGCATCATCTCCGACCGCCCGGACCTCGTGAAGGCGCGCATGAAGGCGCGGGCGCCAGCCAAGTCCGGAGGCTGAACGGGATGGAAAAGCCCATCGAAGGCGCCGTCCTCTTCGCGGACGTGAGCGGCAGCACCAGGCTCTACGACACCGTGGGCGACAAGCTCGCGTTCGCGGCCGTGCAGGCCTGCGTGAACGCCTTCATCCAGGTCACGGAGGCGAGCGGCGGGCGCGTCATCAAGACCATCGGCGACGAGGTCATGGCGATCTTCCCGAGCGGCAACGTCGCCGCGGCGGCGGCCATCGAGATGCAGCATGCGGTCGAGCGCCTCGAGCCCACGTCCGGCCAGCGCCTGGGCGCCCGGATCGGCTTCCACTTCGGGCCGGCGATCGAGCGCGACGGCGACGTCTTCGGCGACATGGTGAACCTCGCCGCGCGATTGTCGGACGTGGCGATCCGCGGCCAGGTCATCACCTCGCGCGCCACCGTGGAAGGGCTCAATCCCGTGCTGCGCGGCTGCTGCCGGCCGCTGCACGCCATCGACCTGAAGGGCAAGGGCGAGGTCGACATCTGCGAGGTGCTCTGGCAGGAGTCGGAGCAGACGGTGACGGTGCTCGCCTCCGCGGCGCAAGCGGCCGCCACGCGCGCGACGAAGCTCCTCCTGAAGTACGGCGATCGCGAGATCGTGCTGGACGCCGGCAAGCCCTCGCTCGCCTTCGGCCGGGACAAGGCGCAGGAGCTGGTCGTCGACGACGCCAACGCCTCGCGCGCGCACGGCCGCATCGAGCTGCGCGCCGGCAAGTTCTTCGTGGTGGACCACAGCGTGAACGGCACCTTCATCACCGTCGACGGCAATGCGGAGTTCGTGCTTCGCCGGGAGGATTTCGCGCTCCTGGGCCGGGGCTGGATCGCGTTCGGGCAGTCGCGCGCGAAGGCGACGGCGGTGCTGGCTTACGAGGTGAACTGAAGGGGACGCACGCCTTCAGCCACGGTGAAGGGGACGGACACTTTAGTTGACACAGGACCGCGTCAACAAAAGTGTCCGTCCCCTTCAAGTCAGTTGAAGGCGTGCGTCCCCTTCAATCCTTCAATGCCGGCCGGTCTTGGCCCGCTTCTTCTTGCCGAGCTCCCGCTCGCGCTGGCGCAGGACGTCGATCATCACGTTGAAGACGCGGGCGAGCTGGCCGATCTCGTCCGCGGACATCACCCGCACCGTCGCCCGGTCGTAGTCGCCGCTCTTCAGGGCGTGCGCCGCGTCCTTGAGCTCCTCGACCGGCCGCACGATGGAGCGCGAGAACCACACGGCGAGGACGAGGAACACGAGCCCGACGATGCCCACGCTGTAGAGCACCGTGCGCAGCAGCTCGCGCAAGGGGGCCTCGAAGTACTCGCGCGTCTCCGCCATCGCGACCACCCAGTCGTGGCCGGCCACGGGCGCGTAGCCGGCGATGGCCGGCCCCTCGTTCGTGAGCGAGGCGTAGGCCGCGTTGCCCTGCTGCTTCGCGCCCACGAGGGCCGCGGCCAGCTCCGGCGAATTCACCGTCTCGATCGTGTCGCGGCGGAAGCGCTGGTCGGCGACGATGGCCTTGAGCGCCTCGGGCGCGAGCGGCACGAGGCTCTTGTAGATGAGCCAGGGATCGGAGTGGTGCAGCAGGATCCCGTCGCCGTCGACCAGCATCGCCGTGCGCGCGGTGGTGCCGCGCGACTCCTCCAGGATGGCCGCGACGGAGCTCGCGCGGATGCGCAGCGTCACCACGCCGATCACCCGCCCTTTCTCGTCCTTCACGGGGTTGGCGAAGAAGGCGCCGGAGGCCCCCGCCGTGGCGCCCACGATGATCCCCGTGATGAACGGGCGCCCCTGCACGGCTTCCTGGAAATAGCGGCGGAACTTGAAGTTGCCGCCGGGCACGGTCTTGTTGGTGGAGGTGAGCGCCGTGCCGCCCGCGTCCAGCAGCGTCACGACGTCGATGTCGGTGTTGGCGTTCACCAGGGCCTCGAGCTTCGCGAGGACCTGGGCGCGGCCGGCGTCGGTGGGCTTCTTCAGGAACGCGACGAAATCGTCGTCGTTCGCCACGTACACGCCCAGGTTGCGGCTGTCGGTGAGCAGCTGCGAGACGCGGCCGGCGACGCTCGCGGCCAGCTGCTCGAGGTTGCGCAGCTCGCCCGCGCTCACCCGCTCGACGCTGCCGCGGTAGTTGTAGATCGCGGTGATGACCATGGGCGCGAGGGCCGCGAGCACCATCGCGAGCGTCATCTTGGCCGCGAGTGGCCAGGAGCCGGGCTTCGCGAGCCGCGCGAGGCCCGCGCCGAGCTTCGCCTTGAGCAGGCGCGGCGAGCGCAGCGCGGCGCCCCAGCCCTCGGCGGCCTGCGCGTCGCCCGTCCCCGCGGTGAGGGCGGCCTGCAGGTCGATGCCCTCCGGATGCCCCGCGAAGAGGGCGGTGCGGAACTCGGCCACGTCCCGCGGGCGGTCCTTCGATTCCGGCGCGAGCGCCCAGTCGATCGCCTTGAGGAAGGCCTCGCTGTAGCGGCCCTTGCCCGCCTCCACGGCCGGGACCATCGGGTCCGGGAACACCATGCGGTCGGGGGCGGCCGCGGGCTTCCTCCCCGTCACCATCCAGTAGAGCGTCGCGCCGAAGGCGTAGAGGTCGGTGTACGGGCCCTGCTCGCCCATCATGTACTGCTCGATCGGGCCGTAGCCCGGCGTCACGACGTTGCTCGCGTCCGTCTGCTCGTCGCTCGCGCGGCGGGCGGCGCCGAAATCGAGCAGCACGAGCGAGCCGTCGGCATCGCGCACGTAGATGTTGTCGGGCTTGATGTCTCGGTGCAGGAACCCCGCGTCGTGCACCACCGCGAGGCCGTCGAGGAGCGGGCCGAAGAGCCCGAGCAGTTCCACCTCCGGCGTGTCCGCGTGCTTGCGCCACCAGTTCTTGAGGGATTCGCCGCGCTCGTACTCGAGCACCATGTAGGCCGTGTTGTTGGCCTCGAAGAAGCGCGCCACGCGCACGATGTGCGGGTGGCGGAAGGTGGCGAGGGTGCGCGCCTCGACGAGGTAGCTCTCCAGCCCCTTCTCGTACGTCTCCTCGTCGCCCTCGCTGCGCGGGGTCACCGTCACGTCGGTGGCGCGGCGCGCGAACTGCTCGGGCAGGTACTCCTTGATCGCGACCTTGGCGTCCAGGTTCACGTCGCTCGCGAGGTAGGTGATGCCGAAGCCGCCCTGCCCGAGCACGCTGTCCACGCGGTACTCGTGCAGCCGGTAGCCGACAGGCAGCGCGACGGCCTCGACCACCTTGGGCGCCTTGGGCGGGGGCCCGAGGCTCACGGGCGGCAGCACGGCGGTGGGCGTCGAGGCGACGGTGCGGTCGGCGTCCGGGGCGACGGGCACCGTGGCGTCCTGCGCGGAACCGAGCGGCACGGTCGCTTCCGCATCCGACTTCGCGGCCGGGCGCAACGGTCCGTCGCGAGCGAGCCGCGTGATGTCGGGCCGCGAATCGCGGTCGTTATCGTCGGGGGGATTCATGCGTTATCCTCGGCGCCGGGACTCGTCGTCGGAAGCGGGCCCATGTTACCTGAAGGACCCGGCCGCCCCGGCGTTACGCCCGCGTTACGGCCGTCATGGCCAACCCTGAGGAACGACCCCATGCGCATCGAGCCCGTCACACTGGTCGGCAAGCACCTGCGCCTCGAACCGCTCACGATGGACCACGTGCAGGATCTCGACTACGCGTGCAAGGATTCCCCGGATGGCAAGCGCACGATCTGGCGCTACCTGCTCGATGCGCGCGTCTACCGGAACGTCGGCATGCCCGGGCTCGTGGCCTCGCTCCTCGAGCGGCAGGCCGCCGGCACGGACCTGCCCTTCGCCATGGTCGACCTGAAGACCGGCAACGCCGTCGGCACGACGCGCTTCATGGAGATCGAGCTGGAGAACCGCTGCGTGGAGATCGGCACCTTCATCGGCCTGAACTTCCAGCGCGAGGGACTCAACCTGGAGAGCAAGCAGCTCATGCTCCGCCACGCCTTCGACACGCTGAAGGTGATGCGCGTGCAGTTCAAGATCGACCATCGCAACTTCGCCTCGCTCGACGCGATCGAGCGGCTGCGCGCCTACCGCGAGGGCGTGCTGCGCAACCACATCCTGCTCGCCGACGGCACGCCGCGCTCCTCGGTGTACTACAGCATCCTCGACTCCGAGTGGCCCGCGATCGAGCTGCACCTCGAGGCGCTCATGGCGCGCTCGGGCGCCTAGGCCCGGCCGCCGCCCCATGCAGGCCCTGCCCCGGCGCCTCTTCTGGCTCGCGTTCTGGGTCGTCGGCTTCGCCGTCGGCATGACGGGGCTGCTGCTGCACTTCAAGTACCAGGCGGTCTTCACCGGGCTGCAGCGCGACCGCATCCTGCTCGTGGCGCGCGAGATCGACGAGATCGCCGAGCGCGACCTCTCGCTGGGCCAGGACTTCTGGAGCATCGACACGCTGCCGGAGGTGATCGAGCGCCGCCGCACGGCCGAGTCGTTCCTGCAGGGCATCGACGTGGCCGGCCCGGACGGCCGCATCGCCTACGCCTCGGACATGGCGCGCATGGGTTCGTCGCTGCCGCCCGAATGGATGCCGCGCCTGGCGAAGGGCGCGGCCCACACCGCGTTCGCGCCTTCGCCCGATCTCGCCGTCGTCGCCGCGCCCATCCGCAACGGCTTCGGCCAGGTGGCCGGCTACACCGTCGTGCGCTACGGCCGCGAGCTCGAGCACGCCGCGATGGCGGCCTTCACGCGCGAGATCCTGGTGGCCTGCGGCGCGTCGTGGGCCGGTTTCGCCGCAATCCTCTTCGCGGCGCTGATGGTGCTGCGCCGGCGCATCGAGCGCATGTTCGGCGAGGCCGCCCTCGCCGTCGAGGGACGTGGCAGGGTGCCGGCCGCGCTCGCGGGCGAGCTCGAGCCGGTCGCCTCCCGCTTCGCCGAGGCCGAGCGACGGCTCGCCGCGGAAGGCTCCCGGTGAGGCGCATGGGCTTCTTCCACCGCCAGATGGCGTGGGCCATGGCGGCGATCCTCGCGGTGGCCATGGCCGCCATCGCGGCCACCGTCGCGCTCGCCTACCGCAGTTTCGAGGCGAGTGTCGCGCCGCAGGTCCTCGCCAAGGCGAGCACGGCCGGGCGCTCGCTCGCCGACACGCTCGCCCTCGCCGCCAAGCACGACCTGCCCCTCGCGGACCTGGTGGGCGTGAACGAGCTGTTCGCCCAGGCGCAGGCGAGCTACCCGGAGTTCGCGCGCATCGAGCTGCTGCGGGGCGGGCAGGCCCTCGTCTCGACCGGGGCCGGAACCGACACGACGCTCGTCGCCCGCGCTCCGGTGGCGGGGTACGAGAAGGACCGCGCGGAGGTCGCCGTCGCGATCGATCCGAATTACGTCCGGCGCATCTTCCAGGAAATGACGCTCGACCTGCTGGTGGTCGCGGTGGTGGCGCTCTTCATCTCGCTCGAGCTGCTCTACTTCCTGGCCGCGGGCATCCTCGGGGACCTGGGGCGGCTGCGCGCGCAGCTCGCCGCCTGCGGCCGCGGCGCGTTCGTCCCGCTGCCGCGCCCGGCCTGGCTGG
>CAZPLW010000024.1:0-28229 GCA_964587315.1 uncultured Lysobacter sp.
GTCGCGGGCTTCCAGCCTGTGGTGCGGTGGCACTGGTCGCACGCCGCCGTCGTCGGGATGTGGCCGCTGTTCTTGCCGGAGGCCGTCGACCCGTTGTGACACGTCGCGCACGAACCGGCGGTCACCGAGTTGTGATTGAAGGTCGCGGGCTTCCATCCCGTCGTGCGGTGGCACTGGTCGCACGAAGCCGTGGTCGGAATGTGATTCGCGGTCTTGCCCGTCGCGCCCGTGCCGTTGTGGCAGGAGGCGCAGCTGCCCGCGGTGACGCTCGCGTGGTTGAAGGTCGCCGGGCGCCAGGCCGTGGACTTGTGGCACGTATCGCAGGGGGCGTTGGTCGTGACGTGCCCCGACGGCTTGCCCGTGGCCGCGGCGCCATTGTGGCAATTGGCGCAGCTGCCCGGCGAGACCGTGCGGTGGTCGAAGAACGCCGGCTTCCACGCGGTGGTGCGGTGGCAGGTGTCGCAGGAGGCCGTGGTCGCGACGTGGTTCGCGCTCTTGCCGCTCGCCGTCGAGCCGTTGTGGCAGCTCGCGCAGGTGCCCGGAGACACGGCCACGTGGGAGAAGGTCGCCGGCAGCCACGCCGACGTGCGGTGGCAGTTGTCGCAGTTGACCTGCGTCGCGACGTGGTCCGACGGCTTCGCCGTCCGCGCGAACCGGCTGCCGGGCTGGTGGCAGGTGGCGCAGTCGCGCGGCGTGCCGCGGAAGAGGCCCTGCACGTGGCAGGACTCGCAGCGCGCCGCCTGGTGCGCCCCGGTGAGCGAGAACCCCGTGCGGACGTGGTCGAAGCTGCGCGAGGCGGGCTGGGCCCCGGCCCAGAGGATGACCGCGAAACCCGCGGCCATGAGCGCGAGGCGGGCGGCGATCCGGCGAATCCGGCGAGTGATGGTCGACATGGCGCACCTTCCCTGGGAGTTCGGTCGCGTGTCCTCGGGGACGGGACGGCGGGCCGGTGCGCGGGCGGAACCCTTGTCGTTATGGGCCGGTTCCTTGGCGCGGGATTATTTCCCGCGACGAGAATGTAGCGGCTTTCGCGCCGCTTGCCTAGCCCCCCGGCTTCGCCCCGGGCGGGGAGCCCGCGCCGCCGCGGATCGCCCGCCAGGACGACACCTCGTGGCAGCGCTCGCACGCGGTGCCGAAGCCCCCGCCGTGCACGTCGTCGCCGCGGTGGCAGGCGAAGCAGGCGGTGGGCGTCTCGACCTTGCCGTCGGTGGGTCGCGTGTGGCACGAGGCGCACGGCACCTTGCGATGGCCGCCCTCGAGCGGGTACTTCGACCGGCGCGCGTGGTCGTAGTCCCACGCCTTCCACGTGCGCACGTTGTGGCAGTCCTCGCAGCGCGGCCCGAATGCGCGCTTGTGCACGTCGTCCTTCGCGTGGCAGCCCTTGCAGTCGGACGGCGCGTCCCTGTAGCGCTTCGACTTGTGGCACGAATCGCAGGCCACCTTCACGTGACTGCCGGCCAGGGGAAAGCGCGTCTTCTGGTGGCTGAACGCCGTGCGCTTCCAGTCGTGGGCGTTGTGGCATTTCTCGCAGCGATCGCCCTGCTGGCCCTTGTGGGGATCCTTCTGGCCGCCGTGGCAGGCCACGCAGGTGACGGCGGTGCGCACGGCGTAGGGATTGCCCTTGTGGCAGGCCTCGCACTTCACGGCGGCGTGCCTCCCTTCCAGCTCGTAGCCGGCGTCGCGCTCGTGGTCGAAGACGATCGCCTTCCACGACTTGTCCGCGTGGCACGACTGGCACTTGTCGCCGAAGCCGCCCTTGTGGGTGTCGTCGGCCTTGTGGCAACCGATGCAGGTGTTCGGCACCTTCTCCTTCAGGCCGCCCTTGTGGCAGGCCTCGCACTTGGCTTCCTTGTGCTTGAAGCGCAGCGCGAATTTCGTGTCGCGGCCGTGGTCGAACGCCGTGCCCTTCCAGCCCTTGTCGTTGTGGCACTTGTCGCACGCGTCTCCCAGCGATCCCTTGTGGATGTCGTCCGCGCGGTGGCAGGCGACGCACTTCACGGGCAGCGGTTCCCGGTAGAGCGGCCCCTTGTGGCAGGAATCGCACCTGGCGAGGCGATGCTTGCCGCCCAGCGCGAACTTCGTCCTCGTGTCGTGCGCGAAGCGGTTCTCCCAGTTGCGGGCGTCGTGGCAGGTCTCGCACTTCGACCCGTAGCGGCCCTTGTGGGCGTCGTCCTTGCGGTGGCAGGCCGCGCACTCGCGCGGCGTGTCCTTGTAGCCCTTCTCGTGGCAGGCGGCGCACTTCGCGTTCGCGTGCTTGCCCTCGAGCGCGAAGCGGGTCTTCCCGTGATCGAAGCCCGTCTCCTTCCATGTGCGCTCGTGGTGGCACTCGGCGCACTTCGCCCCCAGCGAGCCCTTGTGGGTGTCGTCCTTGCGGTGGCACTCGACGCACGCCTGCGGCGCCTCGCGCCAGCGCTTGCCGGCCGCGTGGCAGGACCTGCACTCGAGGCCCGGCTTCGCATGGGCGCCCTTGAGCGCGAAATCGGTCCGGCCGTGGTCGAACTTCGCCTCGTCCAGGGCCGCGATGCGCGCCTCGCGCCCCTTGTGGTCGGTGTGGCAGGCCCGGCATTCCTTGCCCTGCGCCTCCGGGGCGCGGCCGTGGAAGCCGGTCGCCGCGCGCTGGTCCGCCGCGACGTCCTTGTGGCATTCGCCGCAGAGCCGCGACTGCGCCGCCTTGTCGAAGCGCACGTGGCAGCTGTCGCACTTCGCCTCGAGCTTCGCGTGCCCCTCGATCACCTTGCCGGGCATGACGACCGACTCGATGCCCTGGCCGAGGGCGAGCGACGACAGGGCGAGCAGGAGCGCGGCGACGAGCCGCCGCGAGGCAGCCATCAGTACATGTGCACGGCGAGCACGTGGTAGCAGGCGCTGGCGACGAGCAGGTAGACGAGCGGGATGTGCAGCACGTGCCACCACGAGAAGATGCGCTCGAAGGCCGTGAACTGCGCGTTCGACTGCACCGTGCGCAGGTAATCGCGCACGAGGACTCCCCCGCGGCGCGCGCGGCGCGCCTGCTCGCGCTCGTCCCACTCGCGCTGCGGGCCGTGCTCGCGCAGGGCGAGGACGATGTCCGCGTCGAGCCGGCGGGCGAGAGCCCGCGCCCGCCATCCCAGCGTGAGGAATCGGATCACGCGTCCGGGCGCGCCCACGCCGGGATCGAACGCGGCGATGCGGAAGGCGTCGAGCCGGTCCCGGGCGGCGGGCGCGGCGCGCAGCAGCGAGGCGAGGCCCCGCTCCGACGTGCGCAGGGCCTCGTCCAGCTCCGCGAGGCTCGCGCGCCGGCCGTAGAGGCCGTGGTGGATGCGCCGGTAGGCATAGCGCCCGATGAAGCCGCTGCTCGCCACCACCACCATGCAGGCGAAAGCCACGATGGCGTTCGTCGAGGAGAAGCGGAAGCCCGTGTGGAAGATGACGAGCACCGGGCCGAGCACCCCCAGCACCATGTGCGCCTGGAACCACGGCTTCATGGGACCCGCGCGCCGCAGCGGCTTGAAGTGCTTGCGCAGCGGATAGGTGAGGAGCCCCAGCATCAGCAGCCCGCCGGTGAGCCCGAGCGCGTAACCGAGGTCGGAGCCCGCGGCGTACGGCTGTCGCCACGCGACGACGACCGCGCCCACGGCGATGGCGAGCAGGGCCGCGCACGCGAGCACGCGCGGAAGGAGGACGCGGAAAGTCGCGCTTGCCCGTTCGGACGGGCTCAAGAATAATGAGGCCATGGTGCGGGAAAATTTACCGCGATAGTCACCTCCCTGTAAAGCCCGGCGACACGATGCTCGACGACTCCACCGCTCCGCTTCTCTACGCGCTCGTGCTGCTGCTGCTCGTGCTCTGGCACGTGAACGCGCACCGCTCCCGCGAGAAGAGGAGCGCGAAGGTGATCCGCGAGGTGAAGGAGGCCGGCCTCACCGAGCCCGCGTCGCTGCATCCCGTGATCGACGCCGCGAAGTGCTGCGGCTCCGGCGCGTGCGCCAAGGCCTGCCCGGAGGAGGCCATCGGCTTCGTGGGCGGCAAGGCCGTGCTCGCCAACCCGTCCGCGTGCATCGGCCACGGCGCCTGCGCCGCCGCCTGTCCCGTGCAGGCGATCACCCTCGTGTTCGGAACGGAGCGCCGCGGCGTCGACATCCCGATGGTGAAGCCCACGTTCGAGACCAACGTCCCCGGCATCTTCATCGCGGGCGAGCTGGGCGGCATGGGCCTCATCCGCAAGTCCGCCGAGCAGGGCCGGCAGGCGCTGGAGTCGATCGCCAAGCGCCCGCGCGGCGACGCGGCCCTCGACGTGGTGATCGTGGGCGCGGGCCCGGCCGGCCTCGCCGCCTCGCTCACCGCCAAGGACAAGGGACTTGCCTACGTGACGCTCGAGCAGGAGACGGACCTGGGCGGCTCGATCCTGCACTTTCCCCGGCGCAAGATCGCGATGACGGCGCCCATCCGGCTGCCCATCGTCGGCAAGGCGCACATGAACGAGATCTCCAAGGAGGAGCTCATCGCGTTCTGGAGCGGCGTGATGCGGCGCGTGCGCCTGGACGTGAAGTTCGGCGAGCGCATGGAGGCCGTCGAGCCCGACGGCCACGGCGGCTTCCGCGTGATCACGCCGCGCGCCACCTACCACGCGCGCAGCGTCCTGCTCGCCCTCGGCCGGCGCGGCACGCCGCGAAAGCTCGGCGCCCCGGGCGAGGAGCTCGGCAAGGTGGTCTATCGCCTGCTCGACCCGGAGCAGTACCGCGGCCAGGCCGTGCTCGTGGTGGGCGGGGGCGACAGCGCGCTCGAGGCGGCGCTCGCGGTGGCCGACGTGGAGGGGACGGACGTGACGCTCTCGTATCGCAGCGAGGCGTTCAGTCGCGTGAAGCCGAAGAACCGCCAGCGGCTCGAGAAGGCGCAGGCCTCGGAGCGCATCCGCGTCCTGCTCGCGTCCACCGTGAAGGGCATCACCGCCGACGCCGTCGAGATCGCCCACGGAGGAAAGACGCTCGACCTCGACAACGACGCGGTCATCGTCTGCGCCGGCGGCGAGCTGCCCACGCCGTTCCTGCGCAAGATCGGCGTCATGGTGGAAACCCACCACGGCGCCGTCGTGAACGGCTAGCGGTCGATCTCCAGCGTCCTCGCGCGCAGCACGCCCGCGGTGACCGGCCCCTTCGCGTGCACCTTGAGGCCGTTGGCGAGGTCGGAGGCGCGGCCGTTCGACAATATCGCGGCCGACGCGTCGACCACCTGGCCCTGCACCTTGAAGTTCGAGACCGAGACGAATTCCGTGATGCGGCCCTCGACCTCCGCCGGTTCGGCGGTCGGCAGGTCCGTGAAGCGGATCGTCGTCGCGGTCACCACGCCCCCGGCGAGCATCCCGTCGATCGCGAGGCGCCGCCCGTTGCCGAGCAGGGCCGCCGATCCCGATACGTAGACGGTCTGCGCGTTGGTGGTGATGGCCTGGTTGTTCACGCGGAAGCTCGCGACGGACACGAAGTCCGTGACGGTGCCGGCGAGGGAGACGGCGGCGGGCGCCGGCGGCGCCTTGAACGTGACCGTGATCGCGGTGAGCGTGCCGTTGGTGAGCATCCCGTCCACCTCGACGACGCGGCCGTTCCCGAGCTCCGAGGCGAAGCCGCCCACGAAGGCCGTGGCCGCCGTCGTCGTCGTGAACTGGCCGTTCACGAAGAAGCTCTGCGCCGAGACGAAGCCGTCGATCGCGCCGCTCACGATGGTGCGCGTGCCGGCCGGCACGGCAGTCGCCACGAAGGCGACGGTGCTCGCCTTGAGCACGCTGCCCTCGACGAGGCCCGTCACCTGCACCTGGCGGCCGTTGGCGAGGCCCGCCGCGGTGCCGCCCGTGAACGTCGCGGCGCTCGCGTCGACGGCCTGGCCGCGCACGCGGAAGCTGGCGGCGGAGACGAAGTCCGTGATGTCGCCCACCACCGTCGTGGGCTCGGGCGGGGCGACCTGCAGCGGCGCCGAATACACGCTCACGAGGGTGGCCACGAGCACGCCCTGAACGATGGACCCCTCGACCTCCACGAACGCGCCGGTGGCGATCGCGCCGCCCGCCCCGGTGACGCGCGCGTTGGCGGCGTTCACCGGCGTGCCGAGCACGCGGAATGCGCCCGGGCTCGCGTAGTCGGTGACGAAGCCCTCGATCTCCGTGAGCGCGCCTTCCAGCGGATCGAATTCCGAGCGGCCGGCGACGCTCGCCGCGCGCAGGCGCCCCGCGGCGACCAGGCTGCCGCGCACCTCCACGTAGCGCCCGACCGCGAGGCCGCCCGCGAGGTTGCCGAGGGTGGCCCCGCTCGCGTCGACGTCGAGGCTGCCGATGCGGAACGCGCTGCCCGAGACCGCGCTGACGCGCCCGATGATCGACGCGTCAGCCGGCGCCGGGTTCGCCACCTCCAGGCGCGTGGCGTCGATGTGGCCGGCGAGCATGTCCCCGTAGCCGTAGACGACGACCACGTCCCCCGGCCGGAGGCCCGCGATGCCCGAGACGCCCAGCAGCGCCACGCCCGGCACGAGCTCGACGCGCTGGCCCAGGACGGTGATCTCGCCGGCGGCGGCATTGACCGCTTCCACCGGCCCGGTGAGGAGCGCCGTCGCGACGATGCTGTCCGCGCGGCCCGTGCGCAGGGCCGCGTCGATCTCGCCGCGCACCTCGACCACCATGCCGAGCTGCAGTTCGCCCACGGGCCGGTCGGCCGCGCCGTTGATGGTGACGCGCGCGCCCGTCTCGTCGTACCGGATGCCGTTCACCACGATGCTGCCCAGGCCCTCGATCACGCCCACCGACACCGACACGGACTTGGGAGCGCCCGTGCCGCCGGTGCGGACGAGCTGCGGATCGGCGACGCCGTTGCATCCGCCGATCGCCGCCAGCGCGAGCAGGCTCGCCGCGATCCTTCCCGCCGCCCTGCGTATCCCGTTCATGAATGTCCGTCCTGGGGAGGAACCGCGCGCGGCTCCGCGTAGAAATACATGCCGACGTTGATGCGGTGCGTCGCGCGGCCGGCCGCCTTGTCCTTCGCCTCGAGCTCCGCCGTGCGGCGCACGACGACGCGCAGGACCTCGGACCATTGCTCCCGCGACAGGTGCAGCAGGGCGTTCACCGACTCCGGGCTCAGGTCGTCGGAATAGACGGCCTGGTCGAGGTACGGCGGGTCGCCGCCCGAGAGGTTGTGCACGCCCGCGGCCAGGTGGTCGCCGACGTTCTCGCCCAGGAAGAAATTGCGCTCGTCGGCATCCCTGGGGGGCACGAACGCCTCGACGTGGAGGGTGACGTTCTCGGCCTCGTCCACCGAGGCCATGCCCAGGCGCACGAGCTCGTCGAGGATGGGCCGGGGCTTCAGGTCGCTCGAGATGCTGTAGGCGAGGCTCGCGAAGGACACGGACGAGCGCGCGCCCGGGGACCGGCTGAGCACGCGAGGCCTGCCGTCGCGCGTGCGGTACCGGCGGTCCGTCGCCCAGCGCGTCACCACCTCGGACAGGACGTTGAGGGCGGTCATGTCCTGCGGCGAGCGGCTCTCGTCGCGCAGGCGGCGGATGTCCTTGCGGTGCACGCCGGTGAGCAGGCTCACCCGCGTGTCGGGCGGCGGCGCGTCACCCAGCCGGAAGTCGGTGATCGCGACCTTCACGTACGCATCCTTCAGCATCTCCACGGCGGCCGGGAGCGTGATTCCGCGGGCGATCAGCAGCCGCGCGAGCGGGCGCAGGATGCGCGCGATGCTCGCGAGAAGGGCCGACGAAGGCTCGAGAAGCCGTCCCATGGTTCCGTGCGCCGGGATTGTCTAAAGGGGGGGGATGGGGCATTCCTGCGTGGGGAACACCCCGTTTGCGGGAAATATTCCCCGCAAATGGCCGCAACGTCAATGGGACCGGTGGGCCGGGCCGGCCCGGCGCTCAGGCGGCGTGGGTGCCGTGCCGGGCGTCCTTCACCAGCTGCGGGGCGAGGGAACCGGCGACCATGCCGAGCGCGGAGGCGAAGAGCCCCACCATCTGCGGCGGCACGATGGCATCGGCGAAGAACGCCTCGCAGATCCCCCAGACGGCGAGGCCCGTGAGCGCCGAGACGAGCGCGCCCTGGGTGCTGGCCTTGTGCCAGTAGATGCCGCACACGAGCGGGATGAAGGCCCCCACGAGCGTCACCTTGTAGGCGTTCTGCACCATCTCGTACATGGTGCTCGTGTTGTTCAGGGCGAACATGAGCACGCCCGCGGTGAAGAAGACGAGCACCGTGCGCAGCATCACGAGGAAGCGCTTGTCGGTCATCTGGCCGAAGAGGGGCTTGATGACGTTCTCGGTGAAGAGCGCCGTCGGGGCGAGGAGCGCGCCGGAGGCCGTGGAGAGGATCGCGGAGAGCAGCGCGCCGAAGAACATCACCTGCGCGAACATAGGCATGTTGCCGAGGACGAAGTTCGGGAGGATGAGCTGGACCTCGCGGCCTTCCTGCGCGAGGAGGGGCTTCACCGCGTCCGGGGTGACCATGAGGGCCGAGTAGGCGAGGAACATCGGCACGAAGGCGAAGACGAAGTAGCTGGCCGAGCCCAGCAGCGAGCCGCGGATGGCCGTCTTCTCGTTCTTTGCGCTGGTCACGCGCTGGAAGACGTCCTGCTGCGGGATGGAGCCGATCGAAAGCGTGGCCCAGGCCGCCACGAAGGCCCACCATTCCTTGCTGCCGCCCGTGGGCCAGAACTGGAACTTGCCGGCCGCCGAGGCGTGGGCGATCACCTTCTCGAACCCGCCGGCCATGCCCGAGGCGAGGATCGCCACGTAGATGAGGCCCACCACGATCACCACGGACTGGAAGAGGTCCGTGAGTGCGACCGACCACATGCCGCCGAAGGTCGTGTAGATGAGCACGATCACGGCGCCGATGAGGATGCCCTGGTTGAGCGAGATGGCGCCTTGAGAGAGGGAGTTGAAGACGATGCCCAGGGCCGTGAGCTGCGCGCTCGTCCAGCCCAGGTAGGACAGGGTCACCGCGAGGCTCGTGAGGACCTCCACGCCCTTGCCGTAGCGCTTCTTGTAGAAGTCGCCGATGGTGAGCAGGTCCATGCGGTAGAAGGCGCGGGCGAAGAAGAGCGCCACGAAGATGAGGCAGAAGCTGGCCCCGAACGGGTCCGCCGGGATGCCGCCCAGCCCGTCCTTCACGAAGGTGGCCGACACCGAGAGCACCGTTTCCGCCCCGAACCAGGTGGCGAAGACCGTCGCCGTGTTCATGTAGAGCGGCAGGCCGCGGCCCGCGACCAGGTAGTCCTTGGAATTGGACACGAACTTGGCTGCGTACAGGCCGATCGCGATCGTGACGACGAGGTACGCGACCGTGAAGAGAACAAGGGTGGACATGGGCGTGCGGCGCGGGGGCGCCGGGGGGCGGCGGAATGCGGGCGAGAATAGCAAAATCCGTGCTGCGCCGCAGCAGGGAAGGCGACCGCCGTTGCGTCGGCGCAACTCGGCGGGCACACTTCCCCCTCCTGAAGGGGACGCACACCTTCAGGACCGGTGAAGGGGACGCACACCTTCACCCGAACTGAAGGTGTGCGTCCCCTGCAGAAGCCGTGAAGGTGTGCGTCCCCTTCAGAAGCCCCTTCATCGATCCATCCCGACCGTGCCGGCCATCCTGCTCGAAGGCGTCAGCAAGCAATGGGGCGAAGCCCGCGCCCTGGACGCCATCTCGTTCGGCGCCGAGGCCGGGCAATTCGTCGTGCTGCTGGGGCCGTCGGGCTGCGGCAAGTCCACCACCCTGCGCCTCATCGCCGGCCTGGACACCCCCAGCGCCGGCCGCATCCTCATCGCCGACAAGGACGTCACCCACGCCCCGCCCGCCGAGCGCGGCATCGCGATGGTGTTCCAGTCCTACGCGCTCTTCCCCCACCTCACGGTCGAGGAGAACATCGTCTTCGGCCTCAAGGTGCGCAAGGTGGAGGCCGCCGAGCGCCAGCGCCGCCTCGCGAAGGTGGCCGACCTCCTGGGCCTGGCCGCCCTGCTCCGGAGGAAGCCCTCGCAGCTCTCCGGCGGCCAGCAGCAGCGCGTCGCCCTCGGGCGCGCCATCATCGCCGAGCAGCCCGTGTGCCTCATGGACGAGCCGCTCTCCAACCTGGACGCGCAGCTTCGCGGCGAGATGCGCCGGGAGATCCGCGCCCTCCAGCAGCGCCTCGCCATCACCATGGTCTACGTGACGCACGACCAGACCGAGGCCATGACGATGGCCGACCGCGTCGTGCTGCTTCGCGACGGGCGCATCGAGCAGGTGGGCTCCCCCGACGAGCTCTACAACACGCCGCGCACGGCCTTCACCGCGGGCTTCATCGGCGCGCCCCCCATGAACCTCGTGCCGCTGGAGGCCTCGGGCGGCGGGTGGCGCTACGCCGGCACGGACGCCACGGCGCCCTATTCCGGCACGGAGCCCGTCCGGCTCGGCGTGCGTCCCGAGGACATGGACGTCGCGAAGGAAGGCGGCATGCCGGCCGTCGTCGATTCCGTGGAATACCTGGGGGCGGACTCGCTCGTGGCGGCGAAGGTGGGCACGGCGCCCATCCTCGTGCGGGTCGCCCGCCACGCGCCCTTCGCCGCGGGCGAACGCATCCGCGTCACGTGGAAGCCCCACCATCAGCACCTTTTCAGCACCCGGACCGGCGAACGCATTTCCGCGTGACGCCGGACGGCCATCTCGAGGAGAAGAAGACCATGACCACCCGCAGCCTCTGGCGCCTCGCCGCCGCCGGCCTCGCCGCGTTCGCCCTCTCGGCGTCCGCGCAGACCGAGATCACCTTCTATTACCCCGTCGCCGTCGGCGGCCCCATCACGAAGACCATCGACCAGATGTCGGCCGACTTCGAGAAGGAGAACCCCGGCATCAAGGTGAAGCCCGTCTACGCGGGCACCTACCAGGAGACGCTCGTGAAGGCGGTCACGGCCCACAAGGCCGGCACGCCGCCCACGACCGCGATCCTGCTCTCGACCGACATGTACACGCTCATCGACGAGGAGGCCATCGCGCCCTGGGACGAGCTGGCCGCCAGCGCCGACGACAAGAAGTGGATCGCGAGCTTCTACCCCGCCTTCATGGCCAACAGCCAGACGGGCGGCAAGACCTGGGGCATCCCCTTCCAGCGCTCGACGATCGTCCTCTACTGGAACAAGGAGCTCTTCAAGGAGGCCGGCCTCGACCCGAACAAGGCGCCGGCCAACTGGAAGGAGATGCTCGAGTACGCGCAGAAGCTCACCAGGAAGGACGCCGCCGGCAACGTGACGCAGTGGGGCGTGCAGATCCCGTCCTCGGGCTTCCCGTACTGGCTCTTCCAGGGCCTCACGACGCCCAACGGCGTGGAGCTCATGAACGCCGCCGGCACCGAGACCTACTTCGACAAGCCCGAGGTGATCGAGGCGCTGCAGTACTGGACCGACCTGGGCCGCAAGCACAAGGTGATGTCGCCCGGCGTCGTCGAGTGGGGCACCACGCCCAAGGACTTCTTCGAGAAGAAGGCCGCGATGATCTGGACGACCACGGGCAACCTCACCAACGTGCGCACCAACGCCAAGTTCGATTTCGGCGTCGCGATGCTGCCGGCCTCGAAGAAGCGCGGCTCGCCCACGGGCGGGGGCAATTTCTACGTCTTCAAGAAGGCGACGAAGGCGCAGCAGGAAGCGGCGGCCAAGTTCGCGAAGTTCATGACGCAGCCCGAGCGCGCGGCGCAGTGGGGCATCGACACGGGTTACGTCGCCGTGCGGCCCGACGCGTGGGAAACCAAACGGATGAAGGATTACGTCGCCGGCTTCCCGGTCGCGGCCGTGGCGAGGGACCAGCTGCAGTATTCCGTGGCGGAGCTTTCGACGCACGACAACCAGCGGGTGACGAAGGCGCTCAATGACGGGCTGCAGGCGGCGCTCACGGGGGCGAAGACGCCGGAGCAGGCGATGAAGGATGCGCAGGCGGAAGCCACGCGCATTCTCCGTTCGTACAAGCGCTAGCGCGCGGCAAGACGTTTGGAACCGCAGATGAACGCAGATGAACGCAGATAATTTTCAGGTACGTTTGCGGCGTCGTTTCGGGATGCACCGGCAAGCTGCATCCCATGGCCCCGACACTCGCATCACGAAAATCATCTGCGTTCATCTGCGTTCATCTGCGGTTCCATCGCCTTACCCTCGCGAAGCGAGCAGAAATAAATGACCCGCCCGGCGATCACGGGATGGCTGCTGGTGCTGCCAGCCGCCGCCCTGCTCGCCCTCTTCACCCACTGGCCCATCCTCGGCACGCTCTGGGACAGCGTCCATGCGACCCCGAAAGGCGCGAAGCCCGCCCCCTTCGTCGGCCTCGAGAACTACCAGGTCATGATCGCCGACGAGGTGTTCTGGAAGAGCCTCTGGAACAACCTCTGGTTCGCCCTCGGGACGATCCCCATCTCCATCGTCCTCGCGCTCGTCATGGCCCTGTGGGTCAACTCCGCGATGCGCGGCCGCACCTGGCTGCGCGTCGCCTTCTTCACGCCCACGGTGCTGCCCATGATCGCCGTGGCCAACATCTGGCTCTTCTTCTACACGCCCCAGTACGGCCTGCTCGAGAAGCTCACGACGGCGCTCGGCTTCGGCACCCACAACTGGCTGGGCACGGAGTCCACGGCCCTCGCCTGCATGGTCGTGGTCGCGATCTGGAAGGAAGCCGGCTTCTTCATGATCTTCTACCTCGCGGCGCTGCAGTCGATCCCGCCCTCCCTGGCGGAAGCGGCGGCGCTCGAGGGGGCCCCGCGCGGCTACTACCTGCGCCGCATCGTGCTGCCCCTGCTCATGCCCACGACGCTTTTCGTGCTGGTGAACGCGGTCATCAACTCGTTCCGGCTCGTCGACCACATCGTCGTGATGACCCGCGGCGGGCCCAACAACGCCACCTCGCTCCTGCTCTTCCACATCTACCAGGTGGGCTTCAGCTTCTGGGACACGGGGTACGCGGCGGCGCTCACGGTGGTGTTGCTCGCGATTCTCGGGGCCGCGGCCATCGGGCAGTTCGTCTTCCTCGACCGCAAGGTGCACTACCAGTGAGCCGCCTGTACGAGCCCACGGGCTTCCCGCGCGCGCTCGAGACGGGCGCGGCGTGGCTGCTGGGGATACTCTGGATCCTGCCCCTCGCCTACGCGGTGTGGACGGCGTTCCACCCATCCGAGTACTCGGCGAAGTTCGTCCTCGCGGCGCCGCTCACGCTGGAGAACTTCGCGCGCGCCTGGGACGCGGCGCCCTTCGCGCGCTACTTCGCCAACAGCTTCGCGCTCGTCACGATGGTGCTGGCCGCGCAGCTCGTGCTGGGCACGCTGGCGGCCTACGCCTTCGCGCGCTTCGAGTTCCCGGGCAAGGACATCGCGTTCATCCTGGTCCTCGTGCAGCTCATGATCATGCCGGACGTGCTCATCGTGGAGAACTACCGCACGATGTCGCGACTGGGCATCCTCGACTCGATCCCCGCCATCGGCCTGCCGTACGTCGCGAGCGCCTTCGGCATCTTCCTGTTGCGCCAGACGTTCAAGACCGTGCCGCGCGAGCTCGACGAGGCCGCGCGCGTGGAAGGCGCGGGGCCCGTGGCGATCCTGCTCAAGGTCTACGTGCCCCTCGCGAAGCCCGTGTACCTCGCCTACGGCCTGGTCTCGGTGAGCTATCACTGGAACAACTTCCTCTGGCCGCTCATCGTGACCAACTCCGTCACTTCGCGCCCCGTGACGGTGGGCCTGCAGGTCTTCTCGTCGGGCGACCAGGGCATCGACTGGTCCATCATCACGGCGGCGACGCTCATGACGAGCGCGCCGCTCCTCGTCGGGTTCCTGCTCTTCCAGCGGCAGTTCGTGCAGTCGTTCATGCGGGCGGGAATCCGGTAGGACTGCGACGAAACGCGCATTTCGGGGAACGAATGGTAACGACAGGAAGGAATAGATGTGGGAGAATTTCCCACACTTTCACCCCGAGGAGTTATCATGAAAATCAACATCTTAGGCGCCGGTCTGGCCTTCCTGGTGGCTTCGGCGACGGCCGCCGCGCAGCAATTCACCCTCGTCCCCGCCCAGCCGCAGTCCTTCGACCCGGTCGTCCTGAGGATGACGGTCGACTCCTGCGTCTACGACATCGACGGGATCGGCGTGCGAAAGAGCAACGACGTGCTGGTCGTGACTTCCGCCGTGCGAAATTGCCTCCTCCCCGGCCCCCTTCGCGTGATCGACGTGCGCCTGGGCACGCTGCCCGTCGGCAGTTACCGGGTCGTCCTGGAACGGGCGTTCGGCGATATCGTCGAGTCGCCCCCGGCCGCGACGATCTCCTTCAACGTGACGCCGCGGCCGACGATCGCGATCTTCCCGCCGCCCAAGCGCCCGCTCAACGACTACTCGGGCACGTGGCTCACGCCCACCGAAGCCGGGTGGGGACTGTCCATCCAGCAATCGCCGACGGACGTGCTCTTCGCCCAGCTCTTCGTCTACGGCGCGAACGGCGTGCCGATGTGGTTCACCTTCCAGGAAGGCCAGTGGAAGAGCGCGACGCGCTGGGAAGGCAAGCTCTTCGCGAGCACGGGCCTGGGCTTCAGCGAACCCGTCTTCAATCCGGGCCAGGTCACTATCCAGCCGCTCGGCAACGCCTCGATCGAATTCGACCAGGCGCCCGGCAGCGAAGGGTTCGCGACGCTGGACTACAACGTGAACAACATCCCGGTCACCAAGCGCATCCGCCGGCTCGCGTTCTGACGGCCCCTCACGCGGCCTTGCACCGCTCGCGCGCCTTCGGGATCACGCCCGCCTCCTCCAGGATGGCGTGGCCGATCTCGAAGCGCGCGCTTCGTGGCGTCTCCTCGAAGGTGCGGTAGTTGAGCGCGAAGTAGGCCACCGGCTCGCCGCCGCGCTCCACCCAGCCGACCCACCACGCGATGCCCTCCTTTGCGACCATCGCCGTGCCGGTCTTCCCGCGGATCACCGTGTCGCCGCAGCGTTCCGCGAGCATCGCTTCGCGCACGATGCGCCGCGAGCGCGCCGTCACCGGGAGGCGCCCCTCGCCCAGCTTGCGCAGGAACTCCACCTGCTCCCGCGCGCTGATGCGAAGGCCGCCCTGCAGCCAGAAGAGGTCGATTCCGCCCGTCATGTCGCGATTGCCGTAGTCGAGGCGGTCGAGCCATTCGCCCATGGCGGGCTTGCCCACTCGGCGCGCGATCGCCTGGAATACCCACACCGCGCTGTCGCGCATCGCGGTGGGCAGCGTGTGGTCGCGCTCCCACGCGTCGAAGCGCTTGGGCTTGCCGTCCCAACGGAACACCTCGTGCTCGTCGGCCACCGCGCCCGTCTCGAGGCCGATGAGCGCGTGGGGGATCTTGAACGTGGACGCGGGCAGGAAGCGCTCCGCCGCGCGGGCCTCGTTGAAGGCGAGCGTCCGGTCGGCCGCGGGCTCGAAGAGGACGAACGTGCCGGTGACGCCCTGGAAGGCGAAGTGGCGCTCCCACTGCGGCGCCGCGATCGTGGGCGCCGCCTCGGCGTGCAGGGCGGCGAGCATCATCGCGAGCGTGGGGGCGAAGCGCTTCATGGCGGACTCCGGAAGGTGGGGTACGCGAACCCTACCGGGCGATTCTGGCGAAATCCGGGCGGGGCGGCGACAATCCCCGGATGAAGCTCATCACCTGGAACATCCAATGGGGCCGCGGGCTGGACGGCAAGGTCGACCTCGCGCGCATCGTCGCCCATGCCCGCGCGATGGCCGACTTCGACGTGCTCAACCTGCAGGAGGTCGCGGACAATTTCCCCGGCCTCGCCGGCAACGACGACGCGGACCAGTTCGCGCAGCTCGCCGCCCTGCTGCCCGGCTACACGGCGCTGCCCGGCTACGGCGTCGAGGTGCCCGGCGAAGGCCGCCACCGCCGCTTCGGCAACCTCATCCTCACGCGCCTGCCCGTGCTCTCGGTTCGCCGGCACGCGCTGCCGTGGCCCGCGGACCCGGGCAAGGAATCGATGCCGCGCGTGGCGATCGATGCGACGCTGCAATGCGCCCTGGGCCCGGTGCGCGTGACGACCACGCACCTGGAGTACTACTCGGACGTGATGCGCTCCGCGCAGGCGAACCGCCTTCGCGACCTGCACGACGAGGCCTGCGGCCGCGCGCTCGTGCCCGGCCACTCCACCGACGAGGGCAGCCCCTTCGACCGCACGGCGCAGACCGTCTCCGCCATCCTCACCGCCGACTTCAATTTCCCGCCCGAGAATCCGTCGTACGACGCGATCCGGCAGCCGCTCGCCTGCGGCGGCCCGGGCTACGTCGATGCGTGGCCGCTCGTGAACGGCCGCAAGGCGCACGACCCCACGTTCTGCCTCTTCGACCTGCGCTACGCGAAGCGGCCCTTCTGCTGCGACTTCATCTTCGTGAGCGAGGACCTCGCCCCGCGCGTGCGAAGCGTGCAGGTGGACACGGACACGAAGCTCTCGGACCACCAGCCGGTGCTGCTCGAACTGGACGACCGATGAGGACCGGCGCCTTTGTCCTCGCGGCCGTCGTCGCGATCGCCGCAGGGCCGGCCTCCGCGAAGTTGCCCTGCGCCGCGAAGGACCGCGACTGCCTCTTCAAGGTGGCGAAGCAGAACCCCGTGCGCACGCTCGACTTCTGGGCGAAGCGGCTCGCGGAACCTATCGGCGAGCGCATCGGCCCCGCGCCGCAGGAGCTGGTGGATTACCTCGAGATCGACAATGCCTTGAACGGCTTTTCCGAGAAGCCCCGCGTCGCCAGGCTCTCCCCCGACTTTCTGGCCGATGCCCGCGGCGCGCTCACGGACCTGCTGCCGGTCATCCGCAAGGTGGCGGGGCCGACCTTCGCCGGCGTCTACTTCGTCGAGAATCTGGGCGGCACCGGCTTCACCGACGCCGTGCGCGACAAGCCCGGCGCGAAGCCCTCGGCGGCTTACATCGTGCTGGACGCGAAGGTGCTGGAATTCCACCGCGCCAACGGCTGGGCGACCTGGAAGGAGAACACGCCCTTCAAGCCCGGCAACGGGTGGAAGCTGGAAGCGACGATCGAGGACGCGGCGAACGACAATCGCCGCGGCGCCATCCGTTACATCCTGCTGCACGAGTTCGGGCACGTGGTGGCGGCCACGCGCGACCTCCACCCGATGTGGGACGTCTCGCCCAAGGACCTGCCGGCGGACGGGAAGTGGCCCTTCTTCGACCTCTCGTGGAGGCTGGACCGGCAGAAGAACGCGTACGCGTCGAAGTACGACGAGTCGTTCGCGCTGCGCAAGTCCGTCGTCTATTACCTGGGCGCCAAGCTCGAGGCGAACCAGATGACGCCGGCCTACAAGGCGCTGGACGCGACGAACTACCCGACGCTCTACGGCGCGACCCACTTTGGCGACGACTTCGCCGAGTCCTTCGCGAGCTACGTGCACACGCAGGTGCTCAAGCGCCCGTGGATGATCCGCATCACGAAGGACGGCCAGCCGGACCTCACCTACCGCACGTGCTGGGACGATCCGCGCTGCCTCGAGAAGCGCGACATTCTCGAATCGCTCCTGCGCTAGCGCCTTCGCGAAGGCCTCGCAACACTCGGTGACCGATCGCCGGCCCTCCCCGTGCTATCACGGCGGCATCCATCCGACCGGAGGGCCGCCATGCGCACCCTGCACCAACTCGCCGCGTTCGCCTTCGCCGCCCTCGTGCTGGCCGCCGCCGCCGAGTACAAGCCCAAGGCCTGGGATGTCGTCACGCTGGCCGACGGCGTGCACGGCTTCGTGTGGCGCGACCCGCTCGCCGACCCGATCGAGGGCAACGCGCTCTTCATCGTGAACGAGGAGGACGTGGTGGTGGTCGACTCCGGCCTGCTGCCCTCGAGCGCGCGGATCATGGCGGACGAGCTCGCGAAGCTCACCGCGAAGCCGGTGCGCTTCGTCGTCAACACGCACTGGCACAACGACCACGTGGGCGGCAATGGCGTCTTCCGCGAGCGCTGGCCCGGCGCGCAGATCGTCTCGCACGAGGACACGCGCACGGACATCCTCGAGCAGGTCTTCGCCGGGCAGGAAGCCAGCCTGCAGGCCAACGAGCGCACGACCGAGACGTACGCGAAGTACGTGGAGAGCGGCGTGGACGGCGACGGCAAGCCCCTCTCGCCCGAACGCCGCCAGCGGCTCGCGGACGTGGTCGCGATGTACCGCGCGGTGCTGCCGGACCTGAAGGCCGTGCAGAAGGTCCCGCCGACGCTCACCTTCCGCGACCGGCTCGTGCTGCGGCGGGGCGAGCGGACGATCGAGATCCTGTGGCTGGGCCTGGGCAACACGCGCGGCGACGCGGTCGTCTTCCTGCCGAAGGAGCGCATCGTGGCCACGGGCGACCTGCTCGTCTGGCCCGTGCCCTTCATGTTCGGCTCGTACCACGCGCAATGGCCGGACACGCTCGCGAAGCTGGACGCGCTCCCGGCCGACACGCTGTTCCTGGCACACGGCGCGCCGCAGAGGAACCGCGACTACCTGCGGCAGGTGCAGGGCCTCCTCGCCTTCATCCGGGACGAGGCGAGGAAGGCCGCCGCCACCGACCTGCCGCCCGCCGAGGCGAAGAAGGCCATCGACCTGGGCGAGTGGCGGGCTCGGTTCGCGAAGGGCGACACGCAGCGCGAGCGCGCGTTCGACGCTTTCGTCGCGGCGCCTTCGCTGGAGCGGGCCATCCGCCAGATGCGCGCGGACCCGGCGGCGTTCACGCAGAAGCTGCGCCCGTAGGAGATTGCTAAGATGGGCGCGTTTCGAGAACCCAAGGCAACCCATGACCGACACCACCGAACGCCCGCCCCTTCCCGACCGCCTCGCCGTGGACCCGCACAGCCCGCATCACGTGGCCGCCATCCTGGAGCACGACATCGGGATCCGCCTGAACGACAACGAGCGCACGGACGTGGAGGAGTACTGCATCAGCGAGGGCTGGATCAAGGTGCCGCACGGCAAGACGGTCGATCGCCGCGGCAATCCGCTGCTGATCAAGCTGCGGGGCAAGGTGGAGGCCTTCTACAAGTAGGCCGTTCGCCCGCGCGGACGAAAAAACGGGGACGTGTCCCCCGACACGTCCCCGCACGTACCTCCCTGCCACCACACGCGCCGCCGGACTGCCGGGCCCACCTGGAAGGACTCGCTGCCGGGACGCGAAGCCAGTGTGCCGCGCCATGCGGGCGGCGTCACGCGCGGTTTTCCCGGTGGAAAGTGCCGAATATTCCGCATTCCCCCTTTGAAGGGGCCCCTTTGAAGGGGACGCACGCCTTCATTGCCACTGAAGGGGACGCACGCCTTCGCCACCGGTGAAGGGGACGGAGGCTTTTCCGCAACAAGCTGTCGCGAAAATCCCTCCGTCCCCTTCAGACCCAGTGAAGGCGTGCGTCCCCTTCAGAAGCGGAGGGCGGCGCCGAGCGCCATGGCCGCGAGGACGACGGCGATGACGAGCAGGATCCTCGACTGCCGTTGCTGCGCCCGCTCGAGCTGCCGGATGGCCCCTTCGAGGCGGCCCGGCGCATCGTCGTTCAGCACCTTGTGGATGAGGCGCGGGATCTGCGGCAGCGTCCTCGCCCACATCGGCGCCTCGTGCCGGATCTGCTTCCACAGGCCGCGCGGACCGATCTGCTCGTTCATCCACCGCTCCAGGATGGGCTGCGCGGTGCGGCGCAGGTCCAGGTCCGGGTCGAGGTGCCGGCCCAGCCCCTCCACCTGCAGCAGCGTCTTGTAGAGCAGGACCAGCTGCGGCTGCACTTCCATGCTGTAGCGCCGGGAGACCTCGAACAGGCGCATCAGCACGCGGCCGAAATAGATCTCGCGCAGCGGCTTGTCGAAGATGGGCTCGCACACCGCCCGGATGGCGCCCTCGAAATCGTCGACGCGCGTGTCGGGCGGAATCCAGCCGGCGTCCAGGTGCGCCTGCGCG
The DNA here is from genome assembly GCA_964587315.1 of uncultured Lysobacter sp. GTDB lineage: Bacteria > Pseudomonadota > Gammaproteobacteria > Burkholderiales > Usitatibacteraceae > FEB-7. Next base: position 19,875 of record CAZPLW010000024.1, read on the forward strand.
ACGGCGCGGTAGTCGCGGCGAAAGAAGGCGATGAAATTGAGCGCCAGGTAGTTCTTGTCCGCGTCCGACAGCGTGCCCATGATCCCGTAGTCGATGCCGCAGTAGCGGCCGTCGTACGCGACGAAGATGTTGCCCGGGTGCATGTCGGCGTGGAAGAAGCCGTCGCGGAACACCTGCGTGAAGAAGACCTCCACGCCGTTCCTGCCGAGGGTCGGGATGTCGATGCCCGCCGCGCGGATGGCGTCCAGGTCGTTCACGGGGATGGCGTGGATGCGCTCCATCACCATCACCTCGCGCGTGCACCAGTCCCAGTGCGGCTCGGGCACGTAGAGGATGGGGCTGCCCGCGAAGTTGCGGCGCACCGCGCTCATGCTGGCCGCCTCGCGGACGAGGTCCAGCTCGTCGTGGATGGTCTTCTCGAATTCCCCGACCACCTCGCGCGGGCGCAGGCGCTCGCCCTCGGGGAACCAGCGCTCGACGAGGCCCGCCAGCACGCGCAGCAGCGACACGTCCTTCGTGATCGTCTCGCCGATGCCCGGGCGCACGATCTTCACCGCCACCTCTCGATCGTCCGGCAGCGTGGCGAAGTGCACCTGCGCCACCGACGCGCTCGCCACGGGCGTCAGGTCGAACGTCCTGAAGACCTCCGTGTGCGGCTTGCCGTAGCTGCGGTGAAGCGTCTGCACCACGTCCTCGGTCGAAAACGGCTCGACCTGGTCCTGCAGCTTGGAGAGCTCCTCGGTGATGTCCGTCGGCACGAGGTCCGGCCGGATCGAGAGGAGCTGCCCGAACTTGACGAAGATGGGACCCAGGTCCTGCAGCGCGAGGCGAAGGCGTTCGCCGCGCGGGCCCGAGCGGTCCGCCCAGAAGAAGGCGACCCGGAAACCGGCGCGCGCGAGCCCGCTGCCCGGCCCGACCAGGAACTCGTCGAGACCGTGCCTGCCGACCGTGGAGAGGATGCGAAGGAAGCGGGCGAAACGCATGGATCCCGAATTCTACCTGTCCCGGTTATCCGGGGCGATGGCGGTCAGGGGGAGAGAAAGGCTTTGGAACCGCAGATGAACGCAGATGAACGCAGATGATTTGTGATTGTTTGGAGTGCGCCGTGCCTGCTGGTGAAACTGGTTGACTACCCATCAGAACGACGATAACCAGACCATCACAAGCCATCTGCGTTCATCTGCGTTCATCTGCGGTTCCAAAGCCTTCCCGCAAAAAATCGGGCACCGTCCCCGGTTTTCGCGCTACTTCTTCGGCTTCTGCCCCGGATAGACGCCCGAGCGCGGCTCCATCGTGTCGAGGTTCCATTCCTCGGGCACGAAGGCCGCCCGCGTCATCGCCTGCTTCGGGAAGCCGCCCACCTGCTTCTCGTCGTCGAGGATCTCGCCGCGCCCCTCGGCCACGAAATAGAGCACGCGGACGTCGTGCTCGTCGCGGTCCCAGGGACGAGCGCCCGCCTGCGCGAGCACGTGCGTCTCCACCTGCTGCGCGGGCATCACCTCGATCCCCTCGGGCCAGGCGACGGGCTGGTCCCGCTCGATCAACTTCGCCTTCGTGTGCCCGTAGCGGCCGAACATCGGCAGCGGCTCGCCATGCTGGTCGACGGCGATGTTGTCCCTGCCGTAGTACTCGAGGTCGCCGTCACCGCCCAGCATGAGGAACGGCAGCCGGGGCAACGTGTTGGGCCCGCCGCGGTACACGTTGCCCACCGCGCTCATCTGGCCCAGCTCGTAGGGCCTGTTGCCCCACTCGAGGGCCATCAGGTTGTAGTGCACCGCGCGCCGCTGCGGGTTGTAGATGAGGTTGTTCACGATGGAACCGCGCACGCCGCCCTTGAAGAGGGGGCTCCTCTCCACGTTGTGCGCGAACACGTTGCGGTAGAAGAGGATGCCGGTCACGTTGTCGTGCACCAGCGAGCCCTTGGAATGCTCGCCCTTCGGGTGGCTCGCCTCGGCCAGCCCCTCGGCCGCGAGGTTGTACGAGAAGGTGATGTCGTGGCTCGTGTTCCTGCGCCATTCGTCGGGGGTCGCGCCGTTGAAGCGCGGGCCCGAGGCGGACATGTTCTCGTCGATGGCCCACGAGAAGGTGCAGTGGTCGACGATGACGTTGTACGCGGCGCCGGCGGTCGAAAACGCATCGGCTTCCCAGCCCGAGAGCTTCGCCTGCCCGTCCACGCCCGTGCGCACGCGGATGTGCCGGATGACCACGTCGTGGGCGCGTACGTCGAGACCCCCGCGGATGATCGTGATGCCCGGCGAGGGCGCCGTCTGGCCCGCGATGGTGAGGAACGGCTCGGTGATCTTGAGCTCCGCGCGGCCGAAGTCGATGAGCCCGCCCACCTCGAACACGACGATGCGCGGGCCCTTGGCCGTCACCGCCGCCTTGAAGGAGCCCGGGCCGTCCGCGTTGAGGTTGGTGACGCGGAGGATCTTCCCGCCACGGCCACCGGGCGTCTTCGCGGCCCAGCCGACGGCGCCGGGAAAGGCGGGCTGCTGCGCGAAGGCGGCGACGGGCGCGGCGCAGGCGAGGATGGCGGCGACGATGAGGGCGGCGGGGCTTCGCATTCGGTTCTCTCCTGCGTGGGGTTCCGGGGAATCAATCCTGCGTGTTGCGGTACTCGGCGAGGAAGGGCGTATCGGGCACGTCGGCCGGGGCGATCCCCAGGTCCTTCGCCCAGTCGATGCCGGCCACCTCGAGATTCGATCGCCACCGGCTCGCATGGTATTGCACCGGACGCCATTGGCGGGTGCCGGGCGCGTTCCAGTCCGTCCAGGGCGCCAGGCGGTCGATGTGGGAGCCGATCCGCGAGCGCAGGATCACCGCCTTGCCGACGGCCGCGAGCGGCTCGGGCGATATCGTGCCCGCCGTGCCGTCGAACGCGTCCGCCGCGCCCAGCCGGCAGGCGTAGCCGGGAATGGGCGGGAAAGGCTCGTAGGGCGTGCAGCGCTGGCCGCGAAACCACTGGCGCGCGAGATGGTAGCGGCCGGCCTTCGCCCGCTCGGTGCCGTCGTGCGTGAAGCGGCACTCGTCGAACACGAAACCATGGCGGGCCTTCACGTGGGTGCTGGGCGCGAGGGCGTAGGAGAAGTCGCGCGTGCCGAGCGTGCGGACCTCCGTTCGCCGGAAGAAGGCCGTGGCGTCGCCGAAGATGAAGTCGACGTCGCCCTCGATGAGGGACTCGTTCACGTAGGCGCGCGATGCCTTGCCCGGCGAGGGCGCGCGCAGGTAGAGCGTGTCCTGCAGGCCGAGGAGGCGCACGCGCTCCAGGTGCACCCGGTCGGCGCCATCGGCGTAGAGCGCGACCGCCTGCATCGCCTGCGGACCGCTTGTCGCACCGCGGTTGTAGGCGTTCTCGACAGTTAGGTTGCGCGCCTGGAAGCCGTCGCCCTTCACCCACAGGACCGCCGAGCCCGAGGTGCCGATGCGCTCGCGCTCGCGAACCGACGCCGCCATGGCCAGCACCCGCGGACCCGATTTCGCGAAGCGCGCGCCGAAGAGCTCATGATGCTTCGCCCCCGCCATGCCGGCGTCGACGTTCGCAACGATGCGCACCTCGCCCGCCTCGCGACCGTCGCCCGCGAGGGTGATGGGCACCGCCGTCTCGGGAACGTAGACCGGCCCGGCGTAGGTGCCCGGGCGCACGAGGATGTGGATGCGCCCGCCCGTCCGTCCGGCCTCGCCCTTCGCCACGGCCGCGTCCACGGCGACCTGCAATGACTGCCCGGCCTCCACGATGAAATCGGCTGGCGGCAAGGCGCCCTTCGCGAGCGCGTCGGCCTGCGGGTCCCAGGAGCCGAGGACTTCGCTCACGGAGAATTGCGCGGCGCCTCGATCGTCCAGTTGCGGGCGCGTGGCGAGACGAGGGACGAACCCGGGCACGGCCCCGACCAGCTCCCTCGCCATGAGGCGCGCGAAGAACGCGCCGCCCTTGGCGCCCACGTGCGTGCGATCGAAATCCGGCGGCGGCATGGCGAGCGTGTCGGCCTCCTCGGGGCCCATGCGCTCCAGCTCGCGGACGCTGGCGGCATGCAGGTCGGCGAGGGGCACGTCCTTCGCCCGGGCCACGCGGGCCATCGACTCCGCCCACGGGAGGAGGTCGTCCTCGAGCGCGCGGCCCTTGAACTTGCGGCGCGAGAGCGGCGTCACGAGCACCGCCTGCGCGCCCGCGGCGCGGATCTCGTCGACGTAGCGGGCGAGGTTTTCGGGGTATTCGCGCTCGAGGTCCGTGGAACGCCCGGGCTTGCCGGGCTGGTCGTTGTGGCCGAACTGCACCAGGACCCACGTGCGCCTCGCCGCCTCGCCATCGGCCAGGAGCGCGCGCACCTTCTCCCACGAGCCGTCCTCGCGAAAGCTCTTCGTGCTGCGGCCGCCGCGGGCGAGGTTCACGCAGTCGAGCTCCGGCGTGAAGAGCGCGCAGAAGGCCGGGCCGTAGCCCGTGCGGGTCGCCATCGTGGAATCGCCCACCAGCACCACGCGGCGGACCTCACCGGGCGCCGCGACCGCCCCGGCCACGGGCAGCGCGAGGAGGAGGGCCGCCCAAAAAAGGCGGGGGAGCGAGGCTCCCCCGGCAACACCCACGGGGAACGTCGGCCTAGAAGCGGACGCGGACGCCCGCCATGTACTCGCGCCCGGTCACGTGGTAGACCACCGCGCTGTTGCGGTCGCGCGAGATGAACTGGTCCACCGGTTCGTTGGTGAGGTTGACGCCCTCGAGCACGAGATCCACGTTCTTGTTGAGCTTGTAGGAGATCGAGGCGTCCACGTTGGTCGAGCTGTTCTTGCCTTCCACGTCGTTGTTGTTCTGCCCCGGCACGCGCGTGAGGAACTCCTGCCGGTACGCCGCCGACACGCGCGCGCTGAAGCGCCCGTCGTCGAAGTAGAGCGTCGCGTTCCAGGTGCGCGGGGAGAGGTTCAGGAGGTCGTCGGTGATCGTCGTGGTCGAGGTGGGCGAGACCAGGTACTCGATCTTGGACTTCACGTACGTGTAGTTGAGCAGCGTGCCGAAGTTCTTCCAGATGCCGGGCAGGAAGTTGAACTGCTGCTGGTAGTTGAGCTCCACGCCCGAGAGCTTGCCGCCGGGCGTGTTGACGGGCGTGGTGACCTGGAAGACCTCGGTGCCGGTGAAGTTCGGCGGCAGCAGCGAGATCGGCAGGCCCGTCTGGTTGTAGGGCACGTTGGTGCGCAGCGTCTGGATGTACGTGCCGATGTCCTTGCGGAATAGGCCCACGCCGAAGAGCGAGTTGCGGTCGAAGTACCACTCGAAGCTCGAGTCGAAGGTCGTCGCGCGGAACGGCTGCAGGAGCGGGTTGCCCACCGTGATGGCGAGGTTGCCCGTGGTGCTGATCGTCCCGCCGGGGTTCAGGTTGCCCAGCTGCGGGCGGGCCATCACCTTCGCGGCGGCGAAGCGCAGCAGCACGTCCTGCGCCAGGTTGAAGGTGATGTTCCCGGAGGGCAGCCAGTCGTGGTACGTCTGCTCGACCGTGACCTCCGTGCCGCCGCTCGTGGCCTGGTAGCCCGTGGCGACCTGCTTGGTCTCCACGTAGCGCACGCCCGCGTTGCCGCGCACGGGCAGCTCGAAGAGGTTGCCGCGGAAGTCGCCCATCACGAACCAGCCGCGGTCCGTCTCCGTCACCTTGCGGTTGTTGCCGCGCGCGTTGCCGTTGGTGGTCGAGGTGAGCGTGAAGTCGCCGGGGCCGCCGACGGGCCCGGACTGGAGGCAGTTGCAGTAGATGTTGTACGTGTCGGCGATGGCGCCCAGGTTCGGGATCACCCACGAGGTGGGCACGCCCGAGGGCAGCGAGAAGCCGCGGCCGAAGTTCGAGAGCGTCGAGACCAGGCTGTTGATGTCGGTGCCCGCGTTCGGCGCGAAGATCGTGTCGTTCTGGTTCACGCGGCGGAACTCGAACGTGTCGAACTGGTACTTCTTGTAGTCGATGCCGCCCCGGGCGGTGAAGAGCGGCGTCGCCTCCCACGCGAGGTCGATGCGGCCCACGTCGAGCGTGTTGCTCGCGCCCTGCGGGCGGATGCGGATCTCGCTCGAGGTGGTGTTCGGGATCGTGGCGGGCTGCGTGCCGCTCGCCACGCGCGGCACGCCCACGATGGTGAGCGGGTTGGGCCGCGTCACGTCGAACGGGTAGGTGATGCGCGGCAGGCGGTCGTTGTCGCGGAAGTCGATCCCGTAGCCGTTCACGTTGAGCGCGTCCAGCGTCGTCGTGGTCTGCACGGGGTTGTCGAACTTCGAGTCGGCCCGGCCGATCTTGAGGTGCAGCTTCAGGGCGTCGTTGATCTCGTGCTCGACGGTGAGGCTCGGCTGCTTGAAGGTGGTGGAGAGCTTGTCGTAGCGCGACTCGGCGCGGATGTCGACGCCGTTGTACAGGCCGTAGAGGAGCGCGCCGTTCGGGGCGTAGGCCGTGTCGATCACGCTCGTCTGGGGCTTGCCGCCCTGCGCGGCCGTGCGGCTGAAGGAGATGGCCTCGAGGAAGTCCTCCTGCCGCGTCGCGTCGATCTTGGAGTAGAGGTAGTCGGCGGTGACGACCGTCGTGGGCATCGGCTTCCACTGGAAGCTGCTGGTGAAGCCGGTGCGCTCCTGGTCGTGCGTGAGCCGGCCGTAGCGCGGCAGGCGCGGGTGGAAATTGTTGGGGTCGCTCGCCGTGGCGTAGGCGGAGGTGGCGACGGCCGAGCCCGGCAGGCGCGGCACGCCCTGCGCGGCCGGGCCGCAGGTGGTGGCCGTGGAGTTGGACGGGTTCGCCGTCACGCCCTGCGGCGCGCACCAGCCGCCGGAGGACGCGCCGTTGTCCCAGCGCACCGTGCTGAAGCCTTCCTCGTAGAGGTTGCGGCTGGAGTAGGCGCCGGAGAGCAGGAACCCCATCTTGCCGTCGGCGAAGCGGTCCGAGACGAGGAAGCCCACGCGCGGGTCGGACTTCTTGGCGAGGTCGTTGTAGCGGCCCTCGGCCGAGGCCGTCGCGACGAAGCCGGGGAAGTCGAAGGGGCGGGAGGTCTGCAGGTCGATGGTCGCGCCGAGGGAGCCTTCCTCCACGTCGGCCGAGGAGCTCTTGCGCACCGTGAGGGTGTTGAAGAGCTCGGCGGGGAAGACGTTGAAGTCGAAGGCGCGGCCGCGGTTCGCGCCGCCGGAGCTGTCCGTGCCGCCCGTGGTCGCGAGCGCCTCGATGCCGTTGATGCGCACGCGCACGAAGTCGCCGCCCAGGCCCCGCACGGTGATCTGCCGGCCCTCGCCCGCGTCGCGGTCGATCACCACGCCCGGCACGCGCTGCAGCGCCTCGGCGAGGTTCGTGTCCGGGAACTTGGCGACGTCCTCGGCCTTGATCACGTCGACGATGCCGTTGTCGTCGCGCTTGGCGGCGAGGGCGCTCTCGACGGAGGCCTTGAAACCCGTGACGGTGAACTTCTCGATGGCCTCGGGCTGCTTGGCGGCGGGTTTGGGCGCCTCGGCCGGCGCGGCCTGCGCGACAACCGTCTTCTCGTCAGGCTTCTTCTGGTCGGGCTCGGGCGCCTGCTGGGCAAAGGCGGGCTGCGAAAGCGCCATCACGGCGAGCGCGATGGGCGTGAGCGCGAACGGGTGCGTCTTCCTCACGGGCTTCTCCTCGTCTCTCGCGCCTTCCGCGTGTGCCCGCGGGATGCGCTTGTTCGGTCCAGGGCGGTAAACCGTTTCCCCTCCCCGACGGCATCGACGGACTTCTCCAAATCCGGCGATCAGGAAGGAAAGCGTTTTCCCACTTTAGCGAGGCGATTTCGGGCTGTCAATGCACGGCATGAGCGAAAACACGCGTCGGTGCCGAGCGAAAAACGTTTACTGGTTTCGGGAAACTTGTTTCCCGATCGCACCGGCCGCGCTCAGCGGCTGCGGGCCTTGGCGGCGGCGCGCGGCGGCGCCTCCACGGCGCGGGCGCGCGTGGAATCGCGCAGCACCAGGCGCGGCTCGATCCGCGTGTGGCCGGGCGCCGGCGGATCCTCGCCGGCGATGAGGCGCAGCAGCAGCCGCATCCCCTCCTCGCCCAGCTTCTCGCTTTGCGTATCCACCGTCGTGAGCGCGGGGCTCGTGAAGCGGCCGAAGGGAATGTTGTCGATGCCGACGACGGAGATGTCCTCGGGAATCCGGATGCCGAGCGTGGTCGCGACGCCCATGAAGCCGATGGCCACCAGGTCGTTGTAGCAGACCACCGCGTCGGGCTTGCCCTTGCCCAGCAGCACCGTGGAGCACACGCGCTCGCCCTCGGCGAGCGTCGGCCCCTGCGCCTCGAAGCGCGTGGGCTTGAGCCCGTGGGCCGCGAGGCTGTCGGTGAGGCCCTTGATGCGCTCCTGGTCCGGCCGCGCGGGCGCGAAGCCCACGTAGGCGAT
>CAZPLW010000025.1:0-28125 GCA_964587315.1 uncultured Lysobacter sp.
TGTTGCCCAGCTCGAAGTAGCTCGAGGCAAGCTCCGTGTGCACGCGCGCGCGCAGGCCGGGCACCGACTCGACGCCGCGCGCGACCGAATCGGCGAGCTGGCGCACGGAGCCGCGGGCGCTGTAGTAGAGGACGAGGATGTCGGCCATGGCGGGGAAGGGGACGTCGAGGGCGATGCTATGATACCCGCCGCTTGAAACGCCTCCTCCAGATCCTTCGCGACTTCCTCGGGTTCCTCGCCTTCGTCTCCCGGCGCTGGGGCGAGGACCGCTGCCCGCAGGTCGCCGGCAGCCTCACCTACACCACGCTGCTGTCGCTGGTGCCGCTCTTCACGATCGTGGTCGCGCTCCTGTCCTCGCTGCCCTTCTTCGAGGACGTGATGGTGCAGATCAAGATCTTCCTGCTGCTGAACCTCGTGCCCGACATCGCGGGCAAGATCATCACGGTCTACATGCAGCAGTTCGCGGGCAACGCCGCGCGCCTGGGCACCATCGCGCTGGTGGGGCTCTTCCTGATGGCGCTCGCGATGCTCTTCACCATCGACAAGGCCCTCAACGCCATCTGGCGGGTGCGCAACCACCGCGCGCTCTGGCGATCGGCGATCGGCTACTCGGCGCTCCTCGCCGCGGGCCCGGTGCTCATGGGCGCCTCGCTCTGGGCGACCTCGTGGCTCGTCGCGATCTCGCTCGACCAGGTGAACGTCTCGCGCTCCGTGGAGCAGGCGGTGCTGCGGATCGTGCCGGTCTCGGTGAGCGCGACGGCCTTCTTCCTCATCTACCGGTTCTTCCCGAACCGGCCGGTGCCCTGGCGTCACGCGGCGCTGGGCGGCATCCTCGCGGCCGTCGCCTTCGAGGCCATGAAGTCGGTCTTCGCCGAGTACGTGCGCCTGGTGCCCACCTACAGCCTCGTCTACGGGGCGTTCGCCGCGATCCCGATCTTCCTGCTGTGGGTGTACCTCTCCTGGCTCGTCGTGCTCTTCGGCGCGGAGTTCACCGCCTCGCTCGCCTACTGGTCGGGCGGCAGCTGGCGCCGGCAGGCCGGGCTGGAGGCGAGCCTGCGCGCGGCGCTCGAGACGGGCCGGGCGCTGGTGCTGGCCGGCGGCGGGCCGCTCTCGCGGGACGAGCTCGTGAAGGCCGCCGCCCTCTCGCCCGCGGTCGTGGACGAGTCGCTCGCGCGGCTCGAGCGCGAAGGCGTGGTGGTGCGCTCGGATGCGGGCTGGGCCCTCGCGCTGCCGGAGACGCCGCGCTAGCGACTCAGCTCGGCGCGATGTGGAAGAGCTCGAAGCGCCCGGTCCTCTCGATGAGCGAGGTGGCGCGCACGCGCGAGACGAGGCCGTTGTCCTCGATCTCGTACTCGCGCAGGTCGCTGTAGGTCGACGGCAGCGCGAGCACCATGTCCGCCGCCGCGAAGTCGTTGTCCTCGGCGAGCAGCAGCCCCGCGCGCACCTGGCCGATGGAGGCGATCGTGGGCTGCAGCGCCACCAGGTGCGCCGCGGGCGCGAGGAACTGGATGCCGAACTCCATCCCGCCCTCGTCGAGGCTCGTGAGCCAGCGCACGACGCCGATGGTCCACGCCGCCTTCCCCATGGAGCGGATGCCGATCACCTCGCCGACCGTGACCCCCTGCGCGAGGCTTCCGGAGCGGCGCACCTTGAGGCCGCCGGCGCTCTGGTTCACCACCTCCCACTCGTTCACGTTCATGCCGCGGGAGACCTCGTCGTCCGGCACGGAGATGAGCGGGATCGTGATGCCCTGCGCGATCTTCTGCGCTTCCTTGCGTTCCTCGGAGTACACGTCGACGCTCAGGAAGTGCGTGATGGCCCTCAGGCCCGCGCAGATGGCGACGCTCGTGTCCATCGGGTCGCGGCGGGCGCTGCGCTTGGGCGGATCGCCCCAGAGCGCCACGAGCTTGCCGAAGAGCACCAGCATCTCCGGGCCGACCGACTTGCTGGTGGCCGCGGACACCTGCCCGGCCGTCACCGCCTGCCCGAGCTGGCGGATGCGGTCGACGATCGGGTTGGCGTCGAACAGGCGCCAGTGCGGCCCGCCCGGATCGTCGTTCGCCGACAGCAGCGGCTTGGGCGGCTTGTCGGTGTCGCAGGGCACGAGGAAGTGCCCCGAGGGCGAGGTCGACGGGCGCGCCTGGCCCAGCGTCACCAGGCGCGGGTAGCCTCGGATCGTCTGCGTGACCCGGTCGACGTCGCCGGGCAGGAGGCGGTACGGATCCGTCAGCGAGACGAGCAGCGTCTCCGCATACAGGTCGAAGACGGCCATCTTCCGCCCGGCATCGGCGGGCTCCAGGAGGAAGCCCTCGCGCTCGGCGTGCAGGTAGAGCGCGTGGATCTCGCGCCAGAGGCCCTCGGCGATCGGCGTGTAGGAGCGGTAGCTCGTGCGCATGTGCGCGACGAGGTGCTCCATCGCGCCGAAGGCGAACTGGGGGATCTGCTTCTTCGCGCCGAACGCGAGCAGCTTCCCCGATTTCTCGACGAGCAGGATCTTGTACGCGTCGGCGAGGCCGGTGGCCAGTTCGCGGGCGAGCGCGAGCGCCTCGCGGGCCTTCGGGGGCAGCGGCAGCAGCGAGCGCCCGTAGATCGCGTCCAGTTCGTCGAGGAGCGTGTGCGCGACCGGGCGGTAGATCTCGGTGAGCTGCAGGCGATCGTCGAAGTCGATCTTCGAGCGGTTGAACGTCGCCAGGTGCGTGGCGATCGTCCGCGCGGCGACGGCGCTCTGGCTGAGCGGCAACGCTTCGATCCACGCTCGCGCCTGCTTCGGGCGGACTTCGAGGTCCTTGGGCGGCGCCAGCCGTTCGACCGGCACCGAGATATCGAGAGCCATGGTGTGTTAAGCTTTGTTTTGTAAGGGTTTTTAGCCCTCCGGACATTCCCCGCCGGGGGGTGCCCTCCCTCGACGAAGGATAGACGACCCCGATGCGTTTGAGAACCGATGGAATTCGCCGCCGCACTGCCGTTGTAGCTTTGGCGCTCGTCCTGGCCGCGCCCGCCGCCTTCGCCTTCGACGTCACCGACACCGACGGCAAGCGCCACCGGATCGCCGACTACAAGGGCCGGTGGGTGATCGTGAATTTCTGGGCGACATGGTGCGCGCCTTGCATCAAGGAGATCCCGGAGATCGCGCAGTTCCGGGAGGCGAACGCCGCCCGGGCCGTGGTGCTGGGCATCGCGCTCGACGTCGAGGGCGAGGCGAAGACGATCGAGTTCGCGAAGAAGGTGGGCCACGCCTATCCGCTCGTGCTGGGCGACGACAAGGTGGAGAAGCAGTTCGGCAAGGTGAAGGGCCTGCCCACGACGCTCGTGTTCGATCCGGCCGGCAAGCGCGTCTACGACCGACTGGGCACCGTCACGAGGAAGAGTCTCGAGCAGATCCTGGTCGATACCGCGCCGAAGTCCTGAACGCCCGTCCTAGGAGGGCCCGCTCCAGCGCGTGCGCATCACGTCCAGCACGCGCTCCGGGTAGCCCGCCTTGCCCAGGCTGCCGTTGTACCGCGCGAGCGCGTTGTACAGGTTGCCGCCCTCGATCTCGAGGTAGTGGCGCAGGATCACGCAGCCGTAGCGCAGGTTCGTGCGCGGATGGAAGAGGTTCTGCCCGGGCGCGCCGATCTCCTTCACCCAGAACGGCATCACCTGCATGAAGCCGCGGGCGCCCGCCGCCGACACCGCGTATTTCCGGAACGCGCTCTCCACGTCGATGATCGCGATCACGAGCCGCGGCTCGAGCCCGGCGCGAAGGGCCTCGTAGTGGACGAGGCCGAGCAGCTCGCGCGCGGCCGGCGCGTCGTTCATGCGCGCGCTCGCGCGCGGCAGCACGGACTTCACCCACGCGTCGCCCGAGGCGTCGATCGGCGCCTGCAGGCTGGGGTCGGAGACGGCCTTCGAGAGGCTCGCGCGGACGGAGGCCGAAAGCTGCTCGTACTGCTGCGCGCCCGCGGCCGCGAGGCCCGGCGAGAGCGCGGCCGCCGCGAGGAGGCTAAGGATCGCCCGCCGCATAGCGCAGCACCGGCCCGCCCAGCAGCTCGATCCGGCCGTCGGGCCGCATGCCGATCTTCTCGGCGACGCGGATCGAGGGCGCGTTGGGCGGCCGGATGAGGCTCGCGACCCGGCGGCGGGCGAGGCGCGTGCGCGCGTAGTCGAGCGCGAAGCCGGCGGCCTCGGGCGCGTAGCCGTGTCCCCAGTGCCCTCGCGCGACCTGCCAGCCGAGCTCGAACTCGGGCCAGCCCTCGGAATCGATGAAGCCCGCGCGGCCGATCGTCTCGCCCGTCGCCTTGAGCTCGATCGCCCACATGCCATAGCCGCGCAGGGCCCAGTGGCCGAGCATCGCGGCGATGGCGCGCCAGGTGTCGGAGCGGGAGACCGTCTTTCCCTCGCCGATGTACTGCATGGACTGCGGGTCGGCGTAGATGGCCGCGAGCGCGTCGAGGTCGCGCTCGGCGAACAGGCGCAGCCGAAGGCGCGCGGTCTCGTGCACCTGCGCCGCCGCGAGCGCCGCCACGCCGGGCCGGTCGGTCATCGGGCGAGCTTCGCCGTCACGAAAGCGGCCACCTCGGCGAGCGGCACGCGGGTCGCCTCGGCATCGCGGCGGTGCTGGTACTCGACGACGCCGTCCTTGAGGCCGCGATCGCCGATCACCACGCGGTGCGGGATGCCGATGAGCTCCTGGTCCGCGAGCATCACGCCGGGTCGCTCGCCGCGGTCGTCGTAGAGCACCTCGACGCCGGCGGCCGCGAGCTCGTCGTGAAGCGATTCGGCGGCGACTCGCACCGCCTCGCTCTTGCCCGCGCCCATGGGAATGATGGCCACCGTGAAGGGCGCCATCGGGTCGGGCCAGATGATGCCCTTGTCGTCGTGGTTCTGCTCGATGGCGGCGCCCACGATGCGCGTGACGCCGATGCCGTAGCAGCCCATCTCGAAGGCCTTCTGCGTGCCGTCCTCCGCGGCGAACGTGGCGCCCATGGCTTCCGAGTACTTGCGGCCCAGCGCGAAGACGTGGCCCACCTCGATGCCGCGCACGATGGAGAGCGTGCCCTTGCCGTCGGGCGAGGGATCGCCCGCCACCACGTTGCGGATGTCGGCCACGAGGTCGGGCTCGGGGCAGTCGCGGCCCCAGTTCACGCCGCGCAGGTGGAAGTCCTTCTCGTTGGCGCCGCAGACGAAGTCGCTCATGGCGGCCACCGTGCGGTCGGCGACGACGGTGATCTTCGCCCGGTCGAGGCCGACGGGGCCGAGGTAGCCCGCGGGCCCGTCCGCCGCCGCGAGGATCTCGGCGTCGGTCGCCCAGCGCCAGCCCTTGAGGCCGGCCACCTTGCCGACCTTGATCTCGTTGACCGAGTGGTCGCCGCGGATGAGGACCATGTGCACGCGCTCGCCGGAGGTGAGCAGGATCGCCTTCACCGTGCGCGAGAGCGGCAGGTTCCAGAGCTTCGCGACGCCTTCGCAAGTCGCGGTGCCGGGCGTGGGGTCCTTCTTCATCGGTTCGGCCGGAGCCGCGCGCGGCGAGGCCGGGGCGAGCGCCTCGGCCTTCTCGATGTTGGCCGCGTAGTCCGATCCGTCGGAATAGGCGATCTGGTCCTCGCCGGAATCGGCCAGCACCTGGAACTCGTGCGAGGCGCTGCCGCCGATCTCGCCGGTGTCGGCCGAGACGGGACGGAAGGTGAGGCCCAGGCGCGTGAAGATGGCGACGTAGGCGTCGAACATCTTCTGGTACGACCGGAGCATGGCGGCCTCGTCGGCGTCGAAGGAGTAGGCGTCCTTCATCAGGAACTCGCGCCCGCGCATGACGCCGAAGCGCGGGCGGATCTCGTCGCGGAACTTGGTCTGGATCTGGTAGAAGTTCACGGGCAGCTGGCGGTAGCTGCGCAGCTCCTTTCGCGCGATGTCCGTGATGACTTCCTCGGCCGTGGGCGCGTAGCAGAACTCGCGCTCGGCGCGGTCCTTGACCCGCAGCATCATCGGCCCGTAGAGCTCCCACCGGCCCGTCTCCTGCCACAGCTCGGCCGGCTGGATGGGCGGCATGATCACCTCCAGCGCCCCGGCCCGGTCCATTTCCTCCCGGACGATCCGCTCCACCTTGTGCAGCACCCGCATCCCCAGCGGCATCCAGGAATACAGGCCGCTGCCGAGCTTCCGGATGAGGCCGGCCCTCAGCATGAGCTTGTGGCTCGGAAGCTCGGCTTCCTGGGGAGCCTCCTTGAGGGTGGCGAGGAAGAACTGGCTGGCGCGCATGAACTCTCCGGATCGGGGGGTGCTGGAACGGTTTTCGGAATCAAATCATCGGCTTGCAGGGCGCCATTCTACACCGGGGCGAGCCATGATCCGGTGGCGGGCGCTCGCAAACTGTGGAAAAATGGGCCCAACTCAATGATTCGGATGGTGACTGCCATGATCGATCGGGATGGGTATCGCCCGAACGTCGCCATCGTGCTCGTCAACATGCGCAACCAGGTGTTCTGGGGCAAGCGCATCAAGGAGCACGCCTGGCAGTTCCCCCAGGGCGGCATCAAGGAGGGGGAAACCCCCGAGCAGGCGATGTACCGCGAGCTCGAGGAGGAAACGGGCCTCAAGTCCGCGCACGTCGAGATCCTCGGGCGCACGCGGGACTGGCTCCACTACCACGTGCCCACCCACTGGGTGAAGCGCGAGTGGCGCGGCACCTACAAGGGGCAGAAGCAGATCTGGTTCCTGCTCCGGCTGGTCGGCCGCGACAGCGACGTGTCCCTGCGCGCGAGCGGCCATCCGGAGTTCGACGCCTGGCGCTGGCACGACTACTGGGTGCCGCTCGAGACCGTCATCGACTTCAAGCGCGACGTCTACCGGCAGGCGCTCGAGCAGCTCTCGGCCTTCCTCGACGTGGACGCCCGCCGCCCGGTGGGCCACTCCCCCTACGGCCGGCGGCGCAAGCCCCGTCCGCGCCCGCCGACGCCGATCATCGTTCCGGCCGGCGGCTGAGGGCCGCTCAGCCCATCAGGCGCCCGACGCCCATGAAGGCGGAGAGGGCGCCGATGACGAGGGTGAGCACGAGCGCGACCACGATCACGACGACCGTGTACGGCGCCGCCTTGGCCGGCGGCACGTTCATGAGCTTCGGCAGGCCGAGCCAGAGCAGGTAGAGGCTGTAGAGCCCGAGGATCGAGAGGATCGCGAGCGCGGGGAGGATCCCGAAGACGCCCGCGAGCCACGAGGCGACCGGCGCGAACGCCGCCACCTTGAACGCCTGCGCGAAGTCCTTCGTGCCGTCGAACGAGGGCGCGAGCGCGTCGATCACGAGCGCGAACACGTAGACCATCGCGAGGGAGATCGCGTAGCTCGCGATCATGAACGCGAGCCCGCTCACGATCGGCATGCGGTAGGAGATGCCGAAGGCGCCCACGCCCACGATCGAGTGGCCGATGAAGGTGGCGATCGGGCCGATGGCCGCGAGGATCATGATCCACCCCGTGTACAGCCCCTGCACGGTGTGCGTCTCGCCCGCGATCTTGTCCCACTCGGCCGCGGGCTGGAGGATGAGGTTCTTGGCGCGCTCGACGACGTTCACGGCGGTCTCCCCGGGGGTTGGTCCCTGTGGGGAAAGTATAGACCGGGCGGGATTCGAGCCGGGCTAGAGGACGACCAAGTTGTGGCTCCGACCCGCTCGGTCCACTCGCTTAACCTGCGAAAAGCGCGCAGGTTAGTCTTCGCCGCAACTTGGCGGTCCTAAAGGACCACCAAGTTGTCTCTATGGATGAGTTCGGGCTCGGCGACGTAGCCGAGGATCGACTCGATCTCGGCGGAGGGCTTGCGAAGGAGCTTCGCCGTCTCGAGCGCGCCGTAGTTCGCGAGTCCGCGCGCGATCTCGCGGCCGTCGGGCGCGAGGACGCTCACCACCTCGCCGCGCTCGAACGCGCCCTCGACCGCCGCCACGCCGATGGCGAGCAGGCTCCGGCCGCCGTCGGTGAGCGCCGTCACGGCGCCCGCGTCGAGCGTGAGACGGCCGGTGGGCTTCAGGTAGTCCGCGAGCCACTGCTTGCGTGCGGCGACGGGCGGCGTGGTGGCGACGAGCAGGGTGCCGATCGCCTCGCCCGCGAAGAGGCGCGTGAGCACCTCGGGCTCGCGGCCCCAGGCGATGGCGGTGTGCGCGCCGCTGCGGCCCGCGCGCTTGGCCGCGAGCACCTTGGTGAGCATGCCGCCGCTGCCGATCGCGGAGCCCGTGCCGCCGGCCATGGCCTCGAGCGACGGATCGCCGGCCTCGGCGCGCGCGACCGGCGTGGCCGAGGGATCGCGGCGCGGGTCGGCGGTGTAGAGCGCCTTCTGGTCCGTGAGGATCACGAACGCGTCGCCCTCGATGAGGTTGGTCACGAGCGAGCCCAGCGTGTCGTTGTCGCCGAAGCGGATCTCGTCGACGACCACCGTGTCGTTCTCGTTGATGACGGGCACGACCCCCAGGCCCACCAGCGACTTGAGCGTGGTGCGCGCGTTGAGGTAGCGGCGGCGGTCGCCCAGGTCCTCGTGGGTGAGCAGCACCTGCGCCGTGTGCAGTCCCTGCTCGGCGAAGCACGATTCCCACATCTGCACGAGGCCCATCTGGCCCACGGCGGCCGCGGCCTGGAGTTCGTTCACCGCGCTCGGGCGCTTGGCCCACCCAAGGCGCTTCAGGCCCTCGGCGATCGCGCCGGAGGAGACCACGAGCACCTCGATGCCGCGCGCGCGAAGCCCGGCGATCTGCCGCGCCCAGTCCGCGATGGCGCCGCGGTCGAGCCCCTGCCCCTCGTTGGTGAGCAGGCTCGAGCCGATCTTCACCACCACGCGGCGGCAGGCGGCCAGTTCGCTAGTCACGGCGGTGCGTCTCGACGTGTTCCATGATGGCGAAGCACAGCTCCTTCGTGCCTTCCCCCGTCATGCCCGAGACGAGGTACCAGGGGCCTTTCCAGCCGAGCTTCTTCACGAAGGCCTTGGCGCGCTTTTCGCGGTCGGCCTCGGGGATAAGGTCCATCTTGTTCATCACCAGCCACCGCGGCTTGGCGAAGAGCGACTCGTCGTATTTCTTCAGTTCCTTCTGGATCGCCTTGGCTTCCTTCACCGGGTCCGTGCCCTCGTCGAAGGGCGCGATGTCCACGAGGTGCAGAATCAGTTTCGTGCGCTGCAGGTGGCGCAGGAACTGGTGGCCCAGGCCCGCGCCTTCCGCGGCGCCCTCGATGAGGCCGGGAATGTCCGCGATCACGAAGGAACGGTTCATGTCCACGCGCACCACGCCCAGGCTCGGGTTGAGCGTCGTGAACGGGTAGTCGGCGACCTTGGGTCGCGCGGCCGAGACGGCGCGCACGAAGGTGCTCTTGCCCGCGTTGGGCATGCCGGCGAGTCCCACGTCGGCCAGCACCTTGAGCTCCATCTCGAGGTTCTTGTGCTCGCCGGGCTCGCCGCGCGTGAACTGGCGCGGGGCGCGGTTGGTGCTCGACTTGAAATGCAGGTTGCCCAGGCCGCCCTTGCCGCCCTTGGCGATGAGGGCCTGCTCGCCGCTCGTGGCCAGGTCCGCGATCACCTCGCCCGTTTCCGCGTCGCGGATGACCGTGCCCACGGGCACGCGCAGGATGATGTCCTCCGCGCCCTTGCCGAAGCAATCGCGGCCTCGGCCGGGCTCGCCGTCCCTCGCCTTGAAGATGCGCGTGTAGCGATAGTCGATGAGCGTGTTGAGGTTGTTGTCCGCCACCGCGAGGATCGATCCGCCGCGACCGCCGTCGCCGCCGTCGGGACCGCCGCGGGGCACGAACTTCTCGCGCCGGAAGGAGGCGGAACCGTCACCGCCGCTGCCGGCGGTGACCTCGATGCGCGCTTCGTCGAAGAATCTCATGGTCGTTCAGTCCGGTAGCGCGACGCGGATGCCCAGCCCGATGAAGGCGAGGCCCGCGAACAGGTTGAGGCGCGTGGCGATGGCCGGGCGCGCGCGCAGGCGCTCGCCGATCCAGCCCGAGAAGAGGGCCACCGCGCCGAAGACCACGACCGTGATCGCCATGAAGACGAGGCCGAGGATCGCCATCTGCACGCCGACCGGGCCGGCGTCGGCCTGCACGAACTGCGGCAGGAAGGCGAGGAAGAAGAGCGTCACCTTCGGGTTGAGCGCGTTGCCGATGACGCTCTGGCGGAAGATGGTCGCGAGCGCCGCGCGGCCGCCTGCGGCCTGCATCGCGAAGGCGTCGCGGTGGCGCAGCGCCTGGATGCCGATCCAGAAGAGGTACGCCGCGCCCGCGTAGCGCACGAGGTCGAACGCGACGGGCGAGGAGCGGATGAGCGCCGCCACGCCCAGCGCGGCCAGCGCCGTGTGGAAGAGGCAGCCCGCCGCGAACCCGAGCGCCGCCGCGAAGCCCGCCTGCCGGCCCTGGCTGATGCCCCGCGCGAGGACCGCGACGATGTCGGGTCCCGGCGCGAGGGCGAGCAGGGCGCTGGCGGCGATGAAGAGGGCGAGGTCGGGCATTTCGTGGTCGCGTGGCGCCGTCGGGTTTCCGAAAGAACGGGTATCGGGGTGCCGGAATGAAAAAAGCCCCGTGCGAAGACGGGGCTCTGTCCTCGCAAGAAAGGAGCCTTAGGCTTGCGCCGGCTCGATGCTCACGGTGTTCTTCTGCTTCGGGCCCTGCTTGCGGTAGGTGACCGTGCCGGTCGCCATCGCGAAGAGGGTGTGGTCCTTGCCGATGCCGACGTGGGCGCCCGGGTGGAAGCGCGTGCCGCGCTGGCGCACGAGGATCGAGCCGGCCGGAACGAGTTGCCCGCCGAAGGCCTTGAGGCCCAGGCGCTTGCTTTCCGAATCGCGGCCGTTGCGAGAAGAGCCGCCTGCTTTTTTATGTGCCATGTCGGTTCCCGTTACTCGTTGATGGCGTCCACACGGATTTCCGTGTAGTTCTGCCGGTGGCCCTGGTTCTTCTGGTAGTGCTTGCGGCGGCGCATCTTGAAGATGTGCACCTTGGGGCCGCGGCCGTGGGAGACCACGGTGGCCGAGACCTTGGCGCCGGCGACCAGCGGGGTGCCGACCTTCACCGCGTCGCCGTCGGCGACCATGAGGACCTGGTCGAGCACGATCGTGGAGCCCACGTCCGCCTCGAGCGTTTCGACTTTGATGCTTTCACCGGGCGACACGCGATATTGCTTGCCCCCGGTCTTGATGACCGCGTACATGCCTTGGTACTCCTGTTTTGGTTTGACTTCCCGCAGCCTTTTGCACTGCGAACCCGCTATAATACGCGAAATTCCAAGCAACGTCAAAGACTTGTCAACGAGGGGCCTGCCCGGCGGGCAACGCCCCCGAGCCTCCGGAACGCGCCCCTTGAACCTATCCGTCGCCCCCATCAGCCTCGAGTCGATCCGCGCTCCCATCCGGGACGACCTCGTTCGGGTGGACGAAGTCATCCGCCGGCGCCTGCATTCCGACGTGGCCCTCGTCCGCGCCATCGGCCAGTACATCGTCGATGCCGGCGGCAAGCGCATCCGGCCGGCCCTGCTGCTGCTCTCGGCCGGGGCCCTGGGCGCCCGCACCGAGATGCGCCACGAGATGGCCGCCGTCATCGAGTTCATCCATACCGCGACGCTCCTTCACGACGACGTGGTCGACGAGTCGACCCTGCGCCGCGGCCGCAAGACCGCCAACGCGGAGTTCGGCAACGCCGCCTCGGTGCTGGTCGGCGACTTCCTCTATTCGCGCTCCTTCCAGATGATGGTCGAGGCCGGCAACCTGCGCGTGATGCAGGTCATCGCCGATGCCACCAACGTCATCTCCGAGGGCGAGGTGCTGCAGCTGCTCAACGTGAACGACCCGGACACGGACGAGGAGAGCTACCTGCGCGTCATCCGCTACAAGACCGCGCGCCTCTTCGAGGCGGCCACGCAGGTGGGCGCCATCCTCGCGGGAGCGAGCCCCGAGGTGGAGGCCGCCCTCACGGAATACGGCATGCGCGTCGGGACGGCCTTCCAGTTGATCGACGACGTGCTCGACTACTCGGGCGACTTGAGCGAGATGGGCAAGAACCTGGGCGACGACCTCGCCGAGGGCAAGCCCACGCTGCCGCTCATCCGTGCCATGCAGGTGGGCTCGGCGGAGGAGCGCTCGCTCATCCGGGTGGCCATCGAGGAGGGCGGGCGCGACGACCTCGAGCGCATCGTCGCCGCCGTTCGCCGGACGGGGGCCCTGGAATACACGCGCGAGCGGGCCCGCGAGGAAACGCAGGCCGCCATGAACCGGCTCGCGGTCGTGGCCGATTCCGCCTGCAAGGACAGTCTGCTACAATTGGCGCACTTCTCCGTCGAACGGAAGTTCTGATTCGGCGGGATGTCTCGACGGGCGCTGATGCAGGCGCCCGTTTCGTCCTCGGGGTGTAGCTTAGCCTGGTAGAGCGCTACGTTCGGGACGTAGAGGCCGGAGGTTCGAATCCTCTCACCCCGACCATTTCCCGCCCTCGCTCCTGGTGTCTTACCCAAGGAGAGGGCCGGCCCTCCCCAGGGGCCCTGTGCCAGAATGGGCGCGCCCCTCGTGCGAGCGCGCCCATGAACCCGCAGATCCGCTTCTGCCGGAGCTTCGACGGCACCGGAATCGCGTATGCGACCACCGGCAAGGGCCCGCCGCTCGTCCGGGCGCCGCACTGGCTCACGCACCTCGAGTACGAGAGCTGCAACCCCGTCTGGAATCCCTGGATCGCGTCGCTTTCGCGAAGCCACACGCTGCTGCGCATGGACGAACGCGGCTGCGGCCTGTCCGATCGCGAGGGCGTGGACATCTCCTTCGAGGCCTGGGTGCGCGACCTGGAAGCCGTGGTCGACTCGGCGGGGCTGGGGCAATTCGCGCTCTTCGGGCATTCCCAGGGCGGCGCCATCGCGGTGGAATACGCGGTGCGCCACCCGGAGCGGGTCTCGCACCTCGTCCTCCTCGGCGCCTACGCGAGGGGCCAGATGAAGCGCGATCCCACGCCCGAGCGCGTGGCGGAGCTCGAAGCCCTCCTCAAGCTGGTCGAGGTCGGCTGGGGACGGGACGATCCCTCCTACCGGCAGCTCTTCTCGACGCAATTCATGCCGGGCGGCTCGCTGGCGCAGCATGATTCCATGAGCGAGCTGCAGCGCATGTCGGCCACGCCGGCCTGCGCGGTGCGCATCATCCGCAGCGTGTTCGAGATCGACGTGCGCGAATCGGCGCCGAAAGTGTCCTGCCCCACGCTGTTCCTGCACGCCCGGCGAGACCGGCGGGTGCCCTTCGAGGAAGGGCGCCTCTTCGCGGGACTCGTGCCCGGCGCGCGCTTCGTTCCCCTCGAGACCGACAACCACATCCTGCTGCCCCAGGAGCCCGCGTACCGCCAGTTCTTCGACGCGCTGCAAGCGTTCGTGCCGGGAGATGGCGCAAGACGGCCGGGCTTCCCGGACCTGACCGCGCGGGAGGCCGAGGTGCTCGATCGCATCGCGAAGGGCCACTCCAACTCGCAGATCGCGGAAGGCCTCGGGCTTTCGGAGAAGACGGTGCGCAACCACATCACCCGCATCTTCGACAAGCTTGCGGTCGAGAGCCGCGCCCAGGCGATCGTGCTCGCGCGGGACGGCGGGTTCGGCAGGCCCTGAGGCGCGGCCGGCGGGAAATCCGGGACCAGGGTCCCGCCTTTTCGCCATCCGGGGGACACGGTCGGGACCACGGACTCATGCGCCCGCCTCCGGGCGGCGCGACGATGCGCCTCTCGGCCCCGGGCGCATCCGCCCGCGCGCCCCATCCCACGGGAGACCAGCATGGGCATCGCGGCATTCCTGTACGGCGTCATGAGCTACGCCGTCTTTCTCGGCAGCATTCTTTACGGCATCGGCTTCATCGGCGACTTCCTCGTGCCCAAGTCGATCGACTCCGCGCCGTTCGGTCCCTGGCCTGAGGCGCTGCTCGTCGACCTCGCGCTGCTGGCGCTCTTCGCCGTCCAGCACAGCACCATGGCGAGACCGGCCTTCAAGGCGCGCTGGACCCGCATCGTCCCCGAGTCCGTCGAGCGCAGCACCTACGTCCTCGTCTCCAGCCTGCTGCTCGCGCTCCTATTCTGGCAGTGGCGGCCCCTCGGCGGCACCGTCTGGGACGTGCAGGATCCCGTCGGCCGGGGCGCGATTCAGGCGGTCGGCGCGCTCGGCTGGCTGGTGCTGTTCGCCTCGACCTTCATGATCAATCACTTCGATCTCTTCGGGCTGCGGCAGGTCTACTTGCGCCTGCGCGACGAGCCTTACCGGCCGCTGCCCTTCGTGGCGGTGGCCCTGTACCGATTCATTCGCCATCCGATCATGCTCGGCTTTCTCATCGCCTTCTGGGCGGCGCCGACCATGACGCAAGGGCACCTGCTCTTCGCGGGCGCCTGCACCGCCTACATCTTCATCGGCATCGGGTTGGAGGAACGCGACCTGCGCCGCGTGCACGGCGCGAGCTACGAGCGCTACCGCGAGCAGGCCGGGATGATCCTGCCGCGGGCGGGCCGGCGCGCGGCCGAACGCGCGAGGAAGGCGCTCCAGTCCGATTAGCGTGCCTTGCCGAGATTCATTCGCATTTGCCTCGCGCCGCGGCCGGACAGCCGGTCGGGGTGGTTCCGGCCCGGTTGACACCCATCAACCCGGCTTCCGGCCACTCTGGAATCATCGCGCGATGGATAACCCCGTCCACACCGATCTGCCGCCCCTGCGCATCCGCGGGCGCGAAGCGCTGCCCATCGTCCAGGGCGGCATGGGCGTGGGCATCTCCGCGCATCGCCTCGCGGGAACCGTCGCCGCCACCGGCGCCGTCGGAACCCTCTCCTCGGTGGACCTGCGCCGCCACCACGAGGACCTCATGGCGACCACGGGCAAGTCGCGCGACAAGGACGAGATCGACCGCGCCAACCTGGTCGCGCTGGACCGCGAGGTGAAGTCGGCCCTCGCGCTCTCCGAAGGCCGCGGCATCCTGGCGGTGAACATCATGCGCGCGGTCTCCGAGTACGCGGCCTACGTGCGCCAGGCCTGCGAAAGCGGCGTGCACGCGATCGTCGTGGGCGCGGGCCTGCCGCTCGACCTGCCCGACCTCACCGCGGACCACCCGGACGTCGCGATCATCCCGATCCTGTCGGATGCGCGTGGCATCGCCGTCGTGCTCAAGAAGTGGCTGCGCAAGAACCGCCTGCCGGACGCCATCGTGATCGAGCACCCGCGCTGGGCCGGCGGCCACCTGGGCGCCGCGAAGATCGAGGACCTGGGCGACGCGCGCTTCGAGTTCGAGCGCGTGCTGGCCGACACGCTCAAGCTCTTCGACGACATGGGCCTCGCGCGTGGGAAGATCCCCCTCATCGTCGCCGGCGGGATCGAGACCCCCGAGCGCGTGCGCGAGCTCCTCGCGATGGGCGCCTCCGGCGTGCAGCTGGGCACCGCGTTCGCCGTGACGCAGGAAGGCGACGCGCATCCCACCTTCAAGAAGGTGCTGGCCGAGGCGAAGCCGGAGGACATCGTGGAATTCATGAGCGTCGCCGGCCTGCCCGCGCGCGCCGTGAGGACGCCCTGGCTCGCGAAGTACCTCGAGAAGCTGCCCGCCCTCGAGCGGCGCACCAAGCCGCGCGCCGGCTGCACGCTCGCCTTCGACTGCCTCCAGCAATGCGGCCTGCGCGACGGGCTCGCGAAGGCCGGCCAGTTCTGCATCGACCTGCAGCTCGCCGCGGCGCTCAAGGGCGACCTCGAGCGCGGGCTCTTCTTCCGCGGCGGCGGGAAGCTGCCCTTCGGCGACAGCATCCGCCCGGTGCGCGAGCTCATCGACTACCTGTTGAACGGCCACACCCCGAAGCCGGCCTGAGCGCGCCATCGCGCCCGGGGCTCGGTGCTCAGGAGCGTTTCAGCAGCACCCCGAGCGAGGCCACCAGCCGGTCGGCCTGCGCGCTGAGCGACGAGGCGTTCGCCGCCGTCTGCTCGACGATCGCGGCGTTGCCCTGCGTCACCTGGTCGAGCTGGGCCACCGCCTCGTTCACCTGGCTCACGCCCACGGCCTGCTCTTGCGTGCCGTGCGCGATCTCGCCGATGTACGAGGTCACGCGCTTCACCTGCGCCATGATGTCGTCCATGGTCGTCGTCGCCTCGCCGACCAGCCGCGCGCCTTCGTCGACGCGGGTCGCCGAGTCGTCGATCAGCGACTTGATTTCCTTGGCCGCGGTGGCGCTGCGCTGGGCCAGCGCGCGGACTTCGGACGCGACGACCGCGAAGCCGCGCCCCTGCTCGCCCGCGCGCGCGGCCTCGACCGCGGCGTTGAGGGCGAGGATGTTCGTCTGGAAGGCGATCCCGTCGATCACGGAGATGATCTCGGCGATGCGCCGGCTCGTGCTGGTGATGCCGTCCATCGTCTGGTTCACGCGGGTGATGGCGTCGCCGCCGCGCGTCGCGGCCTCGGTCGCCTCGTCGGCCACGCGGGTGGCGTTGCGGGCGCCCTCGGAGCTCTGCTTGATGCCCGCGGCGATCTGCTCCATCGTCGCGGCGGTCTCCTCGAGGTTCGCGGCCTGCTCCTCGGTGCGCGAGGACATGTCGGTGCTGCCGCGGTCGAGCTCGTGCGCCGAGGCGCGCACGACGTCGATGCTGGCGCCGGTGTCGGCCACGACCCCGATGGTCTTCTCGTTGAGCAGGGTGAGGTAGCGGGCGAGCTGGCGCAGCGCCGGGTCTCCCGTGACGGGATAGCGCACGCGCAGGTTGCCGGCCAGGGCCTCGGTCGTCGCGGCCGTGATCTCGTTCACGGGTTTCGCGACCACCGCGCCCAGGTAGGCGCTGAATCCGATCGTCACCGCGATGCCCGCGAGCGACGCGATGCGCGACAAGGCGAGGGCGGTCTCGGGCGGCAGGAAGAACGACGCGAACGCCGGCACGGCGAAGCAGGCCACGATCAGGCCCGCGATGAGCCAGGTGCGCGCGGCGAACGGCAGCCGCCACACGGCGTGGACGAACCCGAGGATCCCCGTGGGGATCATCTCGCCCTTGTGCAGCTTCCGGCCGGCGAGCGTGCCGGCGTTCATCTGCGCGTAGATCTGCGAGGCCGCCTCGATTTCCGCGGGAGTCGGCTTGACCCGAACCGACACGTACCCCGCGATCTGGCCGCCTTCCTTGACGGGCGTCACATTGGCGCGGACCCAGTAGAACCCGCCGTCCTTGCGCCGGTTCTTCACGATGCCCGACCAGGGCTCGCCCGACTGGATCGTCGCCCACAGGTCGGCGAAGGCGGCCTTGGGCATGTCCGGGTGGCGCACGAGGTTCTGGGGCTTGCCCATGCACTCGGTGAGCGCGTAGCCCGACGAGACCACGAACGCCTCGTTGGCGTAGGTGATGTGGCTGGCCGGATCGGTGCAGGTGATGATCACCTCGCCGTCCTTCAGCACGTATTCCTGGTTTGCTGCAGCTGTCATGGCGTCACCCGGGCACGTTGAGGGGAGGGCAAGGCCGGATCGGCGCGTGCCCATGCCGGGTTAACGGTCGCCCGGGTGGCAACCTGAGTTGACGGGAATCAAGCGTTCGGCACGGCCCGCCTACTCCTTCGGAAAGCCCTTCTTGAACTCGACGCGGATGAGGTGCATCGGCACCGTGTCGAGGTTCGTCACCGAATGCGCGGCTTCCGGCGGCACGCGCAGCACGAGCGGCATCTCCGGCTTGTCGCCCGTCGGTTTCTTCACCGGCAGCAGGTTGCCCTTCGCGTCGCGGTTCTCGCGCTTGGTCGGCGTGTCGAAGACGATGACGCTCGGCCACTGGTGGTGGTGCGCCACCTCGACCTCGCCCGGCTGCACCGTCACCGAGAGCACGCGGATGTCGGCGTTCTCGTAGATCACCACGTGGTTCTTCACGCCCGCGATGACGGCGTCGAGCTTCGGGTCCCACGTCCTCGGGTCGGTGCCGTCGGTGCTGACGGGCATGCCCTGGGCGAAGGCGAGGCCGGTGACGAGGAGGGCGGCGAACAGCGTGCGGCGCGTGCGTTTCATGGAGGTTCCCCGGGTCGTTGTGGTCTTGGAAGCAGGGGCATCATAGCCGCCCGGCGCATCCCGGGCCGGGTGGCGCTATGATCCGCGGAACGGGACCCCATGCCGGGAGGAGACGGGCCATGAAGCTCACGAAGGAACAGCGCGACCGGTTCGACCGCGAGGGATACCTCTTCTTCCCCGGGCTCTTCAGCCCCGAGGAAACGAAGACGCTCACGGACGCGGTGCCGGCGCTCTACGCGCGCCGCGAGGTCTTCAACGTGCGCGAGAAGGGCAAGGACGCGGTGCGCACCAACTTCGCCGCGCACCTGGTGAGCGAGCCCTTCGCGAGGCTCGCGCGCCACCCGCGCATGGTCGGGCCCGTCGAGGACCTCTTCGGCGAGAAGCTCTACATGCACCAGTTCAAGATCAACGGGAAGGCCGCCTTCGACGGCGACGTGTGGCAGTGGCACCAGGACTACGGCACGTGGTTCAACGACGACCTCATGCCCACCGAGCGCGCCATGAACGTGGCGATCTTCCTGGACGAGGTGACGCCCTTCAACGGCCCGCTGATGTTCATCCCGGGCAGCCACAGGAAGGGCGTCATCGAGGCGAAGCACGACCTCACCACGACGAGCTACCCGCTCTGGACGGTGGACAACGAGCTCATCGCCCAGCTCGTCGATCGCGCCGGAGGCAAGAACGGCGGCATCGTGAGCCCGCTGGGCCCGGCCGGCTCGATGATCCTCTTCCACAGCTGCCTCGTGCACGCCTCGGGCAGCAACCTGAGCCCGTTCCACCGCGTGGCCGTGTACCTGAGCCTTTGCGCGGTGAGCAACCACATCCGCCGCTTCATGCGCCCGGAGTACATCGCGCACCGCGACTTCACGCCGATCGAGTGCCTGCCGGACGACTGCCTGCTGAAGCCGTATCCCGTGGACCTGCCGTGGAAGGACGGGATGCCGGCGAGCGCGCTCGAGACGTCGCTGGAACCCATCGGGTCGCCGCTCGCGACCGCCTGACCCGCGCGGCTTCGGCCTGCGCGACCCGATCGCGCCCGCCGCGGATCCTTCCTTGCCGGATAGCTTGTATACAACGGAAGTGTGCGCTAGGATGGCCCGCACAAGCCCATGGCCACCTCACCCGAAATCGCCCAGCGCATCGTCGAGGCCATCCTCGCGCAGAAGCTCGCGCCCGGGGAGCGCCTGGGCGAGCAGCCGCTGGCCGACCTCTTCGGCGTGAGCCGCACGCTGGTGCGCGAAGCGCTTACGCGCCTCGCCGCGAGGGGCATCGTCACCGTCACCGCCCGGCGCGGCTGGTACGTGATCGAGCCGTCCGTGGCCGAGGCGAAGGAAGCCTTCGAGGCGCGCGAGGTGATCGAGACGGGCCTTTTGAGGCGCCTGAAGAGCCTCGCGCCGGAGAGCCTGAAGCGCCTGAAGGGCCACGTCTTCCGCGAGCGCCAGGCCATCCGCGACGGCGACGTGGGCACGCGCACCTACCTGCTGGGCGACTTCCACGTGTGCCTCGCCGAGACCCTCGGCAACGCGCTCCTCGCCGACGCGCTGCGCGACCTCACCGCGCGCACCGCCCTCATTTCGATGCTCTACCAGTCGAGCCACGAGGCCGAGCAGTCCTGCCGCGAGCACGAGGCGATCGTCGCCGCGCTCGCGAAGGCGGACCTGCGGCTCGCCGAGCGCCTCATGCTCGGGCACCTGCGCGCCGTCGCGGCCGGGCTCGACCTCGGCAAGGGCGCCGACCCCCTAGAGAAGCTGCGCGAGGCCCTCCAGCCCGTAGCGGCCGACAAGCAGTCCCTCGGAGAGAAGCTCCCCCGGCGCGGCAAGCGCGCGCCCGTCCCGCCATCCCCAGCCATCCAGGAGACTCGCTCATGAAACCCATCCGACTCGCGCTCGCGGCCTTGGCCGCCCTCGCGCTCGCCATCCCCGTCGCCGCGCGTGCCGACGCCCTCGCCGACGTGAAGAAGGCCGGCGTCCTCAAGGTCGCGGTCCCGCAGGACTTCCCGCCCTTCGGCACGGTAGGCGCCGACCTGAAGCCCCAGGGCTACGACATCGACATGGCGGAGCTCATCGCCCGGGACCTGGGCGTGAAGATCGAGCTCGTGCCGGTGACGAGCGCCAACCGCATCCCGTACCTCACCACGAAGAAGGTCGACCTCGTCATCTCGAGCCTGGGCAAGAACCCGGACCGCGAGAAGGTCATCGACTTCGCCGCCGCCTACGCGCCCTTCTTCAACGGCGTGTTCGGCCCGGCGGACCAGAAGGTCACGAAGGTCGAGGAGCTCGCGGGCAAGACGCTGGGCGTGACTCGCGGCGCGGTGGAGGACCTCGAGATCTCGAAGATCGCCCCGGCCACGACGACCATCAAGCGCTACGAGGACAACAACGGCACCATCTCGGCCTTCCTCTCGGGCCAGGTGCAGCTGGTCGCCACGGGCAACGTGGTCGCGGCCGCCATTCTCGCGAAGAACCCGCCCAAGCGCCCCGAGGTGAAGTTCCTGATCAAGGACTCGCCCTGCTTCATCGGCCTGAACAAGGGCGAGGCCGCGCTCATGGCCGCCGTGAACGACGTGGTGGCCAAGGCGAAGAAGGACGGGCGCCTGGACGCCATCGCGAAGAAGTGGCTGGGCGCGCCGCTGCCCGCCGGGTTCTAGCCGCCTCGCCACCGGAAGGCGGCGAGCCCTCCGCGGGCGAGCCGCCGCCCCCCCATGGCCTACCAGTTCGATTTCGCCGACGTCCTCAACTACACGGACGTCCTCGTCCGCGGCGTCGGCCTCACGGTGACGCTCATCGGCGTGGGCGGCACGCTGGGCATCGCGGTCGGCATCGCCGGCGCGTGGGCCCGGGGCTACAGCCGCATCGGCGCGCTCGAGTGGCTCGTGGCCGTCTACGTGGAGGCGATCCGCAACACGCCCTTCCTCGTGCAGCTCTTCTTCATCTTCTACGGGCTGCCCAGCCTGGGCGTGA
Organism: uncultured Lysobacter sp.; assembly: GCA_964587315.1. Classification (GTDB taxonomy): domain Bacteria; phylum Pseudomonadota; class Gammaproteobacteria; order Burkholderiales; family Usitatibacteraceae; genus FEB-7. Next base: position 20,903 of record CAZPLW010000025.1, read on the forward strand.
AGCTCTCCGAGATCGAGGCCTCGCTCCTCGCCATGGTGGTGAACCTCGGGGCCTATGCCACCGAGATCATCCGCGCGGGCATCGAGGCGGTGCCCCGGGGCCAGCGCGAGGCCGGCGCGAGCCTCGCCATGACGCGCATGCAGGTCTTCCGGCACGTGGTGCTGCGGCCGGCGCTGCAGAAGATCTGGCCCGCGCTCTCCAGCCAGCTCGTCATCGTGATGTTCGGCTCCGCGGTGTGCTCGCAGATCGCGGCGGAGGACCTCACCTACGCGGCCAACTTCATCCAGTCGCGCAACTTCCGCGCCTTCGAGGTGTACTTCATCGCGACGGGCCTGTATCTCGTCCTCGCGCTGCTGCTGCGCCAGGGGATGCGCTCGCTGGGCGCGTGGCTCGTCTACGGGAGGCGCGCGTGACCGATTTCACCGCGTGGGACATCGTCCGCAACCTCCTGCTCGCGGCGCGCTGGACCGTCGCCCTGTCCCTCGCCGCGTTCGCGCTGGGCGGCCTCGTGGGCGCGCTGGTGCTGCTCGCGCGAGTGGGCCGCGCGAAGCCCCTTCGCTGGGGTGCCGTCGCCTTCATCGAGGTGTTCCAGGGGACGCCGCTCCTCATGCAGCTCTTCCTCGCGTTCTTCGGCCTTCCGCTGGCGGGCATCGACACGTCCGCGTGGTTCGCCGCCTGCCTCGCGCTCACGCTCTGGACCGCGGCATTCCTGGCGGAGATCTGGCGCGGGTGCGTCGAGTCCGTGCCGAAGGGGCAGTGGGAGGCGTCCGCCAGCCTCGCCATGAACTACCTGCAGCAGATGCGCCACGTCGTGCTGCCGCAGGCGCTTCGCCTCGCGGTGCCGCCCACGGTGGGCTTCTCGGTGCAGGTGGTGAAGGGCACGGCGCTCGCCTCCATCATCGGCTTCGTGGAGCTCTCGAAGGCCTCCACGATGATCACCAACGCCTCGTTCCAGCCGTTCACGGTCTACGGCGCGGCGGCGGCCGTCTATTTCCTCCTCTGCTTCCCGCTCTCGGCCTGGAGCCGGCGGCTCGAAAGGACCCTGCATGTCGCTCATCGAAATTAGGGACCTGCACAAGCGCTTCGGCGACGTGGAGGTGCTCAAGGGAATCGACCTCGACATCGCCGCGGGCGAGGTGATCGCCATCATCGGCAAGAGCGGCTCCGGGAAGAGCACGCTGCTGCGCTGCATGAACGGGCTCGAAACCCACGAGGCCGGCCGCATCACGGTGGGCGGCAAGGTGCTGCTGCAGGACGAGGAGCACCTGCGGGCGCTGCGCCTGGAGGTGGGCATGGTCTTCCAGCAGTTCAACCTCTTCCCCCACCTCACCGCCGGGCGCAACGTGATGCTCTCGCCCATGGTGGTGAAGGGCATGACGGAGGCCGAGGCGAAGCCCATCGCGCAGAAGGTGCTCGCGCGCGTGGGGCTCGCGGAGAAGTTCGGCAGCTTCCCCGACCAGCTCTCCGGCGGGCAGCAGCAGCGAGTCGCCATCGCGCGGGCGCTCGCGATGAGCCCGAAGGCCCTCCTGTGCGACGAGATCACCTCGGCGCTGGACCCGGAGCTGGTGAACGAGGTGCTGGCGGTGGTGAAGAGCCTCGCCGCCGACGGCATGACGCTCGCCATGGTGACGCACGAGATGCGCTTCGCGCGCGACGTGTGCGACCGCGTGCTCTTCATGCACAAGGGCCGCATCCACGAATCGGGGCCGCCGGTGGAGGTCTTCGCCAACCCGAAGACCCCCGAGCTGCAGCAATTCCTGGGCGCCCTCGCATGAGCACGCTTCGTTTCGGCGACGCCATCCTCGCGCGCCACGACGAACTGGCCGCCATCACGGAGGAGGAAGGCCGCCTCACCCGCACCTACCTCACCGCGAAGCACCGCGAGGCCGGCGAGAGGATCATCGGGTGGATGCGCGAGGCGGGCATGACGGCCGCCTTCGACGCCATGGGCAACGTGGTGGGCCGCTACGAGGGCGCCGCGGCCGACGCACCCGTGCTCGTCACCGGCTCGCACATGGACACGGTGGTGGACGCGGGCCGCTACGACGGCAGCTTCGGCATCCTCTCGCCCATCGCCTGCGTGGCGGATCTCCATGCGCGAGGCAAGCGCCTGCCGCACGCCCTCGAGGTCGTCGCGTTCGGGGATGAGGAGGGCGTGCGCTTCGGCGCGACGCTGTTGGGCAGCCGCGCGCTGGCCGGACGCTTCGACGCGAAGGCCTTCGAAGCGAAGGACAAGGACGGCGTCACCCTGCGCGAGGCCATCCGCGATTTCGGCGGCGACCCCGAAGCGATTCCCGCCCTGAAGCGCGATCCGGCGAAGGTCGTCGCCTTCGTCGAGACGCACATCGAGCAGGGCCCGGTCCTCCTGGACGAAGGCCTGCCCGTGGGCCTCGTCACGGCCATCGCGGGCTGCACGCGCGTGAAGGCCACGGTGACGGGCTTCGCGGGCCACGCGGGCACGGTGCCCATGGCGCTGCGCAAGGACGCGCTCGCGGCCGCCGCGCAGATGGCCCTCGCCGTGGAGCGGCACTGCGCCGGGCGCGCCGACCGCCTCGTGGGCACGGTGGGCAAGTTCGCCGTCGACGGCGGCGGCGCCATCAACGTGATCCCCGGCTCGGTGTCCTTCACGGTCGACGTGCGCTCGGGCGACGACGGCGAGCGCCGCCGGGCGGCCGAGGCCCTGCGCGCCGACTGCGAGGCCATCGCGCTCGCGCGCGGCGTGGCCCTCGCGTGGGACCCGTTCTTCGAGCTGCAGGCCGCGCCCTGCGATCCGCGCCTCATGGCGCTGCTGGGCGAGTGCATCGCGCGGTCGGGCGTAAAGGTCCGCGCGCTGCCGAGCGGCGCCGGCCACGACGCGATGGAGATGGCGAGGCTCGTGCCCGCCGCCATGCTCTTCGTGCGCTGCGGCGCCGGGGGCGTGAGCCACAACCCCGCCGAGACCCTGTCGGCCGAGGACGCCGATTTCGCCACCCGCGTCCTGCTCGACTTCCTGGAGCGCTTCGACGCGCGCCTCTTCCGAGGAACGACCCGATGAAACCCGACGACATTCCCTTCCTCGACACCTGGGTGGACGACCACCACGCCGAGGCCGTGCAGTTCCTGGCCGAACTGGTTCGCATGCCGACCGACACGCCGCCGGGCGACAACGGGCCGGCCGCCGCGCGCACGGCGCTGCTGCTGGAGGCCCGCGGCTTCACGGTCGAGCGCCACCCCGTGCCCGATGCCCTCGTGAAGGCGCGCGGCCTGAAGTCCGTCACCAACCTCGTGGTGCGCCACCGCTTCGGCGACGGCCCCGTCGTGGCCCTCAACGCGCACGGCGACGTGGTGCCGCCGGGCGAGGGCTGGACGCACCCGCCGTACGCCGCCGAGATCGCGAACGGGCGCATGTACGGCCGCGGCGTCGCCGTCTCCAAGAGCGACTTCGCCACCTACGCCTTCGCGCTCGAGGCGCTGAAGGCCCTGGCCGCGCGCGGCACGAAGCTGGCCGGGACGGTGGAGCTGCACTTCACCTACGACGAGGAGGTCGGTGGCGAAATCGGCCCGGGGTGGCTACTCGCCGAGGGCATCACGAAGCCGGACTACGCCATCGGCGCGGGCTTCTCCTACGCCGTGATCACCGCGCACAACGGCTGCCTGCACCTGGAGGTCACGATTCGCGGCGAGTCGGCCCACGCGGCGGTGCCCGAGACGGGTGTCGACGCGCTCAAGGCCGGCGTGGACGTGATGAACGCGCTCTACGCCCTGCGCGAGGGATTCGCCGCGGTGAAGTCGGGCGTGCCCGGCATCGGCTCGCCCACGATCAACATCGGGCGCATCGAGGGCGGCATCAACACCAACGTGGTGCCCGACCGCGTGCGCTTCTCCCTCGACCGCCGCATGATTCCCGAGGAGGACCCGGCCACCGTCGAGGGGCAGATCCGCGACACGATCGCCGCGGCGCTCGCCGCGCACCCGAAGGCGCGTGTGGAGATCAAACGCCTGCTCCTCGCGCGGGCGCTCAAGCCCCTGCCCGGATTGCCCCGGCTGGTGGGGGCCCTGCAGGAGGAGGCCGCGCGCGTCTTCGGGGAGAAGCCCCCCGCGCAGGGCGTGCCGCTCTACACGGACGCGCGGCTCTACGGCGAGGCGGGCGTGCCCATCGCGCTCTTCGGCGCCGGCCCGCGCACGATCCTCGAGGCCAACGCCAAGCGGCCCGACGAGAACCTGGTGCTCGAGGACCTGCGCCGCGCCACGAAGGTGGTGGCGGGGGCGGTGGCGCGACTGCTCGCAGGCTAGAAGGACAGTCCCCAAAAGCGGGGACAGTCCCTGAACATCAGTCGGCGGCGGCGCGGTTCCCCAGCAACTCGGCGTTGTCGGCTCCGGCCGCCGAGCACGTGCGCTGCGCCGGCCGCACGCCATTGATCTTGAGCGGGTTCGAGAGCATGCGGAAATCGGCGCGGGCCGGGTGCGGCACGGCGGACACCATGCCGTTCTCCGCGAGGAAGGGATTCTCCAGCGCGTCGGCGAGCGAGCAGACGGGCGAGATGGGCAGCACGCCGCCGAACGCCTTCATCCAATGGGCGGTGGGGTGCTTGCGGAATTCGCCGTCCAATTCGGCCGTGAGTTCATCGCGGTGGCTCGAGCGCGCGGCCTGCGTGGCGAAGCGCGGGTCCGTGGCGAGGTCGGCGCGGCCCAGCGTCTCCAGGAGCGCCGACCAGAACTTCTCCGTGAGGCACATCACGAAGATCCAGCCGTCCGCCGTCGGCAGCGTCTGGACGGGCGCGAGCGAGAAGTGGCCGCTTCGCTTCTGGCGCGGCGGCGTGTGGCCCTCGTTCAGGTACCAGATGGCCGCGTAGCCGAGCTGGTGCAGGCCCACGTCGAAGAGGCACGTGTCCACGTCGCAGCCCTCGCCGGTGGCGCGCGCGTGCAGGAGCGCCGCGAGCAGGCCCACGCAGGCGGTGAGGCCGGTCGTGTGGTCCACCATCGAGGGCGCGCCGATGCGGGTCGGCGGGCCGTCGGGCTCGCCGGTCAGGGCCATGAGCCCCGTCTCGGCCTGCGCGAGGTAGTCGTAGCCGGGCCAGGCGGCACGCGAGTTGTCGCGCCCGTAGGCCGACAGGTGCACGCAGACCATCGCGGGACGGCGCTTGCGGATGGTCGCGTGGTCCAGGCCCATCTTCGCGGCGAGGTCGCCGCGCAGGTTGTTCACGACCACTTCCGCGCCGTCGATGAGGCGGTCGAGGTCGGCGCGGCCCTCGGGGCTGCGCAGGTCGAGCAGCACGCTCTTCTTGTTGGCGTTCCAGTTCTGGAAGTACTCGCTGTCGTTCTCGCCCAGGAAGAAGGGGCCGGTCTTGCGCGCCGGGTCGCCGCCGGTGGCGACGTTCTCGACCTTGATCACTTCCGCGCCGAGGTCCGCGAGGAACATCGTGCAATAGGGGGCGGCGCCGAACTGCTCGACGGCGACGATGCGCACGCCGGTGAGGGGTTTCATCGGAGATCCTTGTCGTCGTGTTCCTGGATGCGGAAGCGGGTGTTGTGGCTGAAGCGCTCGCTCGGGTAGAGGCCGATGCTCGCCATGACGAGCGAGTCGCGCCCGTCGAAGTACTCGCGCGTGATGTGCAGGGCCGCGGCGCCCACGGGGGCCGCGAGCGCGCGGGAGGCCTCCGCGTCCAGGCCGGTGGCGACGATGCGCTGGCTCACCTCCGCGATGCGCGCGCCGTGGTGGCGCTCGATGAGGCCGAAGGCGGGCTGCCCCGCGCTCTCCAGCCGGCCGAGGATGTCGGCGTGTTCCGGGCGGATGAAGAGGTTCATCCAGGCGACGGGGGTGGCCTTCCTGGGCAGGTAGCGCAGCACCGAGGCCACGTGCCATTCCTGCCCGGGCTTCACGGCGAGCTGCGCGGCGAGCGCCCCGTCGGCCGCGATCACGCGGCGGCCGAGCAGCTTCATGCGCGTCGCCTCGATGAACTGCGTGAGCTCGCGCAGCTGCCCGGCGCCCTGCATGAAGCGCGACTGCGCGGCCCGGGCGCGCACCACCGTGCCCACGCCGGCGCGGGCGCTCACCAGGCCCCTCGACTTGAGCTCGCGCAGCGCCTCGCGCACGGTGTGCCGGCTCACGTCGAAGCGCGTCTGCAGCTCCGCTTCCGTCGGGATGTTGCCGCCCACGGGGTAGCGGCCCGCCTCGATCTCCTGGATGAGCACGCGCGCCACGGCCGTGTAGCGCGGGCCGGCGGGGGCGGGCGGGGCATCAATTCCCTTGACAGGCCTCGGGGTCATGGGCGACATTGTACGGACATTCGAACAAAGAGCAATCCCGTCCCGCCATGACCGACTGGCTTCCCGCCGACGAGGCGATCCGCACGCGGCGATCGGTGCGCGCGTTCCTGCCCACGCCGGTGGACCGGGCGACGGTCGAGGGGCTGCTGGACCTCGCGGCCCGCTCGCCCAGCGGCAGCAACATCCAGCCCTGGAAGGTGCGCGTGGTGGCGGGAGAGGCGCGCGAGCGCGTGACGCGCGCCGTGCTCGATTCCCTCGACCGGAACGGCCACGAGGCCCACCGGCGCGAGTGGAACTACTATCCCGAGCCGTGGCGCGAGCCCTTCCTCGCGCGCCGCCGCAAGGTGGGCTGGGACCTCTACGCGCTCATGGGCATCCCCAAGGGCGACCGCGAGGGCACCGAACGCCAGCGCCGCCGCAACTACGAGTTCTTCGGCGCGCCCGTGGGCCTCGTCTTCACGCTGGACGAGGACCTGCAGATCGGCAGCTGGCTGGACCTGGGCATCTTCATCGGCACCCTCACCGTCGCCGCGCGCGGCCTGGGCCTCGACACCTGCCCGCAGGCGGCCTTCGCCGACTTCCACGCGGTGCTGCGCAGGGAGTTGCGCATCCCCGACAACGAGGTCGTGATCTGCGGCATGGCCCTGGGCCACGCGGACCCGGCCGCGCCCGAGAACCGCCTCGTCACCGAGCGCACGCCCGCGAGCGACTTCGCGACCTTCGACGGATTCGACCCCAGGACCCCATGAAACTGCCCGAGCGCATCCTCCTCGTGGACGTCGCCGCGCGCGACGGCCTGCAGAGCCTTCCCAAGTGGGTCGACACGGACACCAAGGTGTGGCTGTGCGACCGCCTCACCGACCTCGGCGTGCCCGTGGTGGAGGTGGCGAGCTTCGCCCACCCCAAGGTGGTGCCCAACATGCGCGACGCGGAGGAGGTCTTCGCACGCATCCGGATGAAGCCCGGCACCGTCTACC
>CAZPLW010000026.1:0-27510 GCA_964587315.1 uncultured Lysobacter sp.
CGTATTCCGTCGCCCTGACCGGGCCGGCCACGGTGCCGTTCACCACGATATGGGCCACGTCGATCTCGCCTTCCACCTTGGCCAGCTCCGAAAGCACGAGCGTGCCGGGCTTGCTGCCCGAAGCCTTCACGTTGCCCTTCACGTGCCCGTCGATGCGCAGCCCCCCCACGAAGGTGATGTTGCCCTCGATGGTGGTGCCCGCGCCGATCAGGCTGTCGATCGGGCTCGGTTTGTTGGATTTGCCGAACATGCTTCCCCCTAGGAAAGGTTCAGGGTCCGGGAAAGTTTAACCTGTCCCCCCGGAATGGCAAGGACCCGGACTTCGAACGACTTGAGCACGGCCCCTTCCGGGATCCGGAACCGGCCGTCGACCTTCTGGTAGAACCGGAACTCGACCACGCCCGCCCCTTCCCCGGCCGAGGGGTCGGGAAAGGTGAGCGAGGCGATTCCGCCCTGGTGCGCCACGCGGGCAAGCACCTGCACGCGCCCCTTGAAATCCTGCTTGCGCTGGCCACCCTGCGTGAGCAGCATGCGGTAGCGGAACTCGTTCGGATTCCCGTCCGTCTCCACCTTGAGGTTGGCGATGCCCAGCCCCTCCGGCGTCGTGCCCGACGACATGATGTTTCGCAGGAAGCCGAGATCCTCCTTGAGGGTCGCGTTCTCGTCCTGGAGCTGCGTCACGTTTCGCGCGAGCTCCATCTGGGAAGCCTTGTCGATGGCCGCCTGCCGGTCGCGCTCCACGAGGGTGGACTTCGACGCCTCGAGCTCCCGCTTGAGCCTGGCATTCTCCTCGCCCAGCGAGAGCAGTTGCTGCTTGGCTTCCTCGCGATTGAAGCCCGTGATGCGGTAGCTGTTCTCGACGAGCCACCACACCGCGCCGGCCACGGCGACCATCATCAGGACGTTGAGAAGCCAGCGCCAGTACCACGCGAGCTGCGAGCGGATCGTCATCCGCGACGAGCGGATGCCGAAGTTGCTGCGCAACCGGCGGGCGAGGCCTCTCACGGAAGGAGCGCTGCCTGCTCGAGCCCGCGGGTCTCGGGCAGCCCGAAGAGGAGGTTCATGTTCTGCACCGCCTGGCCGGCCGCCCCCTTCACGAGGTTGTCCTCGACGACCACCACGACGAGCATGTCGCCGCCGCGCGGGCGGTGCACGGCGATCCGGCAGGCGTTGGTGCCGCGCACCCAGCGCGTCTCCGGCTGCGTGCCGGGCGGCAGGACGTCCACGAACGGCTCGCCGGCATAACGCTTCTCGAACAGCTGCTGAAAGTCCGTGTCGCGCCGGATCGGCGCATAGACCGTGGCGAGAATGCCGCGAATCATCGGCACCAGGTGCGGGACGAACGTGAGTCCGGGCCGCTTTCCGCTCGCCTGCGCGAGGCTCTGCACGATTTCGGGGTGGTGCCGGTGTCCGCCGATCGCGTAGGCCTTGAAGTTGTCGGACGCCTCCGCGAAGAGGATGTCGATCTCGGCCTTGCGCCCGGCCCCGCTCACGCCGGACTTCGCGTCGGCCACGAGATGGTCGCAGTCGACGAAATCCGTCTCGACGAGCGGCAGGAGCGCGAGCTGGACGGCCGTCGCATAGCAACCGGGGTTCGCCACCAGGCGCGCCGCGCGGACCCGATCACGGTTGATCTCGGGCAGGCCGTAGACGGCCTCCGCCACCAGCTCCGGCGCCGCATGCTTCAGCTTGTACCAGGACTCCCAGACCGCGATGTCCTTGAGGCGGAAATCGGCGGAGAGATCGACGACCTTGACCCCGGCCTCGACGAGGGCACGGGCCTGCCCCATCGCAATGCCATTGGGCGTGGCGAAGAACACGCAGTCGCACGACGTGAGATCGGTGCTCGCGGGATCCGTGAAATCGAGATCGACGCGGCCACGCAACGACGGGAACAGGCGCGACACCGGCGTACCGGCCTCGCCACGCGAGGTGATCGCCGCGATTCGCACGTCCGGATGTGCCGAGAGGATTCGCAGCAACTCGACGCCGGTGTACCCGGTTCCTCCGACGATGCCGACACTGATCATGAACCAATGCCTCCCGAATTCGGTTGAGGGGGTCCTCCCTTGCGGGAAGGAGAACGAAAAAGCCGCCTTGCGGGCGGCTTTCTCGTCTTCCGGAAATGCCGGGCCGCGCGTTCCGCCTTAGCGCTTCGAGTACTGCTTGCGGCGGCGCGCCTTGTGGAAGCCGACCTTCTTGCGCTCCACCTCGCGGGCGTCCCGCGTCACGAGGCCGGCCTTGGAGAGGGCGGGCTTCAGCGTGGGATCGTATTCGATGAGGGCTCGCGTGATGCCGTGGCGCACAGCGCCGGCCTGGCCGGACTCGCCGCCGCCCAGGACGTTGACCTTGATGTCAAACGTCTGCGCGTGATTCGTGAGCTCGAGAGGCTGGCGCACGATCATCCGGCCCGTCTCGCGCGAGAAGTACTCGTCGAGGGGCTTGTCGTTCACGACGATCTGGCCCTTGCCGGCCTTGATGAAGACGCGGGCAACGGCGTTCTTGCGACGACCCGTTCCATAGTTGTACTTGCCGATCATGGTCGTTCGCTCCTTAGATCTCGAGGGCCTTGGGCTGCTGGCTGGTGTGCGGATGCGCGGGGCCGGCGTAGATCTTGAGCTTCTTGATCATGGCGTAGCCGAGGCGGCCCTTGGGGAGCATGCCCTTCACCGCGAGCTTGAGGACGCGGTCCGGGTGGCGCGCCTGCAACTTGTCGAACGTGGTCTCGTAGATGCCGCCCGGGTAGGTCGAGTGCCGGTAGTACTTCTTGTCGGTGCTCTTGTCACCGGTCACGCGAAGCTTCTCCACGTTCACGACGACGATGTAGTCGCCGGTATCGACGTGGGGCGTGAATTCGGGCTTGTGCTTGCCGCGCAGGCGCTTGGAAACCTCGACGGCGAGGCGGCCGAGAACCTTGTCGGTGGCGTCGACGACGAACCAGTCGCGCTTCACCTCCGCGGGCTTGGCGGAAAAAGTCTTCATGAAAATCCTCTGCGGTTGCGGCTACCCCCGGGTGCTCCCGGCAGCCGATGCCGGAAATACTTTGGGTGCCTTGTTTTGGGAAAGCGAACCTGAAATTATAGACAAATCATGCTCTTGTGTCAAACCAGCTGAAGGCGGTTCTCCAAGCGGCCGGCCGTCGCGTTCCCCGTCGGATAGAATGTGGATCGCCTCCCGGACCCCCGCCATGGATACCCAGAAATTCGAGCAATACGCCCGCGTGGCGGCCATCGCCCTCCTTGCGCTCGGTTGCATCCTGGTCGTGCGCCCATTCCTCGCCGCCCTGCTGTTCGCGGCGGTGCTGTGCCTGTCGACCTGGCCGGCTTTCCAGTGGGTGCGGGTGCGGCTCGGCGGGCGCGAATCCCTGACGGCCCTGCTTTTCGCGCTCGGCATGCTCCTCGCGATCGCACTTCCGGTCGCGATGGCGGCCCACAGCCTCATCACCTATTCCTCCCAGGCCATCGACATGGCCAAGGCGTTCATCGACCGCGGCCCGATCGAATTGCCCTTGTGGCTCAAGACGCTGCCGCTCGTCGGCTCCGGCATCGACGAGTACTGGCAGCGGCTCACGGGCAGCCGGGAGGAGATCCTCGCGTTGGCCCGGCGACTCGCCGACCCCGCGAAGAACATGCTCTTCGCGGCCGGATCCGCCGCCGGCGAAGGCCTGCTCCAGATCCTCATCGCCATCTTCGTGGCCTTCTTCCTCTATCGCGACGGCGAGCGGATCGCCTCGATGATCCGGGAGGCCGTCATGCGCCTCGCCGGCGCGGGCAAGGGGCCCGAGGTGATCGCGACCGCGCAAGGCGCCGTGAAAGGCGTGGTTTACGGCCTCATCGGCACGGCCATCGCCCAGGCAGTGGTCGCGCTCGCGGGATTCGTCGTGGCGGGCGTCCCGGCGGCATTCCTGCTTTCCGCACTCACTTTCGTCCTATCGCTCGTTCCCATGGGACCGGTGCTCATCTGGGGGGGCGCGGCCGCCTGGCTCTACGCGCAGGGTGAGTCCGGTTGGGCGATCTTCATGGTCGTCTACGGAGTCGCCATCATCAGTTCGGTGGACAACTTCGTGAAGCCGATCCTCATGAGTCGCGCCGGGGGACTGTCGATGTTGCTCGTGGTGCTCGGCGTGTTCGGCGGCGCGGTGTCCTTCGGATTCATCGGCCTGTTCGTCGGTCCGGCGTTGCTCGCGGTGGCCTGGGGCCTCTGGAACGCGTGGCTCCCCGCGAAGAAGAGCGGGAGCGAGGCATGAAGGCGAAGGTGCAGTTGGTGGAAGGCATGACATTCGTCGCCGAGAGCGGCAGCGGCCATGCGGTCGTCTTCGACGCGTCGCCGGACGTGGGAGGACGCGACCTCGGGCCGCGCCCGATGGAACTGGTGCTCATGGGCACGGGCGGATGCAGCGCGATCGACGTCGTTCACATCCTGCGCAAGGCGCGCCAGAGCGTCACGGGCTGCACGGTCGAGTTGGACAGCGAGCGAGCGCCGACGGATCCGAAGGTGTTCACGCGCATTCACATGCGCTTCGTCGTGACCGGAAAGGGCCTCGCGCTCTCCCAGGTCGAGCGGGCCGTGAAGCTCTCGAAGGAGAAATACTGCTCGGCCTCGATCATGCTCGCGAAGACGGCCGAGATCACGACCGAGTTCGAGATCCGCGAGGCGTGAGGTTCCGCTAGAGGCGATACGCCGTCGTCGTCATCAGTTTCGCGACGATCTTCATCGCGCCGCGAACGGGCAAAGGCAGCCGGGCGCCGCCCAGGCGTTCGCCGGTTCCCGCGTGGCGAATCTCTTCCTCGCGCATCTTCTCGAGAATGGCCCGGCTGCGATCATCGTCCGCCGGCAGGGATGCCAGGTGACCGTCGATGTGGTGTTCCACCTGCCGCTCCGTCTCGACCAGGAAGCCCATGCTCCACCGGTCGCCTGCGAGCCCCGAGGCGATGCCGAGCCCGAAGGACCCCGCATACCAGAAGGGCGTGAGCAGGCTCGGCCGATCGTTCAGCTCGCCCAGCCTTTCGGCACACCAGGCGAGATGGTCGCGCTCTTCGGCGCCCGCCACCTCGAGCGCGCGCCGCACGTCCGGATCGCGTGCCACGAGCGCCTGCCCCGCATAGAGGGCCTGCGCGCAAACCTCGCCCGCATGGTCGACGCGCATCAGCCCGGCGACATGGGCACGGTGCTCGTCGTCCACCGGAGCGCCGCGCCGACCCGGCGCAGGCCTCGCGGCGACCGCTGCGCCCGACACGGTGCGAAGCGCGTTGTCCGCGGCGATGAGAAGGCGATCGAATGCGGTGATCATGGAAACTCCGTCTGGCGCTGGAAAGAAAAAGGGCGCGGTGTCTAGCCGCGCCCTTCTCACTGCTTCCGGCCGGGGCCGGGCGATGCTTAGAACAGGTGACGGAAGCCGGCGGCGAAGCCTTGCGGATCCTGGCCGTTGGCGATCGTCAGCGCGTTCGAGCCGAAGTTGCCGTAGCTCGTGCCCGCCGCGTTGTTGTTGTCGACCTTCACGTATTGCGCGAGGAACATCGTGCGCTTCGAGAAGTTGTACTGGTAACCGATCGCGTGCGACGAGGCTTCCGGCTGCTCGGCACCGCTGGCGCCACCATCCTGGGAGTCCTGGTACTGGTAGATGAGCTGGTGCTTGGCGATCGTCCAAACGCCGTTCAGCATGTACGACTTCTTCTTCGTCAGGTTGGTCTTCTTGTATTCGGCATACAGGCCGCCGAGCTTGACCGGGCCGATCACGAAGGAGCCGCCGACCGAGTTGGCTTCGTCCTTGCTGATCGTGGCGGAGGGATCCTCGAGCTTCTCGTAGGCGTAGAAGAGGTAGATCGGGCCCTTGCCCCACGTCAGGCTAGCCGCGTATTCCTGCGGGTTGAGCGTGGCGGTCTTGCCCTCGTTGGCGCCGTAGGACGCGCGCACCGCGAAGCCAGCCATGTTGGGCGACCAGTACTGGACCACGTTCTGGGCGCGACGGTCGTGGTTGCCACGGTCGTTGTTGATGCCGGTGATGCCGCCGATCGTCAGGTCACCGAACGGGTCGATTGCCGTCGTGACCGTCTTGTACGGGGTATCCCAACGGCCGAGGAGCAGGCTGCCCCAGCCACCCTGGAGGCCGACGCCGCTGTTACGCGCGGCGAAGGTGGTGTCGTTCTGGTCCGGCTTGAACGCGGTCTCGAGCTGGAAGAAAGCCTTGAGTCCGCCACCCAGGTCCTCGGTACCACGAACGCCGAGCAGCGACGACTGGTCGCTGACGCGATTGCGGCGCGCCACGGGCGACGTGCCGCCCTTCGCCTCAACGGACTCGAACATCACGTAGATGCGTCCGTACAGGGTCACCGGATTCGCGGTCTGGGCCATGGCGGCCGGGGCAACGCTCGCCGCCGCCACTGCCAGAGCGATCAGTTTCTTGTTCATCAGAATCTCCTTTGTTTGAAGTGAGGCCGAATTCACTTTGAAGCGCTGTAAACCGCTAGGGGATCTATGCCCCGATTCTTGGCACTTCTCCCAGCAATCCTTTGAGAAGCCAATCGCATCATGCCAAACCCTACGCCATCCCTCAAGGGGGGGGTGTAGACCCCGCAACAAACAGCCCCTCCTGTTGCTTCCCTGCAACGTGCCCATCACCACCCGCCGAAGAGGCGCGAAAGCTCCTCGCCGGGGTCGGGCGCCGCCATGAAGGCCCCCCCCACTAAGTACGCGTTTACATTGGACTTTTTGAGCAATTTCACGTCCTCAGGGCGCGAAATTCCGCTCTCGGTGACGGCCAGTCGGCCGGCCGGAATCCGGGCCAAAAGGTCGATCGTCGTGTCGAGAGAGGTCTTGAAGGTCCGGAGGTCCCGATTGTTGATTCCGACCAGGGGTGTCGAAAGGCTTAGAGCCCGATCCAACTGCGCGCCGTCGTGGGATTCGACCAGGACGTCCATGCCCAGATCGTGCGCGATGCGCTCCAACTGGGAGAGCTTCTCGTCCGGCGCGGCATCCACGATCAGGAGGATGCAATCCGCTCCCCAGGACCGGGCCTCGAAGACCTGGTAGGCGTCGATGATGAAGTCCTTCCGGATGACGGGCAGCGAACAAGCCGCCCGCGCCGCCTTGAGGTCTTCCTCGGAGCCGCCGAAGAACTCGCGATCCGTCAGGATCGACAGGCACGCGGCGCCGTGACGCTCGTAGGACGCGGCGATGCCTGCGGGATCGAAATCCGCCCGGATGAGCCCCTGGCTCGGACTCGCGCGCTTGATCTCCGCGATGACCGCCGGGCGTCCTGCCGCGATCTTGGTCCGCATCGAGCGCTCGAACCCGCGAGGCGGGCTGGCCTCCTTCGCCGCGCGCTCGACCGCCTCGAGGGGCAGCCGAATGCGCGCCTCGGCGATCTCGCGCCGTTTCACCTCGAGGATGCGTTGCAGGATGTCGGACACCTCAGGAGGCCCTCTCGAGGCCGCGCGTGAAGGCGACGAGGCGGTCCAGCGAGGCGCGCGCGGCCCCGGAGGCGATCGTCTCCGCGGCCAGCCGCACGCTTTCGGAGAGGCTGTCCGCCACGCCCGAAACGTAGATCGCCGCCGCCGCGTTGAGGGTCACCACGTCACGCGACGGTCCCGGCTCGTTGGCGAGCACCGACAGCACCCGCGCCCGCGATTCCTCCGGGCCGGGCACCTGGATGGTCTCGATGGGCGCGGTCGCGAAGCCGAACTGCCCGGGCTCCACGACGTACTCGGTGATCGCGCCGTGGCGAAGCTCCGCCACGTGCGTCGGGCCCGTGATCGTGATCTCGTCCAGGCCGTCCGACCCGTGCACCGTGAGCACGTGGCGGCTGCCGAGCACCTGCAGCACGCGCGCCTGGATGCCGACGAGGTCCGGGTGGAAGACGCCCATCACCTGGTTCGGAGCGCCCGCGGGATTCGTGAGCGGCCCGAGGATGTTGAGGATGGTGCGCATGCCCAGCTCCTTGCGCACCGGCGCCGCGTGCTTCATGGCCGGATGGTGGTTGGGCGCGAACATGAAGCCCAGGCCGACTTCCCGAAGGCACAGGGAAACGTGCTCGGGGGTGAGCGCAAGGTTCACGCCGAGCCCTTCGAGCACATCGGCGCTGCCCGACTTCGACGACACGGAACGGCCACCGTGCTTCGCCACGCGGGCTCCCGCCGCCGCCGCGACGAACGCGGCCGTGGTCGAGATGTTGAACGTGTGCGACTTGTCGCCGCCGGTCCCGCACGTGTCGACGAGGTGGTCGAGCCCCTCGCTGTCCACCTTGGTCGAGAACTCCCGCATCACCGCCGCGGCCGCCGCGATCTCGGACACGGACTCCGTCTTCACGTGCAGGCCCATGAGGATGGCGGCCAGCTGCACGGGCGTCACCTTTCCCTCCATCACCTGCCGCATGAGGTCGACCATCTCGTCGTAGAAGATCTCCCGCTTGTCGCACAGGCGATTGATCGCTTCCTGGGCCGTGAACATGGCTACTCCCGCGTGAGGAAATTGCGGAGCAGCGCATGGCCGTGCTCCGTGAGGATCGATTCCGGGTGGAACTGCACCCCTTCGACCGGCAGCGTGCGGTGGCGCACGCCCATGATCTCGCCATCCTCGGTCCAGGCCGTGATCTCGAGGCAATCCGGGCAGCTCGCGCGCTCGATCGCGAGCGAATGGTAGCGGGTCGCGTTGAAGGGCGACGGAAGGCCCCGGAACACGCCCCGGCCTTCGTGGTGGATGGGCGAGATCTTGCCGTGCATCAGTGCCCTGGCGTGCACGATGCGGCCGCCGAACGCCTGCCCGATCGCCTGGTGGCCCAGGCACACGCCCAGGATGGGAATGCGCCCCGCGAACTTGCCGAGGAGCGGCACCGAAACGCCCGCTTCGTTCGGCGTGCAGGGGCCGGGCGATATCACGATCCGCGCGGGAGCGAGGCGGTCGATCTCCTCGAGCGTGATCTCGTCGTTGCGCGCGACGCGCACCTCCTCGCCCAGCTCGCCCAGGTACTGCACCAGGTTGTAGGTGAACGAGTCGTAGTTGTCGATCATCAAGAGCATGTCAACGCCATCCCTTCACCGGACAAAAAGCCCCATCGCCCGCAAGTAGCTGCCCAACGCCAACCGTCTGTGCAGCGGAACCCCAGTGACTCGGAACGACTCCATGAACCAATCACGGCGGATCCGCCAGTTGCCGCGGTCAAGCGCGCTCTCGGCGAGCGAGATGCTCGGCTCCGCCATCTGCGTCGCGTGCCACCACCCCCCGGGGATGAAGACTGTCTCGCCGGGCTCCAGCGTGAACCGGATCGGTGTCGCCTTCTTCATGTCCGGGTACGACGCCTCGTCGTAGTCGTTGATGTCCGGTATCGACGAGTCGCACGGCAGGTCCGGTCGGGGATAAAGGTACGGCGAATCGTCCGGCGAGTAGATGAGGAAGTTCTTGCGGCCGAAGACCTGAGAAATGTAGACGTGGAGGTAGCCGGTGTCCCAGTGCAGCTTGCCAAAGCCGCTGCCCGCGCCGCCGATGAACAGCGCCTTGATGCCGAGCGGAATGCGCATTGAGCGGGGAAGGAACGGACTCTCGAGTGCGTTTGCGCGCGTGTACTTGAGGTCGCCCACGTCCACTTTGATTTCCGGGAACTGCTCGTCGAGCTTCACCTGGTTGAGGTAAGGGGCCGGCCTCCGGCCGCTTCGCAACGCATCGATGAACTCGCCGATCGTCCACTGCCGCTCGCTGAAGCGCAGCGGCTTGTCACCGAACCGGGTGGCGAAGTAGTCAAGGTTCCACTTGCGGCGCGCCGGCCAATGGTCGATGCAGCCCGAGAGGATCACCGGACGCCCGCGATCGGCGTAGTCGCGCCGAAACTCCTCGACGTCGATGTGACCGACGCGTTTCACGGCGATTCCCATCGGATCCTCCTGCATTTATATTGTTGGGCTTCTCGGCATTGTAGGCGTCCCCCACCGGGGGGATTCGCGGCGGCCTCAGGCCTCTTTGCCATCCAGTCCCGCGTTCACGCGTTCCGCGGCCTCAAGAAGCGCCCGCGCCTTGTTTCGCGTCTCGAGCCACTCGTTCTCGGGTATCGAGTCGGCCACGATCCCCGCCGCGGCCTGCACGTGGAGCTTGCCGTCCTTCACGACGCCCGTGCGGATGGCGATCGCGAGATCCAGGTTTCCGTTGAAGCCCAGGTAACCCGCGGCTCCCGCATAGACGCCGCGCCGTTCGGGTTCCAGTTCGTCGATGATCTCCATCGAGCGCACCTTCGGCGCGCCGGCCACCGTGCCCGCCGGAAACGTGGCCCGCAGCAGTTCCATCGCCGTGAGCGAGGGATCCACTTCGCCTTCCACGTTCGAGACCATGTGCATCACGTGCGAGTAGCGCTCCACCACCATCTGCTCGGTGACCTTCACGGTGCCCACGCGCGCGATGCGTCCGATGTCGTTGCGCCCGAGGTCGAGCAGCATCAGGTGCTCGGCGCGCTCCTTGGGATCGCCGACGAGCTCCCGTTCCATCGCGAGGTCCTTCTCCGGCGTGGCCCCGCGCTTGCGCGTGCCCGCGATCGGCCGGACGGTGACCTTGTCGCCCTCGCGCCGCACGAGGATCTCCGGCGAGGCGCCCACCAGCTGGCTGTCCCCGAAGTCGAAATAGAACATGTAGGGCGACGGGTTGATCGAGCGCAGCGCGCGGTACAGGTGCACGGCCGATCCCGGATACGCCTGCGTGAGTCGCTGCGAGACCTGCACCTGCATGATGTCGCCGTCGGTGATGTAGCGCTTCGCCCGGGCGACGGCCTCGTAGAACGCCTTCTCGCCGATGTTCGAGCGGGGCGGCTCGGGAGAGGCCACCGGCCGGTGCGCGGGCAGCCGCGCCTCGCCATGCAGGCGCCCGCGCAGCGCCTCGAGCCTTTCCCAGGCCCGGCCGTAGGCGCCCGCCTCGCGCGGATCCGCATAGACGATGAGGTGGATCATCCCGGAGAGGTTGTCCACCACCGCGAGCTCGTCCGAGAGGAGCAGCCGGATGTCGGGCAGGCCGATGGGATCGGGACGCGCATCGTCCGCGAGCCGCGACTCGATGTAGCGAACCGTGTCGTACGAGAAATAGCCCGCGAGGCCTCCGGTGAAGCGAAGCCCCGAGGCGAGCGGCGCGGCCGCCAGGCGCTTCATGTATTCGTCGACGAACGCGAGCGGATCGCCGGCCTCGCGCTCCTCGATCGTCTCGCCGTCGCGGATCACCTTCGCCCGGCCGCGCGCGACCTCGATCCGCTCGCGCGCCGCGAGCCCGATGATCGAGTAGCGGCCGAAGCGCTCGCCGCCGATCACGGACTCGAGCAGGTAGGTGCCCGGCGCGTTGGCGAGCTTGAGGTACAGCGCGAGGGGGGTGTCGAGATCGCAGAGCGTCTCGAGCGTGAGGGGGACTCGGTTGAAGCCGGCGCGGGCCAGCGCGAGGAATTCGGTCTCAGTCATGGGTCACCACGGGGTGCTCGGTTCGAAGGAAAAGGCGGCGGGACGCGTTCAGCGCCAGCTGTGCCATCGCCAATCGAACGGGAGACCGCGCAGTGCCATGTTCATCCGGGGAAAACCGAAGGGAAATCAGGCGTCCATTGTAATCGATTTGGCCGCCGCCTCCACGGTGGCGAACACCGCGTCCGCGCCCAGCGCCTCGATCGGCAGGCCCTCGCGGTACCCGTACGGCACCACGACCACGGGGCACCCGGCCGCGCGCGCGCTGTCCACGTCGTTGCGCGAATCGCCGACCATGAGCGCCTCGCCCGGCTGCACGCCGAGCCTCGCCACGGCATGCAGCATCGGCTCGGGATGCGGCTTCTTGCGCGACACGGTGTCGCCTGAGACCACCACGCCCATGAAGCGCATGAGGTCCGTGCGCTCGAGCAGCGGCTCCGTGAAGCGCGCCGCCTTGTTGGTGACGCAGCCCATCGCGATGCCGGCCCGCGCGAGCGCCTCCATGCCCTCTACGACGCCGGGATACGGGCGCGTGCGATCCGCGATGCCCGCGAGGTAGTGGCGCTCGAAGACCGCGAGCGCCCGCTCGGCTTGCGCAGGGTCGGCGCCCCCGGTGGCCTCGAGGCTTCGCGTCACGAGGTTCTGCACGCCCTTGCCGATGTAGTCGCGGATCCGCGCCTCGGGAAGGGACGCGCGCCCGATCTCCGCGAGCATCGCGTTGGCCGCGGCGGCGAGGTCCGCCGCCGTGTCGAGGATCGTGCCGTCCAGGTCGAAGAGCACCGCGCGGATGCGCATCGCGCCGCTCATGCCGCCCCCGAGAGCGCGCCGCGCAGCTTCGCGATCGCGGCCCGGCGGTCCTTCTCCCCGAACACGGCCGAGCCGGCGACGAACGTGTCCGCGCCCGCCCTGGCGATGGCCGCAATGTTGTCGGCCTTCACCCCGCCATCGACCTCCAGCCAGATGTCGCGCCCGCTCGCGTCGATCCGCCGGCGCGCCTCGGCGATCTTGGGCAGGGCCGAGCCGATGAACGACTGGCCGCCGAAGCCCGGGTTCACGCTCATGACGAGGATGAGGTCGACCTTGTCCATCACGTGGTCCAGCCACGCGAGCGGGGTCGCGGGGTTGAACACGAGCCCCGCCTTGCAGCCCTGGTCGCGGATGAGCGAGAGCGTGCGGTCGACGTGCTCGCTCGCCTCGGGATGGAAGCTGATGATCGACGCGCCGGCCCTGGCGAAATCCGGCACGATGCGGTCGACCGGCCTCACCATGAGGTGCACGTCGATGGGGACCGACGAATGGGGCCTGATCGCCTCGCACACCAGCGTGCCGACGGTGAGGTTCGGCACGTAGTGGTAGTCCATCACGTCGAAGTGGATGAGGTAGGCGCCGGCCGCGATCACGTCGCGAACCTCCTCGCCCAGGCGGGCGAAATCGGCGGAGAGAAGGCTGGGGGCGATGCGGGGCATGGCGCGGGATTTCCGGTCGGGAAAGCGAAAATTCTACGCGATCGGCGCACCGGCTTCGCCCCCGGCGAATCCTGCTAACATCGTTCGATGCACGACGCCAAGAAATACGGAGTCGCCGTCACGGCGCACTCGACCTACCTGCCCGACCAGTCCGACGAGGAGGACGACCGCTACGTCTTCGCCTACACGATCCGGATCACCAACGTGGGCAGCGTCACCGCGCAGCTCGTGAGCCGCCACTGGATCATCACCGACGCGGAGAACCAGGTCCAGGAAGTGCGCGGCATGGGCGTGGTCGGCGAGCAGCCCGTGCTCAAGCCCGGCGACACGTTCGAGTATTCCAGCGGCTCGTCGATTCCCACGGCCGTCGGGACGATGCGCGGCTCCTACCAGCTGGTGGCCGAGGACGGCACGCGCTTCGAGGCGCCGATTCCCGAGTTCTCGCTCAGCGTCCCTCGCGTGCTGCACTAGCGGGGCGCATCGCCACCGTCGTCGCGGTCCGCGCGCCGGTCCTTCTTCGGCAGCGTCCACCACACGATGCCGACCGCGAGCGCGAGCGCGAGCACCACTTCGAAGAATACCCAGCCCATCGACGCCCCTCACCTGTCGGACATCCGGAATTATAGGGCCGCGCCGCCGGGGGGCCGCGCGGATATACTCGCCGCGATGCCGCTCACCCTTCGCGACACCACCCGCCTCGCGGCCTGCGCTGCCTTCGCCGTCCTGCTGGCCGCCT
This sequence comes from uncultured Lysobacter sp., assembly GCA_964587315.1. Taxonomy (GTDB): domain Bacteria; phylum Pseudomonadota; class Gammaproteobacteria; order Burkholderiales; family Usitatibacteraceae; genus FEB-7. Next base: position 13,617 of record CAZPLW010000026.1, read on the forward strand.
GCGCCACTCCCCCGCCACCGCCGAAGATCGCCGAGCCGCCCGCGTGCCCGGCGACCGAGAAGCCCGTGTGCCCCGCCGCGCCGCCCGTCGCCACGGCGCCCGCGCCGCCACCCGAGCCGGCCCCCGTGCCCGAGGTCGAGTACCGCGGCCGCCTGCAACCCGCCGCGTGGAAGGAACTTCCCGACTGGGGCCGCGAGCCCCTGCGCGACTCCCTCGTCGCCTTCACGCGCGGATGCGCGGAACTCGTGAAGCAGGAAACGTGGAAGACCTCGTGCGCCGCGGCGGCTGCCCTCCCCGCCTCCGCGGGCGAGCGTGACATCGCGGCCTTCTTCGAGTCGAACTTCGAGCCGCACCAGGTCATCAACGCCGACGAGACGACGGCCGGCATGGTGACGGGATACTACGAGCCGCTGCTTCGCGGCAGCCGCACGCGCACGAAGACCTTCCGCTACCCCATCTACGCCGTGCCGCAGGACCTCGTCGTCGTGGACCTCTCGTCGGTCTACCCCGACCTGAAGCACAAGCGCCTGCGCGGCCGGCTCGAGGGAAACCGCCTGGTGCCGTACTACGCGCGCAGCGACATCGAGAAGGAGGACACCCCGCTCAAGGGCCTGGAGATCGCGTGGGTCGACGACGCGGTCGAGCTCTTCTTCCTGCACATCCAGGGCTCGGGACAGGTGCAGCTCGCTTCCGGCGAGCGCCTGCGCGTGGGCTACGCGGAGCAGAACGGGCACCCGTTCCGCTCGGTCGCGCGGCTCCTCATCCAGCGCCGCGAGCTGCCGCCGGAGCGCACGTCGATGCAGGGCATCAAGGACTGGGCGCGCCGCCACCCGGGCAAGGTGCAGCAGTTCATGAACGCGAACCCGAGCTACGTCTTCTTCAAGGAGCTCGATCCCGGATTGCCCGGCCCGATCGGCTCGCTCGGTGTCCCGCTCACCGCCGAGCGCTCGATCGCCGTGGACCCGCGCGTGATTCCCCTGGGCGTGCCGGTGTACCTGGCGACCACGTTTCCCGGCTCCCCCCGGCCCCTGAACCGCCTCATGGTGGCGCAGGACACGGGTGGCGCCATCAATGGCGGCGTGCGCGCCGATTTCTTCTGGGGATTCGGCGACGAGGCCGGCGGCCTGGCCGGCAAGATGCGCCAGTCCGGCCGCCTGTGGGTGCTGCTGCCGAAGGGCTACGTCCCGCCGGCCACGGTCCCGAAAGGAGCGACGTCATGACCTTCGCCTACTGGTGCGTGCTCGCGGGAATCCTGCTGCCCTACGGGACGGTGGGCATCGCGAAGTGGAGCAGCCGCTACGACAACCACGCGCCGCGCGACTATCTCGCGGGGCTCGAGGGACGCCGCAAGCGCGCCCACCACGCGCACCTCAACCACTTCGAGGCGCTGCCGGCGTTCGCCGCGGCGGTCATCATCGCGCACCTGTGCAAGGCGCCCCAGCCCTGGGTGGACGGGCTCGCGGGCGCGTGGGTGCTGCTTCGCCTGGCGTACACGTGGGCGTACCTCGCGGACCGCGCGAGCCTGCGTTCCCTCCTGTGGATGGGCGCCCTCGCCTGCGTGGCGGGGCTCTTCGTCGCGGCCGCCACGGGCCGCTAGGCGCTATTTCTTCTTCGCGGAGGCCGCTGCGGCCGCCGTCGCCGCCGTCGCGTCCGCCAGCCGCTTCTCGAAGCCGGCCATCGGGATCGCGCCCGGAACGCGCTCGCCGTCCTCGAAGAAGATGGTCGGCGTGCCGGTGATGCGCTTGCCCTGGCCGAAGGCCAGGTTCGCCTCGAGCGGCGTCGCGCACTTGGCGGCGGCGGGCACCACGTCCTTCAGCATGTAGTCGAGCCAGGCCTTCTGCCGGTCCGCGGCGCACCAGATGTTGGCGCTCTTCTCCGACGACTCGGGCGAGAGGATCGGGTAGAGGAAGACGTAGATCGTGATGTCGCTCACGGTCGCGAGTTCGCGCTCGAAGCGCTTGCAATAGCCGCAGTTCGGGTCCTCGAAGATCGCGACCCGGCGCGCGCCGTTGCCGCGCACGATCTTGAAGGCGTTGTCGAACGGCAGCGAGTCGAAGGGCACGGCCGAGAGCTTGCGCTGGCGGGCCTCCGTCACGTTCTCGCGCGTCTTCGTGTCGACGAGCGTGCCCACGAGCAGGAACGTGGTCTTCTCGTCGGTGTAGAAGATCTCGCCGCCGCCCGTCACCTCGAAGAGGCCGCCGTAGCCGGCCTTGCGCACGGCGTCGAACTGGGCGTTCGGGAATTTCTTCTGCAGGTCCGTCTTGATCCTGTCGAGGTCCTGGCCCAGGGCCGGAAACGCGGCGACGAAGGCGAAGGCAAGCGCGAGGAAGGGGGCGGCGATTCTCATGGGCGTTCCGTGGAGGTCGGTGTTTTGTCCGCGCCGGCGCCGGTTGGTTCCCGGCCGGTGCGTTCGATTATTGCATCGCGTGTGCGGCGAGCAGGCGCTTTCCGAGCGGGGCAGCGTCCACGAGCCTCAATCCCGCGTTGCGCAGGCGGGACGCCAGGGGCGACTCGAGCCCGAAAAGCCACTCGAGGCGGTCGGTGACGAGTTGCATGGCCTCGACGTCGGCGCGCCGGGCGCGCTCGTGACGGCGAAGCACGGCCAGGTCGCCGGGTCGCTCGAGCGGCGAGCGGGCGGCGAGCAAGGCGGCGAGCGACTTCGCGTCCTGGAACCCGAGATTCACGCCCTGCCCGGCCAGGGGATGCACGCCATGGGCCGCATCGCCGAGCAGCACGGCGCCCGCCACGGCGATGCGCGGCACGCGCACGAGGCGCAGCGGGAAGATCGCCGGCGTGCCTTCGACGGCCATGTCGCCGGCCAGGGCGCCGCCCGCATCGCGCACCCGCCTCGCCAGGTCGGCGGGATCGAGCGCCGCGAGATCGCCCGCGAGGTCGCCACGCGCCGACCACACGATCGACAGGCGATCGCCCGGCAGCGGGAGCCAGGCGAGGATGCCGTCCGGCCGGAACCACTGCCGCGCGAGGCCGCGCGTCGGCTTCTCGCAGCGGAAATTGGCGACGAGCGCGGTCTCGGGATAGCGCTTCGCCGTGGCCGAAAGACCCAGCGCGGCGCGCGTCCAGGAGTCCACGCCGTCGCAGCCCACGAGCAGGTCCGCGCATTCCGCCAGCCCGTCGGCGACCTCCAGCCGGATGCCGGAGGCACCGGCCGCGAGCGATGCCGGCACGACGCCGTTCGCCACCGTGGCGCCGTTCGCCAAGGCGGCCTCGGCCAGCGCGCGCGAGAGGCGGTTGCCCTCGACGATCCACGCGAGCGGTCCGCCCGAGGGCGAAGCGAAGTCGAGGCGGCTCGCGCCGTCGTCGCCGAACACGTCCATGCGCGAGACTTCCGCGACGCGGTCGGCGGGCAGGCGCTGCCACGCGCCGATCTCGCGAAGGAAGGCGCGCGTGCCGGGGCTGAGCGCGAAGACGCGGGAATCGAAGAGGTCGGGGTCCGTCGCGGGGCGCGGCGGTCCCCCTTCGAGCACGCGAACCGGGAGACCCTTCGCCGCGGCCGCGAACGCGAGGCCCACGGCCCCGCCGCCGAGCACGACGACGCGCGGCTCGCTCACGGCGAGGGCGCCCCGTGGATCATGCGGGAGGCGAGCAGGCGCCGCGCGGGCGCGAAGAGATCGAGCACGGTGGGCGCGGCGCCGCGGCCCCCCGTCGGCACCGGCCGGGCGTCCGAGAAGGCACTCACGAGGAAGTCGGTGAACGCGACGCCGCGGCCGGCATCGCGCGAGCGCGCCGCGCGGAAGGACTCGAGGATCGCGGCGGAACCCGGATCGCCGGCGCGGTCCGCGAGCAGCCGTGCCAGCGCCCGCGCGTCGCGCAGGCCCACGTTGAGGCCCTGCCCGGCGATCGGATGCATCGCCTGCGCCGCGTTGCCCACGATGGCCGTGCGCAGCGCGATCGTGGAATTGATGGTGCGAAGTCGCAGCGGAAAGCTCGCGCGCGCGCCGGCGGACACGAAGCGTCCCGCGCGGTCGCCGAATCGTTCCTGCAGCTCGCCGAGGAAATCGGTCTCCGGCAGCGCCTTGAGGCGCTCGGCCTCGGCGGGCGTCGCGGCCCATACCAGCGCGTAGCGGTCGGCCACCGGCAGCAGCGCGAGGGGACCGCGGTCCGTGAAGCGCTCGTAGGCGCGGCCGCCGTGGGGGCGATCCGTGCGCACCGGCCCCGTCACGGCCACCTGCCCGTAGTCCTTCTCCGTGTAGGCGATGCCCGGTATGCGCCGCGTGTTGGCGCCGCCGTCGGCGAGCACGAGCAGCGAGGCCTCCACGCTTCCGCCGCCCGCGAGCGAAAGCCGCGCGGCGTCCTGCGCCAGCTCGATCGAATCGCACGGCGAGCCGTAGGCCACCTCGACGCCCATCGCCGCGAGCCGTTCCTCCAGCACCCGCTCGACGTCCGCGTAGGAGACCGTGTAACCGAGCGCGGGCAGGCCGGCGTCCGCGGCGCGAAGCAGCGTGCGACCCGGCCCGCCCTTCTGCGACACGTGGATGTCCGTGATGGGCGTCGCGCCACCGGCGGGCCAGGCGCCGCAGGCCTCGAGCAGGTCGCGGCTCGACTGCGAGAGCGCGAGGGTCCGGGCATCGCCGGAGCGGCCGGCGCGCGCCTCGATCACCGCGACGCGAAGTCCCGCCGGCGCCACGAGCGCGGCGAGCGCCGCCCCGACGGGGCCGGCCCCCACGATCGCGACATCGACGCGCCGCACGGTCTCTCGCCTAGCCGCGGACCGCGGCCTCGACGTCCTTCACCGTCTTCGGGCAATCGGGCGTGAGGATCTCGTGGCCCTTTGCGGTCACCGCGACGTCGTCCTCGATGCGCACGCCGATGTTCCAGAACGCCTTGGGCACGCCGGGCGCGGGTCGGATGTACAGGCCCGGCTCGACGGTGAGCACCATGCCGGGCTCGAGCTTCCTCCACTTGCCCTTGCGCATGTAGTCGCCGGCGTCGTGCACGTCGAGGCCCAGCCAGTGGCCCGTGCGGTGCATGTAGAACTGCTTGTACGAGCCGTCCTCGAGCACCTTGTCCACGCTGCCCTTGCAGAGCTTCAGGTCGATGAGGCCGCGCACGAGCACGCGCGTGGCCGCGTCGTGGTACGCGATGAACTCCGCGCCCGGCTTCACGGCCTTGATGGCCGCTTCCTGCGAGGCGAGCACGAGCTCGTAGATGTCCTTCTGCGGCGCGGTGAAGCGGCCGTCGACGGGGAAGGTCCGCGTGATGTCCGAGGCGTAGCTGTCGAGCTCGCACCCCGCGTCGATCAGCATGAGGTCGCCGGGCTGGATCTGCGCGTCGTTCTCGCGGTAGTGCAGCACGCAGGCGTTCGCGCCCGTGGCCACGATCGAGCCGTAGGCCGGTGCGCGCGCGCCGAAGCGGCAGAACTCGTGCAGGATCTCGGCCTCGACCTCGTACTCGCGCCGGCCCGGCCGCGCCGCGCGCATGGCGCGCACGTGGGCGCCGCTCGAGATCTCGCCGGCGCGGCGCATGATCGCGAGCTCGTGCGCGTCCTTCACCAGGCGCATGTCGTTCACCTCGGCGCGCACGTCCCGGATCTGCCCGGGCGCCGTGACGCCGGAACGCACCTTGCCGCGCACGATGTTCAGCCAGCCGGACACGCGCGCATCCCACTCGCCGTCCGCGCCGACGGGCGTGTGGATCACTTCATGGTTCGCGATGAGCTCGGGCATGGCCGCGTCCAGCTCGGCGATCGGCCGGGCCTCGTCGAAGCCGAAGACCTCGCGGGCGAGCTGCGGGCCGTAACGGAAGCCGTCCCAGATCTCGCGCTCCAGGTTCTTCTCGCGGCAGAAGAGGATCTCGCGCGGCTTGCGGCCGGGCACGATCACCAGCACCGCCTCCGGCTCGCGGAAGCCCGTGAGGTAGTAGAAGCCGCTGTCCCAGCGATAGTCGTAGTGGCTGTCGGCGTTGCGCGTGCGCTCGGGGGCCGTGGGCAGGATCACCACGCCGTCGCCGAGGCTGCGGGCGAGGCGCTTCCTGCGCTGCGCGAAGGGCTTGTAGCGGTTCGGGTTCTCGAGCTTCATGGCGGGCGTCGGGGAGTGGGGCGCGCGAGCGGGCGCCGAGGAAGCGAATTCTACCGGGATTCCCCGTCCCGGACGGCGTGGGCGCGCATGAGCGCGGCGAGCTCGGACTGCCCTTCGGCCTCGAGCCCCGCGATCACGCCGGCCACGTCCTCCGGACGGCGATTCTGCGAGAGCTTGAACTTGCCCTCGAGCCTCTCCACCGCGATCTCGAACCCGACGATGGCGGGCATCATCTTCGCCGCGAATTCCGGGGGCTGGTCCGCCATGCGCCAGGGCGCCGGGCGGCTTTCCTCGTACTGCTGCGCGAGCGTGTCGACGAGCGCGGGCATCGACTCCGGCGTGGTGAGGCGCGCCCGCCCCCGCGCGTGCACGACCGCGTAGTTCCACGTCGGCACGGCCGGGTGGTTCACGTACCAGGTGGGCGAGACGTAGGCGTGCGGCCCCTCGAAGATCGCGAGCACTTCGCCCGCCTGCTCCAGCGACTGCCAATGCGGGTTGGCGCGGGCCATGTGGGCCACGAGCCGAAACCCGCCGTCGGCCGCCTTCCTCGACAGGAACGGCAGGTGGGTCACGGCGAGCCCGTCGGGCGAAGCCGAGACGAGCGTGCCGAAGGCGTGGGCGGCCACGAAGGCCTCGAGGCTCTCGCGGTCGTCGTGGCGGAAATGGCGCGGGACATAGAACGTCATGGCGAGAGCCTCCTGTCGAGTGCGGCGAGCTGGGCCGGGGTGCCGACATTGTCCCATTCCCCGGCGAAGCGCTCGCCGGTCACGCGCCGCTCGTCGACGAAGCGGTAGGCCCAGGGAAAGAGCGCGAGGCGCGTCCCCGCCGCGACCGTGTCGAAGAGGGAGGGATGGAACACCGAGATGTTCGCGTAGGTGAGGAGCGGCGCCCGCCGCGTCACCCGGTCGCCCTCGAGACCCATGTCGCCCTTCGCGTGCCAGGGCGGATTGTCGACGAGGACGAAATGCGCCGCGTGCCGCGCCGGATCCCGCGCGATGGCCCGGGCCACCGGGACGAGCCGCGCGTAGTCGTAGGCGGTGTGGATGTCGGCGCTCAGCGCGAGAAAGGGCTCGGGCCCGAGCTTCTCCCGCGCCCACGCGATGGCGCCCGCGGTCTCGAGCGGTTCGGCTTCCCGCGACCAGAGGATGTCGACGCCGAATCGCGAGCCGTCCCCCAGCCGCGCCTCGACCTGCTCGCCCAGGTGCGAGACGTTGATCACCACCTCGCGGATGCCGCCCGCCGCGAGCCGCTCCACCTGCCGGACGATGAGGGGCTTGCCGCCCGCCTCGAGGAGCGCCTTGGGCAGGCGCTCCGTGAGGGGCCGCATGCGCTCGCCGCGGCCGGCGGCGAAGAGGATGGCGCGCGTCACGCCGCGCTCAGAAGGTGTAGCCCGCGCGGGCTTCGTCGCCCTCGAGGCGCTCGATGAGGCGCGCGAGCGGGGCGAGCTCGCGGTAGCGCGAGCACGTGCGGTGCATGTAGGCGAGAAAGCGCGGCGTGTCCTCGACGTAGCCCGCCTTGCCGTCCCGGTGGGCCAGGCGCGCGAAGATGCCCGCGACCTTCAGGTGCCGCTGCAATCCCATCCACTCCACGTCGCGCCAGAAGTCCGCGAAGTCCGCCGGCACCGGAAGGCCCTTCGCCCTCGCGAGCTGCCAGTAGCGGATCGTGCCGTCCAGCACGACCTCCTCGTCCCAGCTCAGGTAGGCGTCGCGGTAGAGGCAGGCGATGTCGTAGCTCACCGGCCCGTGCAGCGCGTCCTGGAAGTCGAGCACGCCGGGGTTGGGCGCGGACACCATCAGGTTTCTCGGCATGAAGTCGCGGTGCACGTACACGCGCGGCTGGGCCAGGTTCGCCGCGAGGACCCGGTCGAACACCGCCTCGAGCGCGGCCTGCTCCGCCGGCGCGAGGACGAGACCGCGGTGGCGCGCGAGGTACCAGTCCGGGAAGAGCTCGACCTCGCGCCGCAGGGTCGCCTCGTCGTAGTCGGGCAGCGTGCCTTCCCGGCTCGCGAGCTGCCAGCGCACGAGGGCCTCGCGGGCGTCGGCCATGAGGGCGTGGGGGTCCTCGTGGCCGGCCTGGATCGCCTGGAGGAAGGTCTGCGGCCCCAGGTCCGACAGCAGGAGGAAGCCCTGCGACAGGTCCTGCGCGACGATTTCCGGCACGTGCAGGCCCGCCTCGCGCATGAGGCCCGCGATGCGCACGAACGGCCGCGAGTCCTCGCGCTCGGGCGGCGCGTCCATGGCGATCCACGTGCCGCCCTCGCAGGCGACGCGGAAGTAACGGCGGAAGCTCGCGTCGGCCGACGCGGGCACGCGGGAGAAGGGGCGCCCGGCCAGCGCGACGGCGAGCCAGGCATCGAGGGCCTCGAGACGGTCCATCGGGTGGGCTGGGCGACGAGCGGCGGGGGTTTTTCGCGTGTATTCTTGGGCGAATTCTAGCATCGCTCCTCCCCCCGCCTCCCCGATGGACCGCCGCAGCCTCCCGATCGCCCTCGCGTGCGCGCTCGCCTGTCCCGCCGGGGCGGACGACGGCGTGACGATGAAGCTCGACCGCCTGCTGCATCCCGCGCCGCCCAAGCTGCAGCGCGACCTCGTCAAGTTCCTCTCCGCCGACCGCATGACGGGCGACGAGAACCGCAACATCTCCGCGACGGGGGGCGTGATGATGCGCCAGCGGGGCGTCGTGATCAGCGCCGACCGCCTGGACTACACCGCCGAGACCGACACCGCCGTCGCCACGGGCCACGTGAGCCTCGATCGCAACGGCGACGTGGCCTCGGGACCGCGGCTCCTCTACCGGCTCGGCGAGGAGACGGGCGAGATGGACGAGGTCGCCTTCCAGATCATCAAGACGCCCGAGCGGCGGACCTCGGCCCGCGGCAACGCGAGCAAGGTGCTGCTCGAGGGCGACGAGAAGAGCCGCCTCTTCGACGCGATCTACACCTCGTGCCCGGTGCCGCGCGACGACTGGAAGCTCTCGGTGAGCGAACTGCTGCTGGACTCGCGCAACCAGGAGGGCACCGCGAGCCATGCGACGGTCACCTTCTTCGGCGTGCCGATCCTCTACTCGCCCTGGCTTTCCTTCCCGCTCGACAACCGCCGCCGCAGCGGCTTCCTCGCGCCGACCCTCGGCTCGTCCGGCCGCGGCGGTTTCGAGTTCTCGCTGCCGTGGTACTGGAACATCGCGCCCAACCAGGACGCGACCGTCACGCCCAAGCTCTTCTCCAAGCGCGGCGTCCAGGTGGGCGGGGAATACCGCTACCTCAAGCCCGACTGGACGGGCCAGGCGGACGTCGAGTTCCTGCCGAACGACGCCATCGCCGACCAGGACCGGTGGCTCGTCGCGCTCAAGCACAACCAGAAGCTGCCCTTCGGCTGGAACCTCGCGGTCAACGCGCAGCGCGTGTCCGACGACAACTACTTCCGCGACCTGTCGACGAAGGTCGCGGCCACGTCGCAGACGAACCTGCCGCGGGACGTCCTCGTGGGCTACGGCGACGACAGCTGGGCGTTCTCGGCGCGCGCCATCGCCTACCAGACGCTGCAGGATCCGGCGGCCCCCGTCGTCGTTCCCTATCGCCAGCTGCCCCAACTGCTCGGGACGGGCCTCAAGCAGGACGTCCACGGGTTCGACCTCCAGGGCGTCGGCGAATTCACGAACTACCGGCACCCCGACCTGGTGAACGGCGAGCGCCTCATCGTCTATCCGCAGGCGAGCTTTCCCCTGCGCCGCCCGTGGGGCTACGTGACGCCCAAGGCGGGCTTCCACTACACCCGCTACCGGATCACGGAGAACGCCGAGGGGTACGACGACGCGACGCGCAGCATCCCCATGGGAAGCGTGGACGCGGGGCTCTTCTTCGACCGGGCGCTTGCGCTCGCGGGCCGGGACTTCGTCCAGACGTTCGAGCCGCGCCTCTACTACCTTCGCGTCCCCTACCGGGACCAGTCGAAGCTGCCCGTCTTCTCGACGGACGAGGTCGATTTCGGCGCGAGCTCGCTCTTCCGGGAGAACCGCTTCGTCGGCGGCGACCGCATCGGCGACGCGAACCAGCTGACTGCCGCGGTGTCCAGCCGCCTCATCGAATCGGGGACGGGGCTGGAGCGCCTGCAGGCGACGATCGGGCAGATCTACTACTTCGATCCGCAGCGCGTGACGCTGCCCGGCCGCACGCCCCGCGAGGACAACAAGTCGGACCTCGTCGCGATCGTCTCGGGCCAGGTCACCCCGTCGTTCACGATGGACGCGGGACTCGAGTACAACGCGAGCGCGAACCGCGCGCGGCGCCTCGACCTGTCCGGCCGCTACGCCCCGCAGCCCGGACGCGTCCTCAACGCCGCCTTCCGCTACGCCCGCGACGACCCGGAGAGGGCCGGCATCAAGCAGGTGGACCTGTCGTTCCAGTGGCCCGTCGTCGCGGGCCTGAACGCCGTGGGCAGGTGGAACTGGAGCATCAAGGACGGAAAGCTCATCGAGGGACTGGCGGGGTTCGAATATAATGCGGGTTGCTGGGAGATCCGCGCCGTCGCGCACCGCTTCATCACCGCGACCCAGCAGGTCTCCACCTCCTTCCAGGTCCAGCTCGAGCTCTCGGGCCTTTCGAGGATCGGCATCAATCCCCTCGAGACCCTGAGGCAGAACATTTCCGGCTATCGCCGCTCGGACGAGATTCCGCCATGAGATCCTCCTGCCGTTTCCAGATCCTGCTCGCGACGGCCCTCGCCGCGCCGGTCCTCGCCGCCGCCCAGCTGGCGCCGGTGAAGCCGGCCGCCCCGTCGACCCCGGCCGCGCCGGTTCCGGCCTCGCGCATGGAGACGAAGCTCTCCGCGACGCCCTCGCGCATCGTGCCCGTGGACCGCATCGTCGCGGTCGTGAACGACGAGGTGATCACGTACAACGAGCTCGGCGAGCGCGTCGCCCTGGTCGTGCGGCAGATGCAGCGCGGCGGGGGCCAGCTGCCCGCCGCCGAGGTGCTCCAGCGCCAGCTCCTCGAGCGGATGATCAACGACATGGTGCAGGTCCAGCTCGCCAAGGAGAACGGCATCCGGGTGGACGACGCCACGGTCGAGAAGGCCGTGCAGCGCATCGCGGACGACAACAACCTGTCCATGACGGACTTCCGCGCCGCCCTCGAGCGCGACGGCATCAAGTTCGCCCGCTTCCGCGAGGACATGCGCTCGGAGATCATCCTGCAGCGCATCCGCGAGCGCGAAGTCGAGAACGCCGTGGTCGTCACCGATGCCGAGGTGGAGACCGAGCTCGCCCGCGAGGCGCGCGAGCGCGGCGGCACGACCGAATTCCGCCTCTCGCACGTGCTGGTGCTCGTGCCGCAGCAGGCGACGCCCGAGCAGATCGAGAACCGCCGCCGCCGCGCGCTGCAGGCGCTCTCGGACCTTCGCAAGGGCACGCCCTTCGCGCAGGTCTCGGCCACGTATTCCGACGCGCCCGACGCGCTGCAGGGCGGCAACCTCGGCTGGCGCGACGCCGGCCGCCTGCCCACGCTCTTCCTCGAGGCCATCGAGAAGATCCAGCCCGGCGACGTGAGCGACATCCTGCGCAGCCCCAACGGCTTCCACATCCTCAAGCTGCTCGAGAAGCGCGGCAAGAACGCGGCGCCCTCCGTCCAGCAGACGCGCGTGCGCCACATCCTCGTGCGCGCCAAGGAAGGCACGAGCGAATCGGAGGTGCGCGAGCGCCTCGTGCGGCTTCGCGAGCGCATCGTCGGCGGCGCGGATTTCGCCGAGCTCGCCAAGTCCAATTCCGACGACGCCACGGCGTCCAAGGGCGGCGACCTGGGCTGGGTGGCTCCCGGCGAGACGGTGCCCGAGTTCGAGCGCGCGATGAACTCGCTCAAGGACGGCGAGATCAGCCCGCCGGTCCAGTCGCCCTTCGGCTGGCACCTGGTGCAGGTGATGGAGCGCCGCAGCGAGGAGCTGAGCGAGGACCGCAAGAAGGTCGCGGCGCGCCAGACCGTCCGCGCGCGCAAGGCCGACGAGGCCTTCCAGGAGTGGCTGCGGCAGACCCGCGACCGCGCCTTCGTCGAGAACCGCCTCGAGGAACGCTAGGGCCGTCCGCGGCCCTCGCGCCGTCGACGCCGCCATGGATCCCGCCGCGCCCATCGCGATCACCGCCGGCGAGCCCGCGGGCATCGGCCCGGACCTGTGCGCGATCCTCGCCGGCCGGCGCTTTGCCGCGCCCCTCGTGATCCTGGGCGATCGCGCCGCCGTCGCCGACCGCGCGCGCCGGCGCGGCCTCGCCTTCGATCCCCCGGACTACGCGCCCGGCACGACGGCCCCGGTCTCGTTCCTCCCGATGCCCGCGCCGGCGCCCGTGTCGCCCGGGCGCCTCGATCCGGCCAACGCCCGCCACGTGCTCGCCCTGCTCGACCGCGCGCTCGAGGGCTGCCTCGCGGGGGAGTTCGGCGCGATGGTCACGGCGCCGGTGCAGAAATCCACGATCAACGACGCGGGCGTGCCCTTCACGGGCCACACCGAGTACCTCGCGCAGAAGACGGGCACGCCGCGCGTGGTGATGCTGCTCGCGGGCGGCGGCCTTCGCGTCGCGCTCGCCACCACGCACCTGCCGCTCTCGGCCGTGCCCGCGGCCATCACGCGCGAATCCCTCGAGACGACGCTGCGCATCCTGGAAAAGGACCTGCGCCTGCGCTTCGGCCTCGCCCGGCCGCGCATCCTCGTCGCGGGCCTGAATCCCCACGCGGGCGAGTCGGGTCACCTGGGCCGCGAGGAGATCGACGTGATCGCCCCCGTCATCGGCAAGCTCGCCGCCGAGGGCCTGCGCGTGGAGGGTCCCCTGCCCGCCGACACCCTCTTCACGCCGCGGGCGCTGGCCGGCGCGGACGCGGTGCTCGCGATGTACCACGACCAGGGGCTGCCGGTGCTCAAGCACGCGTCCTTCGGCCACGCCGTCAACGTGACGCTCGGCCTGCCGATCGTGCGCACCTCCGTCGACCACGGCACGGCCCTGGACCTCGCGGGATCCGGCGAGATCGACGCGGGCAGCCTCGAGGCGGCCGTGACGCTCGCCATCGGCATGGCCGCCGGCGCGAAGCGGGCGTAGCCATGCTGCCGCGCCCCAAGAAGCGGCTCGGCCAGCATTTCCTCACCGACCGGCATTACCTGCAGCGCATCGTCGACGCGATCGCGCCGAAGGCGGAAGACGCCATGCTGGAAATCGGCCCCGGCCCCGGCGCGCTCACCGAGCGCCTCGCGGCCGTGGTGCGCCCGCTGCACGTGGTCGAGATCGATCGCGAGCTCGCCGCCGCGCTGCGCGAGCGCTTCGCGCCCGGGAACGTCGTGGTGCACGAGGGCGACGCGCTCGACTTCGATCTCGCGACGCTGCCCGCGGGACTGCGCGTCGTGGGCAACCTGCCCTACAACGTGTCCTCGCCGCTGCTCTTCCACGTCGCCGGCTTCGCCGACCGGATCCGCGATTGCGTGTTCATGCTGCAGAAGGAAGTGGTCGATCGCATGGCCGCGCAGCCGGACACGCCGGAATACGGCCGCCTGTCGGTGATGCTGCAGTACCGGTTCGCCATCGATCCGTGCCTGCGGGTGCCCCCGGGCGCCTTCACGCCGCCGCCCAAGGTCGACTCGGCCGTCGTGCGGCTCGTTCCCCTGGGGGCCGACCGCCCCCGCGCCCCCGACGACGCGCGCTTCGCCCACGTGGTGAAGGCGGCCTTCGCGCAGCGGCGCAAGACGCTGCGCAACGCGTTGAGGGGAGTCGTCTCGCCGGAGGGATTCGCGCGGGCCGGCATCGATCCGGTGCGGCGTGGCGAGACGCTGGGCGTGCGCGAGTTCATCGCGCTCGCGCAGGCCGCCGCCGCCTAGCCGCGCTGGATGAAC
>CAZPLW010000027.1:0-26140 GCA_964587315.1 uncultured Lysobacter sp.
ACGAAAGGAGAGAAGACTAGACAAATAACTTGACTGAACGGGAAGTCCTTATAGATGATGTTGAGCGGCCGGCCAAGATGCCACGGCCGCGGCCAGGCGCGGCCCACGCTTGCCCACGGTCCGCCCGATCGCGTTGTTGGATGTCAATTTCACGATGCACCCCAGGCGCTACCGCATCCCTTCGCGCAACATCTGCCCCTGCAATAGCGTATCCGGCGCTTCGCTCCAGTTGCAGAGCGCAAAAAGACCCATGCGCTTCTCAGGCACCCACGTGAAGGTGGCGACGTAGCCAGGGAAGTATCCGTTGTGATGGACCACGTCCACGTCCTGGATCCGGTCGCGGGCCAGGCCGGCGGCGTAGTTCGTTGCCTTCCCGTCGGACGTGACGCCGCGCTCCATCATTCGTGCGCCGAGGTGCGGGCTTGAGGGAATCGCATTCGCATCGTCGAATACTCGAGTCCACTTGCCGAGGTCGTTCACTGTGGTAAGTAGACCGCCTGCGCCCACCAGTGAATAGTTGGTCTTCACGACACCATACCCCTCACGGACTCGCGTGAAGTAGCCAACAGCACGCTGCGGCACAGCGATCGACGGATCGTCGTAGTACTGCGTGTCCTTCATCCCGAGGGGCTCGAAGAGCACTTCCCGCGCGAAATCTCGCAACGACTTCCCGCTTGCCCGCCGGACGATCTCGCCTATCAGGAAGTAGTTGGAGTTGCTATACCGATACAACTCGCCCGCTGAATGGATAGGCTTGGCCTTTGAGATCATCACGAGGATTTCTTCACGTGAGGGCGGATTCCCGACCAGGTCCCGGCGAGCCTCCACAGCAAGATGATGGTAATCGGGCAGGCCACTCGTCTGGTACACAAGATGGCGGATGGTGATCGGCGGTGAGAAATCTGGTAGTTCGGGGACGTACTTGCGGACATCGTCGTCGAGAGACGCCATGCCCAACTCGGCGAGACGGAGCAAGGCAGCCGCGGTGAATTGCTTGGACACCGAGGCGACATAAAAGATGGTGTCGGGTGTAATGCGGACACCGCGCTCGATGCTCGCAAAGCCATACCCGCCACGAGCGACCCAACGACCCTCCTTGATGATGCCCGCCGCACATCCAGGAGCCGCGCCCTTCGAAAGGGGCGCGAGGAGCCCATCAAGTCGTGCCTGGATCGTTGGCGCGACTGGAGGTTGGCCGGCTGCGTTGAGCGCAATGGCGACGAGTGCCGCAGCCAGAATCCGGATGGATTGCGCTGTGCTGCTATAGGTGGGTCGGAACAGATTGACCAAGCTCATTGCTCGAAGCACCTCGCTCAGGCGCGCAATTGACATCTAACGATGAAGTTAAGCGGCCGGGCCCGATGCCTCGAACGCGACCAGACGCAGCCCGCCATCACCACACGGCCACTCGAACGATTTGTTAGAACTCATCCCTTTTCTACCGGCAATTTCACTTGCCGCGGCGTTACGACGAATCGATAGGAAGTACCCGGGACTGAATATTCGAAGGATGGTGTCTTCGAAAGATCAGCAAGCATGGACATTTCCTTGGCAGATTGCATGGCGCCATTCTTGAAGATGGAGAGTTTGACGGCAGTGAGTGAGTGCCCCTCCTTGCTCGGCTCCGAGGCAACGGCAACGACTCTCATGGTTTGGGCGAGTTCCACTGTAACCTCACGGCCAAACTCACCCGCAACGCTTGGCGATGCGATGACTTGACCGTCCTTAAGCAGAACGACCTTGAACATGACGCCACTTTGATCGGCCGACGCCAGAGTAGACAGAGCAACGCAAAACGCTGCGAGGACGCAATTCATCTTCATTGGTGTCTCCAGGTTGTGGATGAGCTCTAACGATTGATTTGAGCGGCCGCACACCGATCTCCTTGCCGCGCGAGACGCGGCCCACGATGGCAGACGGACCGCTCGAACGCGTTGCTAGACAGCATGCTTCCACTCCAAGCCATGCGGCAGTGTCTGCGGCCCGAACAGCACATGCAACACCCGACGACGCGACGGTGTCACGCCCTTCGACGACGCGTGGAGGAGCAATGGGCGCATGAGAAGTGCGTCACCGCTCTTCGCCAGGCACGACGTCTCCCCCAGCTTGGCACGGAGCTCAATGGCCGCACCTTCGCTCAGTCGCCCGATCTTGTGGGATGTGGGCACAACCCTGAGCGGACCACTGTCCGGTCCACAGGAGTCGATGTGGACACGAACCGCGAGGAGGCTTTCGAGCACTTCAACCGGCGGCTGAACGAAGTGGCCGCCCTCCTTTTTCGACCACACGCCAAGATTCGGATGCTCGAGCCGCGACGCCACGGGAATTGAAAGGTCTTGGTGGAGTGCCACCAGCCAATTGCGGTCTGCCGTCTTGTCGAAGAGCGTGCACTGGACGCCAACGCTGGCGGGCGGCAAAGCGTTCGCACTAGCAAGACGATTCTTGATGCGCGTCACGAGCGCCCGGCACCACGAATGATTCAACAGGTTGCGGGTGCCTGCACCGCGAAACGCGATTCGGCCTAGTGCCCGAGAGACGGTCGCAGTCTCCTTGGGCGTGACAAGCCCGGGGACGATCGAGTACCCGCGCTGCTCAAGATCCGTCACCGCTCCCCGCATGCTGTCTAACGATTAAGTTGAGCGGCCGGGCACGATGCCTTGGCCGCGGCCAGAGGCGGCTCACCTACGACACACGGAATCTTGACCCGATTCGGTAGACACATGAGGGGCAATTTCATGCGTTAGCTCGTTCGAAGTCAATGGGCGAGCGATAGGCGAGCGCCGAGTGCAGGCGCGTGCGGTTGTAGCGGGCGATGTAGCGGCGCACCACGGCGTCGAGTTCTGCCGTCGGGCGCTGCGGATGGCCGTGGATCACGTCCGACTTGAGCGAGTGGAAGAAGGACTCGACGAAGGCATTGTCGGTCATGTTTTTCGGGCGGTTCATGCTCTGGACGATCCCCAGCGCGGCGAGACGGTCGCGGTAAAGGTAGCCGGCGTACTCGCTGCCGCGATCGGAGTGGAACACGAGGCCGGTGGGCCGCTCGCGCTTGGACAGGGCCATGCGAAGGGCGGCCAACGTGAGCTCCGCGTTGTGCCGGTTGCCCAGCTTGAAGCCCAGGAGCCGGCGCGAGTACTGGTCGAGCACCACGGCGAGGTAGCGCCAGCCGCCGGGCACCTTGATGTAGGTGACGTCCCCGCGCCACACCTGGTCCGGGCCGCTGACCGCCCGCTCGCGCGCCTGGTTGGCGATCCCGAGCCGCTCGAGCACGGGCGCGGGGATACGGCGATAGATGCGGCTTGCGCGTGCCCGCAGGTGTCCCTGCTGCATGAGGCGCACGACCCGCTTGCGGCCGACCCGTTCGCCTTCCCGTCGCAGCAGCGCGTGGATGCGCGGGCTTCCGTACGTGCCTGCGCTTTGTTCAAAATGCGACTCGATGCGCCGTGACAGTCGCCGGTCATGAAGCTGGTGAACGCTCAAGGGGCGCTTCATCCAGGCATAGAACCCGGAGCGCGACACCTCCAGCCGTTCGCACATCCACTTCACTTCGAATCGTCCTCGCTCCCGTGCGATGAAGGCGAACCTTTCTCCTTCAGTCGTGCACGGAAGCGATCGAACTTTTTTAGGAATTCGTGCTCCTTGCGCAGCAGCTCGAGTTCGCGCTTCAGCTTGGCGTATTTCGACATCTCCACCATCGAGGGGGCCTTGGACTTCTTTGCGGCCTTCTTCTTACGGGCGGGTGCAGCCACGAGTTGGCCTTCGCGGGCGAGCTTGCGCCACCGGGACAGCATGAAGGGATGGATATCGAGCGCCTCGGCCACGTCCATGACCCGGGCTCCAGGCGCGTTGGACAGCCGTACCGCAGTGCGCTTCATTTCCAGCGTGTATCGATTTACCTTCTTCGGACCCTTGCGGGCTGGCATTGGACACCTCCGGGAGTTAGCCCAAGGTGTCTACATTACCGGGTCAAGATTCCCGGCCGCTCCAACATGTTGTTAGCCGTCATGATCTTCCCTAACTATGCTCAACAATTCAGCGGCACGATGCCTGCGTATGGCCGCCGCTCAAACTCAAACACCGGCAGTTGAATCAGCACGCCGCTTATATCGATCGGAGGTAGCTTCAGCGTGCCAGAGAATGTAATTGGCGGTAATCCGACGAAATCAAACTGCTGCGCGTACACACTACCCGAGACTCCCGGCACCAATTGGAAGGAAATCACCGGGCGGCCCGTGGGCGTGACGTAACCAATTGGATCGGGAATTGAGACCGCAGAGATCTCCGTCCGCACCCTCAAGAATCCTGAGTTCGAACGCGACGCGAATGGGCCAGGCTCCAAGGTTACTTCCACGCGCACACCACTCCTTTCGACATATGCGAAGACGGGAGGGCCGACGTTTCGACAGGCGGCCTGAAGGTGCTTCACCTCAGGCCCATTAAGATGGACGTAGCTCGTTGCGTATGGAAAGCAACCGGACAGTGTCGCGATTAGCGCTCCGATGGCCAGCGATCTCTTCATGACGGCTAACGTTGAAATTGAGCGGCGTTGCGCATCGACGATCGTCGCAATCCATTCTGCAAATGCGCAACGTCCGCTCGAATGAAAAGTTGGGTTGCGATAGCCACGACACCTAATCCTTTCGACTTGTCTATCGAAACCACCCGGCGGGAAGGGCCCTTTGCTGAACACTAGACATTTCTGAAACGTTGTCGCGATGTACGCTCAACTCGTTGTGCGTCATCGACGACAACGTTTCAGAAATGCTCGCCGTGTACACCGTTGGTTCATACTTCGAGTTTGTCAGCCGATCGCTCGTCTACGCGTTGATGCGCCTTCTATCGCAGACCCAACTTTATGTCTGTTTCGGATGTTAATAATAATGCCTACGGTCAGTCCGTGTAGCAACGGGGGGTCAACCGGAAGTCGCTGAATCCCGTTGTCATTTTCAGTCACGCGGAATCAATGAAAATGACAAACCCGGCGCCATCCACCCCCAACCCCCGCACCCTCCTCGGCCACCTCAGGAGCCAGATCCGCGTCCGCCACTACAGCTACCGCACCGAGGTCGCCTACACCTACTGGGTCCGCCGCTACATCCGCTTCCACGCCGGCCGCCACCCCCGCGAATTGGGCGCCGAGAGCCTGAAGGATTTCCTCTCCTCCCTGGCCGAGAAGGACAAGGTCGCCGCCAGCACCCAGAACCAGGCGCTCGCCGCCCTGCTCTTTCTCTACAAGGAGGTGCTGGGGCTGGAGCTCCCTTGGCTCGACGGCATCAAGAAGGCGAAGCGCCCCAGGCGCCTTCCCGTGGTCCTCACGCGCGAGGAGGCCCGCGCCCTCCTCGCGCGGATGGAGGGCACGCACGGCCTCATGGCGCGCCTGCTCTACGGCACGGGGATGCGCCTGCGCGAGATGATCACGCTCCGGGTGAAGGACGTGGAGCTCTCCCGCCGCGAGATCGCCATCCGCGAGGCCAAGGGCGGCAAGGACCGCATGACGGTGCTCCCCTCCACGCTCGTCGAGCCGCTGCGCGATCACCTGGCGCGCGTGCACACCCTATTCCTCGAGGACCGCGCGAAGGACCTTCCCGCCGTGGAATTGCCCGGTGCCTATGGGCGCAAGAACCCGGCCGCCGGAAAGCTGTGGGGCTGGCACTGGGTCTTCCCGCAGCGCACGCTCGCCGCGGACCCGCGCACCGGCATCCGGCGCCGCGATCACGCGCACGAGCAAGCGTTCTCGCGCTCCCTCGCCCGCGCCGCGCGCGAGGCCGGCCTCGTGAAGCCCGTCACCGCCCACACGATGCGTCATTCCTTCGCCACGCACCTCATGGAGTCGGGCTACGACATCCGCACCGTGCAGGAGCTGCTGGGCCACAAGGACGTCTCCACCACCATGATCTACACCCACGTCCTCAACCGGGGCGGGCGGGGGGTGGTGAGCCCGCTGGACAGGTAGGAGATCGCATGCCGCCCAAGGTCGCCGACATCCTTCGGCTGCTGCGAAACGACGGATGGGTGCTCGTCTCCACACGCGGCAGTCACCGACAGTTCAAGCACCCGTCCAAACGCGGGCGGGTTACGGTCGCCGGCAGCCCCGCCGACGACTTGTCTCCGGGTACACTGAGCAGCATCCTCAAGCAGTCGGGCCTGAAGTGAGAGGTGCATCCATGCGCTATGCGGTCGTGATCGAGAAAGCAGGTGGCAATTACTCGGCCTACGTCCCGGACCTTCCCGGGTGCGTGGCCACGGCAGGGACGCCCGAGGAAACCGAGCGCGCCATCCGTGATGCCATCGCCATGCATCTTGCGGGTCTGCGGGACGACGGCCTTCCGATTCCGCAGGCATCCAGTCGCGTCGACTATGTCGACGTCGCGGCCTGAATTTCGATGTCCTCCGGGAAGCCGGGCAACCCCGGCAAATCGAAGACCGACTGGCCGCAAGTCCTTGCCCAGCGCGACGAGGATATCGTCATCACACCGGATCATCCCGAGGCCGATCGCCGTCACATCCGAAGTTCGGTTGTGCGGTGCGGGCTGAAGCCAATCCCTAGCCGCAAACTTCCCCCATCTGGATGATCGGCTGCAGGTCCGTGTAGTTCGGGATGTCCGCCGTGATCCGCCCGGCCGCCGGCCCGAAGGCCTGCTGGAAGGTCTCGGCCGAATCGAACAGGAACCACGCCGTCACCCGGAAGGCCGGCGCGCCCGGCGGCATCACGCCCGCCACGCCCTGGTCCACGCCGAAGCCCTTGCACGCGGCGCCCAGCAGTCCCAGCACCATCGGGCAGTGCTTCGTCACGTAGTAGTCGAGGTCGAAGCGGCTGCCGGGGGTGTTGGGGTACAGCACGGTGATGCGGATCATGGCGCGCCTTTCGCGGGGATCATTGGCGCAGTGTATAGGCGCCCGCGAAGACGCTGGACGTGACGGTCGCCTCGAGCACGTCGCCGCGCAGGCGGTAGTCGATGCGCGTGGGGGTCATCCGTACGTCCCAATCGTCGGAGGGCGGGAAGGTCACCCTGAATTGCCCCTGGCCGTTCCCGCCCTTGAAGTCGTAGGACGGCCGGTTGTTGACCTGCGTCTTGCTCCCGTCCTCGCGAACGAAGGCGAAATTCACCGACTGGCCGAACGGCTGGATGGTCATCCTGAACTGCACGGCCTGCCTTGCCGCCGTCTTCCACTCGCCGGTAAGTCGCTGGAGGTCCGCGTCGCCCGGGGACGGCGCCGGCGTCCCTTTTCCGGATGCCGGGGCCGGCGGTGCGCCGGCCTTTCCCGGTGCGGCGGGCCCCTCCTTCGAAAGCACGGGGGCCGGGGCGGTCCGCGGATTGATGGGCACCGACTGTGCCTTGCCCGAAGGCGGGGGCGTCTCGGAATAGTGCGTGACGCCCTTCTCGTCCACCCATTTGTACATCTGCGCCGCTGCGAAGGCAGGAAGGCAGGCGGCGATGGCGAGGCAGGACGCGATCTTCATGGCGGTCCCCCGGATGTGACGGGCAGGATGCTTCCGCGCACGATAGCGCAAGTCAGGCCTTGTCGTCGCTCCCGGGGCCGGCCCTTCCGAATGTCATGATCTTTCCGCCGCGCCCCGGAGGCCAATGCCCCGTGGACCACACGCGCTGCTCGGCCTGCGCGAAGCCCAGCCGCTTGAGGATGTCGGTGAAGGCCGCGCTGTACCCGCGCCCCGCGTCGGCCAGCATCACGCGCGCCACGGGCTGCGTGTGCCTGCCCATGAAGGCGCCCAGCGCCGCGCCCTGCCCGCGTTCGTAGAGCAGGTCCGCGCCGATCACCAGGTCGAAGCGGCCGAGCGCCTCGTGCGCCGTGTCCCAGGGCCCGCAGTGGAAGGCGATGGGCGCGATGCCATTGAGCGTCTCGTTGTGGCGCAGGAACGGCTCGGCCATCGGGTGGTGGTCGCTCGCGGTGATGTCCGCGCCGCGGCGCTTGAGCACGAGGCTCGCGAGTCCCAGGCCGCAGCCCACCTCGAGGATGCGCAGGCCCGCCATCGGGATCACGCTCATCGCCTGCGCGAGCGCGAGGCCCGCGGGCCAGAGCACGCCGAAGTGCGACCAGCTCGCGGGCGGCACGCCGGCGTGCTCCGCGCTGCCGTCGGGATCGTGGTGCTGGAGGCGATCGGTGAGCCCGCGCACCTGGTAGTCGAGGCCGCCGATGCGGTGCGTGTGCGTCTCGACGTCGTATCCCGGCATGTCGGGACCTTCGCGTGGGTCGGCGCGCCATCCGTGCCGGCGCGCCCGTCCCTCATCCTACGCGCAATCGCGCCCTACGCTTTCTCGAGCGCCTTCGCGATGCGGTCCGCGGCGGCCGCGCCCCACTGCGCGTGCGCGGACGGTCCGGGATGGAATCCGTCGCTCGCGAGTTCCGAGCGCGCCATCTGGCGCGAAAGCGGCAGGTAGTGCGCGCCCAGGCCATCGGGCAGCGCGGCCGCGAGCGCCTCGTCCAGCTCGCGCGCCCGTCGCCCCAGGTACCAGCGCAGCGGCTGCGGCAGCGCGACGAACGAGCCCATGGGCGGCAGGCCGGAGACGAGGATGTACCGCGCGCCGAACTTCTCGCGCAGCAGGCCGTAGAGCTGCCCCTGCCGCGTCATGAACTCCTCCACGCCCACGTCGCCGGTCACGTCGTTCACCCCGAGCGAGGTGACGACCGCGCCCGTGCGGAACGCGGGAATCTTCTCGAGGTGGGCCAGCGTCGAGGCGGTGGTCGCTCCCGTCTTCGCGACGAGGCGGTACTGCACGCGATAGCGATCGGAAAGGCCCGCCACGATCCGGCCGCACAGCGCCTTCTCCTGCGTCGGCGCCCCCACGCCCGCGGCCGCGGAGTCGCCGAGCACCAGCAGGCGGATGCCCGGGCCCTCCCCCGCCTCGCCCTCGCGCGCGCCGGCGGGCTCGGGCAGTTCCGGCGTCCTGCGGCGCACGTAGTGTCCCTGCGCGAGGAACAGCGGGCCCAGCATCCACTTGGCGACGCCGATCACGGGGCCACCGGCTCCACGGTCCTCTGCCTCAGGCGGCCGCGACCGCACGCCGGCGTGCCGGGATCCTGAACCCGGGCCAGCGCGCGGCCATCGCCACGAAGCGCTCCACGAGCGGCGAAGCCTCGTTCTTCCGGCAGGCCATCAGCAGGCAGCTCGCGGCGGCGGCATCGGCGATCGGCCGCAGCGTCACGCCCGGCACGCTCGCGTAGCGGTAGGTGTCCGGCAGGATCGACACGCCCGTGCCCGCGGCGATGAGCGCGAGGATGGTCACGCCCTCGCGCGCCTCCTGCACGACGCGCGGCGCGAAGCCGGCGCGGCTCGCGAGCCCCATCACGTGGTCGTGCAGCCCGCAGCCCATGTCGCGCGGGAACATCACGAAGGGCTCGTCGGCCAGGCTCGCCATGCGCACGGCGCCGCGGCTTCGCGCGAGGCGGTGCGCGGAGGGCAGCGCGAGCATCAGGCGGTCCTCGCGGATGGGGCGCACCTCGATGTCGGCGCTGGGCGCGTAGAGCGGGGAAGGCCGGAGGAAGCCCGCGTCGATGCGCCGGTCGGAGAGCGCCTGCAGCTGCGCGCCCGTGGAGAGGTGGCCCATCTCGAGGCGCACGCCCGGGTGCTTCTCGCGGAAGGCCTGCAGGAAGCGCGGGAACGCCTCGATCATCGGCACGGAGCCGGTGAAGGCGAGGCGCATCACGCCCGCCTCGCCGCGCGCGACGCGGCGCACCGCGTCTCCCGCGCCGTCCACCTGCGCGATCACCGAGCGCGCGTGCTCGAGGAAGTGCCGGCCCGGCTCCGTGAGGCGCACCCGGCGGCGGTTGCGCTCGAGCAGCGTGGCGCCCAGTTCCTCCTCGACGGCCTTGATCTGCATGCTGAGCGGCGGCTGGCTCATGTGCAGGCGGCGCGCGGCCTGGCTGAAGTTCAGTTCCTCGGCGACGGCGACGAAATAGCGCAGCTGGCGGATGTCCATGCTTATAGCGGCTCGCTATGACTGGGGCGGGGAATATATATTGGACGCTCTTTTCGGGCGGTGCAATGATCGCCGTGAAGGGCCTCGTCCCGAAGGCCCGCCCGGAGGAGAAACGATGCGAATCCCGATGCGACGGGCCGTGCTGGCCCTGCTGGTCCTGCCGGCGCTCTGCGCCCTTTCCGTGCAGGCGCAATCCTGGCCCCAGGGCGCGGTGAAAATCGTCTCGCCCTACCCGCCCGGGGGCACCACGGACATCCTCGCGCGCCTCGTCTCGCCCAGGCTCTCGGCGGCGCTGGGCCAGCCGGTGATCGTCGACAACAAGGCCGGCGCGAGCGGCAACATCGGCACGGAGTTCGTCGCGCGCGCGAAGCCCGACGGCCTCACGCTGCTCATGGGCAACAACACGGGCGTGGTCATCAACCGCAACCTCTACGCGCTCGCCCTGGACCCGGCGCAGGCGCTCGCGCCCGTCGCGATCGTGGCCCTCGTGCCCTGCGCGCTCTACGTGCACCCCTCGGTGCCCGCGAAGGACCTCGCGGAGTTCGTCGCGCTGGTGAAGAAGAATCCCGGCAAGTACGCCTTCGCCTCGGCCGGCAGCGGCAGCCCGCAGCACCTCGCGGGCGAGATGCTGAAGCTCGCCCACGGCATCGACCTGCTGCACGTGCCGTACAAGGGCTCCGGCCCGGCCATCGCCGACGTGGTGGGCGGCCAGGTGCCGGCGGGCTTCGAGTCCACCGTGGTGCTGCAGCCCTTCGTCGACGCCGGCCGCGTGCGGCCGCTCGCCACCACGGGCGCGAAGCGCTCCATCTCGATGCCGAACGTCCCCACGATGATGGAATCGGGCATCGCCGACTTCGACCTCACCAACTGGTACGGCGTCTTCGCGCCGGCCGGCACGCCGAAGGAGGTCATCGAGCGATTGAACACGGAGCTGCGCAAGATCCTCGCGAGCCCGGAGGTCGCCGAGCGCCTCGCGAAGATGGGCTCGGCCCTCGTGCCGGGCACCGCCGAGGAGTTCGCGCAGTTCATCCGCGAGGAGACGCCGCGCTGGACCGCGGTGGTGAAGCGCTCGGGCGCGAAGGTCGACTGAGGGGATGAGCGCCACTCCCGATCCCCGCGTCGTGCGATTGCGCGCCCTCGATGCGTGCGCCGTCTCCGATGCCATGGACAAGCTGGGCCTCGCGGCCGTCGTCACCGGCCTGCCCCCGCTCTCGGGCGGCCCGCGCATCGCCGGCCGCGCGGTCACCGTGAAGCTGGGCACCGGCACGCCGCCGCCCGGCCCCATCCGCCACCTCGGCACCACGGCCATCGAGGCGGCCGGCCCCGACGACGTGATCGTGATCGAGCAGCGCAGCGGCATCGACGCGGGCTCCTGGGGCGGCATCCTCTCGCAGGCCGCGTCCCTTCGGGGCGTCGCGGGCGTGGTCGCGGATGGCCCCGTGCGCGACATCGACGAGGCGCGCGCGCTTTCCTTTCCCGTCTTCGCGCGCGGCTGCACCTCGCGCACGGCGCGCGGGCGCATCGTGGAGATGGGAACGCAGGTGCCGGTGCGCCTGGGCGAAGTCGACGTGCGGCCCGGCGACTACGTGATCGCGGACGGCAGCGCCGTCGTCGTGATCCCGGCCGGCGAGATCGACCGCGTCCTCGAGACCGCCCGCTACATCGCCGATCGCGAAGCCGCCATGACCGCGGACCTGCGCGCCGGCAAGCCCATCACCGAGGTGATGGGCGCCCGCTACGAACACCTTCTGAAACCCCGGGAACCCTCATGACCATCGGCTTTCGCATCCTCCCCAGCCCGCCCCGCGCCGACGCGAAGCTGCTCGCGCGCCTCGCGGCCCTGCCCGTCTCCAACGTGAGCGACAACCTGCTGCGCGGGCGCGGCACGAACCTGCAGCCTTTTCATCGCGGAACGACGATGGTGGGCACGGCCTTCACCGTGCGCACGCGTCCCGGCGACAACCTCATCGTGCACAAGGCCATCGACATGGCCGCGCCCGGCGACGTCATCGTGGTCGACGCCGGCGGCGCGCTCGAGAACGCGATCATCGGCGAGCTGATGGCCGGGTGGGCCGAAAAGCGCGGCGTCGCCGGCATCGTCATCGACGGCGCGATCCGCGATTCGGAGACGCTCGCCGAGTGGGACTTTCCCGTCTACGCGGCCGGCATCACGCACCGCGGCCCGTGGAAGGACGGCCCCGGCGAGATCAACGTGCCCGTCTCGGTGGGCGGCATGGTGGTCGAGCCCGGCGACCTCGTCGCGGGCGACGCGGACGGACTCATCGCCATCCCGCAAGCCGATGCCGAGGCCGTGATCGCGGCGGCGGAAGCGCAGAACCGCAAGGAACAGGCCTCGATGGCCGCCATCAAGGCCGGCACGTGGGATCGCCAATGGGTCGACGAGCTGCTGAAGGCCCGCGGCGCCGATTTCTCGAAACTCCCGTAGGAAGGATCACGCCATGACCGCCTCGATCTCCCGCCTCCTCGCCGCGCTCGGCCTAGCCGCCGCGACCGCCCTCGCGCAGCCCTATCCCGCCAGGTCCATCCGCATCATCGTGCCCTTCGCGGCGGGCGGCGCCGTCGACACCGTGGGCCGCGTCGTCGGCCAGCGCGTCGCGGAGCAGGTGGGCCAGCCCGTGCTCATCGAGAACAAGCCCGGCGGCCACGCCAACATCGGCGCGGATTTCGTCGCCAAGTCGGCGCCGGACGGCTACACGGTGCTGCTGGGCGCCAACGGCCTCGCCACCAACATGACGCTCTCGAAGGACCTGCCCTTCGACACGCTGCGCGACTTCGCGCCGGTGGCGGGCGTGGGCTACGCGCCGCTCGTGCTCGTGGTGCCGGCCTCCTCGCCCGCGAAGACGCTCGCGGAATTCCTCGCGGCCGGACGCGCGAAGCCGGGCAGCTACACCTACGGCACCGCGGGCGCGGGCGGCTCCGGCCACCTGGCCTCGGAGCTCTTCCGCATGTCCGCGAAGTTCGAGGCGCTGCACGTGCCCTACAAGGGCGGCGCGCCGGCGCTCACGGACCTGATCGGCGAGCGCCTCACCTTCATGCTCATCAACCCCATCGAGGCCGCGCCGCACGTGAAGGCCGGCAAGCTGCGCGCCCTGGCCGTCTCGAGCGACAAGCGCCTCGCGATGCTGCCGGAGGTGCCCACCTTCAAGGAAGCGGGCCTCGCCGATTTCGAGGCCTCCGTGTGGTGGGGCTTCGTGGTGCCCGCGAAGACGCCGAAGGATGTCGTGGCGAAACTCTCCGCCGAAGTGCTCAAGGCGCTGCAGGACGCGGGCGTGCTCGAGAAGCTGCAGGCCCTGGGCGCGGTCGTCGAGCCCAGCAGCTCCGAGGCATTCGGCAAGTTCCTCAAGGCCGAGATCGACAAGTGGGCCGCGGTCATCCGCGCCTCGAAGATCAGCGCGGAGTGAACATGGACAACACCGGCAGGAGGATGCTCGTCATCGGCGCCCACTCGGCCGACTTCGTGTGGCGCTGCGCGGGGGCCACCGCGCTCTTCACGCGCTCGGGCGGCACCGCCACCGTGGTCGCCCTCTCGTACGGCGAGCGCGGCGAATCGGGCGAGCTGTGGAAGCAGGCCGGCCAGACGGAGGCGAACGTGAAGAAGGTCCGCCACGCGGAGGCCGAGGAGGCAGCGCGCATCGTGGGCGCGCGCTTCCTCGCCTTCGACCTGGGCGACTACCCGCTCGAGCTGGGCCGGGAGGAGATCGCGCGCATCGTCGAGCTGATCCGCGAGGAGAAGCCCGACGTCATCGTGACGCACGCCGACCGCGACCCTTTCAATCCCGACCACGGCATGGCCTCGGCCGCGGTGCAGCGCGCGCGCATGCTCTCCACGGGCTCCGGCGTCGAGAGCGCCTTCGACATCGTGACGCCCTCGGAGCTCTACCTCTTCGAGCCCCACCAGACGGAGATGTGCGGCTTCGTGCCCAACACCTACGTGGACATCTCGTCCGTGTTCCCGCAGAAGCTGCAGGCGATGCAGGCGATGAAGGCGCAGAAGTACCTGCAGCAGCACTACGCCGAGCGAGCCGAGCACCGCGCCAACCACGCGCGGCGTATCACCGGGCGCAAGGACATCACGCACGCCGAGGCCTTCACGCGCGTGTTCCCGCAGGTGACGGTGACGCTCTAGGCGAGCGACCCGGCCGGCGCGTCAGCCCGGCAGCACCTCGAGGACGGCCATCATCCCGGCGTCCTCGTGCGGCAGGATGTGGCAGTGGACCATGCGCAGTCCCGGCAGGGACTGCCGCACGCGGATCGACACGGTCCTGTCCGCGGGCACGTTCACCGTGTCGAACCATGCGCCGTCGGCGACGGGGCCCGAGAATCCGCCCAGCGTCCCGCCCACGACCTGGAACTGCGTGCCGTGGATGTGGATCGGGTGGTCCATCGCGGTCGCGTTGACGAGGTCCCAGGTCTCCACGCGGCCGGCGATCGTGCGCAGGTCCACGCGGTTCATGTCGAAGCTGCGGCCGTTGATGAGGAAGGAGCCTGCCATCCCCATCATGCCCGCGGACGAGAGCACCACCTGCTGGCGGAAGGTCGAGGGACCGAGGATCGCGGCGGGCCTGAGCGACGCGGGCAGCGCCACGGGCGCCTTCGCGCTCTCGCGGCTCGTCGCCGCGGTCATCAGCACGGACCCGCTCCCGCCCATCATGCCGCCCGAGCCCATCATGCCGCCCGAGCCCAGGTCGCGGAGCGCGTACGGCGTGCCCTGCCGCGTCGATATCGTCACCACGATCTCCACGCGCTGCGCCGGCGCGAGCAGCCACTCGGCCAGTTCCGCGATGGGCTGCGCGAGCAAGCCGCCGTCGGTGCCCACCACGGCAAAGCGATGCCCGTCGATCGCGAGTCGCAGGTACCGGTCCGCCGTCGCGTTGAGGATGCGCCAGCGCTGCGTCGCGCCCGGCGCCATCGAGAGGACCGGCTGCTTCTGTCCGTTGACCAGGAGTTCGCCGCCCCCGGAGGCCATGCCCATGCCGCCCATCGTCACCGAGGGCCTCTGGACCCGCCCCGCCGAGTCGAGCCGGATCGAGGTGACCATCAGCACCTGTTCCGGGATCGCCGCGATCGGATCGTCGGCGGCGCGCACGATGAGCGGCGCGGCGAGGCCCATGCCGACCTGCAGCGTGGTCGTCCCGTGCGCGTGGGGGTGGTACCAGTAGGTGCCCGCGCTGCCCGCCGGGACGTCGAAGGAATAGAAGCGCCGGGCGCCGGGCGCGACCGGTTCCATCGGGCCGCCGTCCTGGTCCGCCGGCACCGCGAGCCCGTGCCAATGGATCGTCGAGTCGATGGGCAGCCCGTTCGCGAATTCGATCTGCGCGCGCTGTCCTTCCACGAGCTCGATCACGGGCCCCGGATAGGCGCCATTGAAGCCCCACAGCGGCGTGTTGGCTCCCGTCACGAGCGAGGCGGTGAACGGCGACGCGCCCAGCTCGCCTTCGAAGACGCCGGGCAGCGTGCTCCCGTTGGCGAGCACGGCGAGGCTCCGAAGCGGTTGCCCCGTCGGCCAGGCGAGAGAGGTCGTGGTGCCCATGCGGCTGCCACCTCCCATCATCTGGGCGGAAACGCGCGGGATGGCGGCAAGGCTCGCGAGGGCCCCGGTCACGGCGGATTGCAGGAAGCGACGGCGGCGCATCTCACCCTCCAGGCGGATGACGGGATGGTCCATGGTCGCGCCGGCGCCGCGAATCCGGGTGACCGGCATCAAGACTCCTGCAAAGAAGCGGGCGAATCGCCGGATCCTGCCCCGTGCGAGGTCCGCCAACCCCTACCGGATCTCCGCCAGCAGCCGCTCGATCGATCGCGCCGACTGTTCCACGTAGTCGCCCGCGAAGAGGTTCGCGTGGTTGAGCACGTGGTAGAGATTGTAGAAGTCGCGTCTCACGGAATACCCGTCGTCGAGCGGCCAGGCCTCGCGATAGGCGGCGAGGAAGTCCTTCGGGAAGCCGCCGAAGAGCGCCGTCATCGCCACGTCCGCCTCGCGGTCGCCGCAGTACACGGCCGGGTCGAAGACCACGGGCGTGCCGTCCGCGAGCGCCGCCGCGTTGCCGCCCCACAGGTCGCCGTGCAGCAGCGAAGGCCCCGGCGCGTGGCTCGTGAAGAACGCCTCGCAGTCCGCCAGCAGCCGCTCGCCGCGGTCGATCATCCTCGAGGGGTAGCGCTTCTTCGCCGCCATGCGCAGCTGCGCGTGCAGGCGCCGCTCGCGCCAGAAGGCGAGCCAGTCGTCGTGCCAGCCGTTCTCCTGCACGGAAGCGCCGATGAAGTTGTCCTTCTCCCAGCCGAAGCGCTCGAACGGGGCGCGGTGCTGCGCGGCGAGGGCCTTGCCGAGCGCGGCGCCCGAGAGCGTCGAGAGCGGCTCGAGATCCAGCCACTCGAGGACGAGCCAGGCGTGCTCGTCGTCCGCGCCGCGCGCGATCACGCCGGGCGTGCGCACCGCGCCCGCTTTCGCGAGGGCGGAGAGCCCCTCGGCTTCCGCGGCAAGCATCGGCGCCCGCTCGGGGTCCGCCCGTTTCGCGAAATACGACTTCCTGCCGCCGGCGTCCTCGCCGTCGAGCCGGAGCGCCTCGTGGATGCAGCCGCCGGAGACGGGCGAAGCGGAAAGCAGCGTGTAGTCCGCGCGCGTCGCCTCCCTCACGGCGCCCTCGAGCGCCTCGCGAAGCAACGGGGTCATCTCAGGCCGCGGCGCGCCAGCGGGCGAAGGCGGCGTCCAGGTCGGCCATGAGGTCCTCGGGATCCTCCAGGCCGATGTGCAGGCGGAAGAGCGGGCCGCCCTTCCACGGGTCGATCTTGCGGCCGTGGCGCAGGTTGGCCGGCACCGCGAGGCTCTCGAACCCGCCCCAGCTGTAGCCGATGCCGAAGAGCGTGAAGCCGTCGAAGAAGGCCGACACCTGCTTCGGCGTGCACGGCGCGAACTCCACGCCGAAGAGGCCGGACGAGCCGGTGAAATCGCGCTTCCACAGCGCGTGGCCGGGGAAGCTCTCGAGCGCCGGGTGCAGCACGCGCGCGACTTCCGGCCGCTGCTCCAGCGCGCGCGCGATCGCGAGCGCGGCGGCGCCCTGCTTCTCCAGCCGGAGGGCGAGCGTGCGCATGCCGCGCACCATGAGGTAGATGTCGTCCGGGCTCGTGGTCTGGCCCAGGTCGCGCGAGACTTCCCACAGGCCCTTCCACGCGCGCTCGTTGGCGACGACGGCGCCCAGGATCACGTCCGAGTGCCCTCCCAGGTATTTCGTCGCCGGCTGCACGACGAGGTCCACGCCGTGCGCCATCGACGGATGCAGCATGCCCGTGGCCCACGCGTTGTCGCAGACGACGTACGCGCCCTTCGCATGGGCCGCCTGGCAGATCGCGGGCAGGTCCTGGATCTCGAAGGTGAGCGAGCCGGGGCTCTCGGCGTAGACGACGGTGGTGTTCGGCTTCATGAGCGCCGCCACGTCGTCACCCGAAACTCCGGGGCTGTAGTAGTCCGTGGCCACGCCCATCCTCGCGAGCGTGCGGTCGCAGAAGGTGCGCGAGGGGCCGTAGACCGAGTCGACCATGAGCACGTGGTCGCCCGCCCTGGCGACCGCCAGGATCGCGACGGCCACGGCGGCGAGGCCCGAGGGCACGGTGACCGCGCGGTAGCCGCCCTCCAGCTCGCACACCAGCTCCTCGAAGGCGTTCCTCTGCGGCATGTTGACGATGCCGTAGGTGGCGATGGACTCGCCCGCGTCGAAGCGCTTCTGGACGGCCGCGAGGTGCTCGAGGTTGTCGAAGAGGACGGTCGAGGCACGCGCGATGGGGAGGTTCACGGTGCCGGGGGGATTCGCGCTCTTCCTGCCCCCGTGCACGAGGCGTGTGGTCTTCTTCACCCCGCCGAGTTTACCGGCTTCGCTTGGGGGTTTGCAGCGGCCGCTATAAACTGCGGTTTCAACCGGTCGATGCAACACACTTAACGCTACCTTAGCGGAAGGGGTGTTGCCCATGGAGAGAAGGCCGCGGATTCGCTACACCGAAAGCCAGAGGGCTCTCATGTGGGAGCGTTGGCGCAAGGGCGACACGATTCACCAGATCGCCAAGCTGTTTGATCGACACCATCCATCGATAGCTCGCATTCTGGGTGAGTCGGGCGGCATATGCCCGCGCGAGCGGCTCCGTTGCGATTCCGCGCTGAGCTTGGCGGAGCGTGAGGAGATCTCGCGTGGCGTGGTTGAGGGACGCTCGATCCGGTCGATCGCGACGTTGCTCAAGCGAGCACCATCGACGATAAGCCGAGAGATTCGGCGCAATGGCGGGCGTGAAGGCTATCGAGCCAGCCGCGCCGACCAGGCGGCTTGGAACCGGGCTCTGCGACCGAAGCTCTGTAAACTGGCCCGCAATCGGGCATTAGCGCAATTGGTTGCGAGCAAGCTCAAGCTGGAGTGGTCGCCAGAGCAAATTGCCGGCTGGCTCAAGCACACCTACCCAGGTGATGAAGCCCATCAGGTGTCACACGAAACCATCTATCGCAGTCTCTTCATCCAAGCCCGCGGGGCTCTGAAGAGAGAGCTGCTGGAACACCTGCGGCGCCCGCGTGGGATGCGTCGCTCGAGGCACCACACACAAAAGACACCAATTCACGGTCAAATTACCGACGTCGTCTCCATCAGCGAGCGCCCCGCCGCGGCTGAAGACCGCGCCGTGCCAGGTCACTGGGAAGGTGACCTGCTGTTCGGCAGCCGCAACAGCCAAATCGCTACGCTGGTCGAGCGTCACACGCGTTACGTGATGCTCGCGAAAGTCGCCAGCAAGGACACCGAGACGGTCATCGACGCGCTCATCAAGCACGCCCACAAGCTGCCGAACGAGCTCTATCGATCGCTGACCTGGGATCGCGGCAAGGAGATGGCCGATCACAAGCGCTTCACTCTCGCCACCGACATCAAGGTCTACTTCTGCGATCCCCAGAGCCCGTGGCAGCGGGGATCCAACGAGAACACCAACGGACTCTTGAGGCAGTACTTCCCCAAGGGCATTGATCTCTCCACATTTTCGCAAGCCGAGCTCAACGCCGTCGCCCGGCGACTCAACGAACGGCCGAGGAAAACACTAGACTTCGAAACACCGGCTGAGCGATTCAACCAATCTGTTGCGTTGACCAGTTGAAACCGCAACTGTGACCGGACCCTCGCTTCGTTCCATGGAAACCTCGCACACCGAGCGGCCGGACGCGCTCGCCACCCTCCTGCCGGAAATCCGCCCGGGCCTCGAGTTGATGGGCATGCCGGCCTGCGTCTTCGACGCGCAGCTGCGCTACCGATACGTGAACGCGCGCTACGAGGAGATCACGGGGCGCCGGGCCGACGAGATGCTCGGCCGCACGCCCGCGATGGTCTTCGAGGCGAGCCCGCCGGACGACCGCCGCAAGGCGCTCGCCAGGGCGCTCGAGGGCGAGTCGCTCACCTTCGACCGCATCGTCAACCTGGGGCCCAATGCCGGCCGCTGGGTGCGCGCGCACTACGCGCCCATCCGCCTGCGCGGCGCGGTGGTGGGCGTGGCCGTGGTGCTCTCGGACATCCAGCACCTGAAGGACGCCGAGGCGCGCGTGCGCGACCAGGAGCGCCAGCTGCGCCTCATCACGGACAGCGTCGGCTTCCCCATCACCTACATCGACCGCGGCGGCCTGGTGCGCTTCGCCAACGGGCCCTCGTGCGCGTGGGCGGGCCTCACGCGCGAGCAGATGGAGGGCCACATCTACCAGGCGTTCGCGCCGCGGGAGGTGATGGAAGCCACCCGCCCGCTTCTCGAGCGCGCCTTCGCGGGCGAGCCCGTCACGTAC
Organism: uncultured Lysobacter sp.; assembly: GCA_964587315.1. Taxonomy (GTDB): domain Bacteria; phylum Pseudomonadota; class Gammaproteobacteria; order Burkholderiales; family Usitatibacteraceae; genus FEB-7. The sequence goes on from CAZPLW010000027.1 coordinate 19,747, forward strand.
GAGCGCGAGGCGCTGTGGCCGGGCCGCGAGAGCCGCCGCATCCGCGGCCACATCATCCCGGACCGGGACGCCGAGGGCTCGGTGCGCGGCGTGCTGGTCGTGGTGATGGACATCGAGGACGACCACCGCCTCAAGCAGTCCCTCATCGAGAGCCGCCGGTGGCTGCAGCTCGTGTCGGACAACGTCGGCGTGCCGATGGCCTACATCGACGCGGACCTGCGCTTCCGCTTCACCAACACGCCGGGACTCGACTGGCCGCCGGGCATCGACACGACCACCGTGATCGGGCGCCGCATCGAGGAGGTCTACGACGCCGAGGTGCTGGCCGAGGTGTCGCCCCACATCCAGCGCGCGCTCGCCGGCGAGAAGGTGGTCTACGAGCGCCGCGGCCGCGAGGCGGGAGGCAAGCGGCGCTGGGTGCGGATCACGCTCATCCCCGACCGGGCGGCCGACGGCAGCATCGCGGGCCTCTACTCGATCGTCATCGACGTGGACGAGGACCGGCGCCTGCGCGAGACGCTGGAGAGGCAGGCGCGCGAGCTGCGCTTCTACGCCGACAACATTCCCGAGGTCATCGCCTTCATCGGCCCGGACTGGCGCTACCAGTGGGTGAACAAGGGCTTCGAGGAAACCCGGGGCGAGGCCGCCGAGGCCGTCATCGGCCGCACGGTGGCCGAGGTGCTGGGCGAGGCGGCGAAGGACTACTTCGAGCCCTTCCTCGAGCGCCTCCGGAACGGCGAGACGTGCTCCTACGAGCGCCTCGCGGGGCCCACGGCCGGCCGCCGCCGCTGGTACCGCGTGCGCCTCGTTCCCGTCACGGACGCCGCGGGCGCCTTCGGCGGCTACTACATCGTCGGCTCGGACATCCACGAGCTCAAGACCGCGCAGGAGCTGCTGCGCGCCCGCGAGGAGGAGCTGCGCTTCTTCGCCGAGAACATCCCCGAGGCCATCGTCTACGTGGACCTCGAGCGCGGCTGCACCTTCGTGAACAACATCTTCCTCGCCACGCGCGGGTTCACGCGCGAGTGGGCCCTGGGCAAGTTCCCGGAGGACGTCTACCCGGCGGACCTGATGGAGTCCCTCGCGCCGCAGATCGACCGCGTGAAGCGCGGGGAGCACGCGACCTACGAGCGCCGCATCCGCATCGCCGGCACGGGCGAGGAGCGCTGGATGCGCGTGAAGCTCACGCCGCGCAAGGACGAGGCCGGCCGCGTGCAGGGCTTCTACGTCGTCTCGAACGACGTGCACGACCTCAAGATGGCGCAGGCCTCCCTGGAGGAGAAGGAACGCGAGATGCGGCACGTGATCGACTCCGTGCCCACGCCCATGGTGTACGTGGACGCGCAGCTTCGCTACCGCTACGCCAACGCCGGCTTCCTCCACTACATCGGCCGCCCCGCGAGCGAGGTGATCGGGCGCACCGTCGAGGAGGTGCTGGGCCCGTCGCGCTGGGCGCGCCTGCAGCCGAGCGTGCAGCGCGTGATGGCGGGCGAGACGGTGGCCTTCGAGCGGCTGGTCGAGTACGCGAACGGGACCGCCCGCTGGATGATCGTGCGCCTCACGCCGCGCCAGGACGGCACCGGGCGGTTCGCCGGCTACTACTCCACGACGAGCGACATCCACGAGCAGAAGTCGGTCGAGGAGGAACTGCGGCGCGCCAACAACATCCTCTCGGCCCACTTCGACAACACGCCGCTCGCGGTGATCGAGTGGGACCCGCAGCTGCGCACGACGCGCTGGTCCGGCCGCGCCGAGGCGGTCTTCGGCTGGAAGGCCGAGGAGGTGCTGGGCCGCCCGATCTCCAACTGGCGCCTGGTCTACGAGGACGACGAGGCCGCGGTCGGCTCGATGGTCCGCCGCCTGGTCGAGGGCCCGGACTCGCAGGCCACCATCCTCAACCGCAACTACCGCAAGGACGGCTCGGTCATCTGGGTGGAGTGGCACAACTCGGCCCTGCGCGACGCCGAGGGCCGCTGCATCTCGCTCCTGTCCCTCGCGCAGGACGTCTCCTCGCGCATCCAGGCCGAGGAGCGCCTGCAGTTCATGGCCACGCACGACGGGCTCACGGGCCTGCCCAACCGCCTGCTGCTCACCGAGCGGCTCGCCTCGTCCATGGCGCGCGCGCAGCGCTTCGGGCACCGGGTCGCGGTGATGTTCCTGGACCTCGACCACTTCAAGGACGTGAACGACACGCTCGGCCACCGCGTGGGCGACGAGCTGCTCAAGAGCCTCTCCCGGCGCGTGCGCGCGGCCCTTCGCCAGAGCGACCTGCTGGTGCGCCTGTCGGGCGACGAGTTCGTGGTCCTGCTGGAGGACCTCGAGGGCGACAACGGCCCGGACCGCGTGGCGCAGAAGATCCTCGAGGACGTGATGCGGCCCTTCCCCATCGAGGGCCACGAGGTGCAGGTGAGCGCGAGCCTGGGCTTCTCCGTCTACCCCGAGGACGGCACCGACCCGGACACGCTCCTCAAGAACGCGGACGCGGCGATGTACCACGCGAAGGAACTGGGCCGCAACAGCTACCGCGCCTTCTCGCGCGCCCTCGCCCACCGGCGCGACGAGCGGCTCGGCATCGAGCAGGCGCTGCGCCGCGCGCTCAAGAAGGATTCGTTCGAGCTGCACTACCAGCCGATCCTCGAGGTGGCCACGGGCCGCGTCACGCACGTCGAGTCGCTGCTTCGCTGGCGCGACGAGAAGCGCGGACTCGTGCAGCCGCACGCCTTCATCCCGCTGGCCGAGGAGACCGGCCTCATGCGCGACCTGGGCCACTGGGTGCTGGAGGCCGCGAGCCGCCAGGCGGCCGCGTGGCGCAACGCCGGCGTGGGCCCCTTCACGGTGAGCATCAACCTCTCGGCGAGCCAGCTGCGCGACTCGACCATCGTCTCCGAGCTGGAGGGCATCGTCTCGCGCGCCGGCTGCTCGCCCACGTGGCTGGAGCTCGAGATCACCGAGACCAGCATGGTGCGCGACCTGGAGGGCGTGAGCCACACGCTGGGCAAGCTGCGGCGCATGGGCTTTCGCATCGCCATCGACGACTTCGGCACGGGGTTCTCGAGCCTGTCGCACCTGCGCCACCTGCCCGTCGACGCGCTCAAGATCGACAAGAGCTTCGTCGCGGACATCGACGGCGGGCGCCGCACGACCGGCAACGGCGGGGCGACCATCGTCGCGGCGGTGACGGGCCTCGCGCGCGGCCTGTCGCTGGAGGTGGTGGCCGAGGGCGTCGAGCGCCAGGAGCAGCTCGATTTCCTGAAGCTGCACGGCTGCACCGCGTACCAGGGCTACTTCGCCTGCCGCCCCCTGCCGGCCGCGGAGCTCGAGGCGTGGATCGCGCAGCATTCGCCGCCGGCGCCCGCGGCCCCGGACAAGGGCCGGACGCGCGAGAAGGCCGGCGCGACGCCGCGCCGGAAGGCGGATCCCGGCAAGAAATCCGCGCCCCGGAACGCCAAGCTCACGCGCGGTTCGTAGCTACCAGGCAATGGACACCCGCGCCCCACCCAGGGGCGAATCCTGGATGCGGGCGGTGCCGCCGTGCCACTCCGCAACGCTCTTCACGATGGCGAGCCCCAGGCCCACGCCGCCCGTCTCGCGGTCGCGGCTCGATTCGGCGCGCGTGAAGGGCGCGAAGAGGCGCTCGCGGTCCGCGGGCGCGATGCCCGGGCCGTCGTCGTCGACATGCACCGTCGTGCGGCCCGCGACCTGCTCGACCGTGAGCACCACGCGGCTCTTCGCGTGCAGCACCGCGTTCCTCACCACGTTCACCAGCGCCCGCGCGAGGAACTTGCCGTCGCACTCGAACGTCTCGGGCAGGTTCTTCGGCGGCTCGATCGCGATGTCGCGGCCGAAGGCGCGCATCTCGTCCTTGGCACGGCGGATCACGTCGTCCACGAGCACGCGCGCCGGGATCGCCTTCGGGCTGTAGGGCGGCGCCTGGCGCAGGTTGGCGATGAGGAGCAGCTCGTTCACCAGCTCCTCGAGGTCCGCCACGTCGCGCGACATCGACACGAAGCGTTCCTCGCGCTCCTCCGCCGTCGCGCTCGAGCGGGCGAGCTCCAGGTCGAACTTGAGCTGCGCGAGGGGGGTGCGCAGCTCGTGCGCCACGCCCTGCTCGAGGTCGCGGTGGCTGGTGAGCAGGCGCTGGATGCGCTCGGTCATCGCGTTGAAGGCGCCCGCGATGGGCTCGACGAGCGACGAGCGGTCCACCGCCGCGCGCGCCGCCAGGTCGCCCTCGCCCAGCCGGCCCGCCGCCGCCGACAGGTTCTCGAGGTCGCGGTAGAGCGGCCGCACCCAGCGCAGCAGGATGACCGACAGGCCCAGCGTCACGAGGGCCACGATGATCGTGTAGTAGAGCGTGAGGTACTCGTAGAGCCCCACCCACTCGATGCGCAGCACCCCGCTGCCGTCCTTGAGGTTGCGCAGGTACACCTGGCCGCCGCCCGGGCGGTCGCGGAAGGCGATGTCGCCCGCGGCGAGCCGTTCCTTCTCCGAGTCGGACATGAACCAGTCGTCGGCCGCGGCGCTCTTGGGCACCACGCGGTGCTCGATGCGGAACGTGGCCTCGATCTCCTTGAGGCGGCCCTCCCAGTTGGGCACCTCCTTCGCCGACAGGATGCGGTCGGCCCGGTCGAAGGCGACGCCCGCGCGCGTGCGCATGTCCTCCTTGTGCTTCTGCACCATCACCTGGTCCGTGAGGTACATTAACCCCACGAACTCCGCCGTGGCCGGCAGCATCAGGAAGAGGTAGAGGCGGAGGAAGAGGCGGAGCATGGGGGGAGGGGACGCACCCCTTCAGGTCACCTGAAGGGGACGCACGCCTTCAGGCGGGATGAAGGGGACGGAGCGTCTCCGGTCAGGCGTCCCCGGCGAAAAGGTACCCGCGCAACCGGACGGTCTTGATCATGGACTCGGCCCCGCCCGCCTCGTGGAGCTTCCGGCGAAGGCGGCAGATGCGCGCGTCGATGGATCGGTCGAGGCCATCGTAGTCGATGCCGCGCACGACGCGCAGGATCTCGTCGCGCGTGACCACGGTGCCCTGCTTGGAGGCGAGGAGCCAGAGGATGTCGAAGTCGCCCGTGGTGAGTTCCACGAAGTTGCCGCCGATGGTGGCGCTGCGGCGGGCGGCGTCGATCTCGAGGCGGCCGGCGGCGAGCTTCGCCTCGCGGCTGGGAGCGGCGGCGGGGCGGGCGCGGCGCAGGATGGCCTCGATGCGGGCGAGGAGGACGCGGGGCTCGACGGGCTTCACGACATAGTCGTCGGCGCCCATCTCCAGGCCCAGCACCTGGTCGATGTCCTCGCCCTTCGCGGTGAGCATGAGGACGGGCGTGCGGTCGGTGCGGCGCAGCTCGCGGCAGATGGCGAGGCCGTCCTTGCCCGGGAGCATGAGGTCGAGGATCACGAGGTCCGGGCGCAGGCGCTCGATGCGCCCCGCGGCGGCGAGGCCGTCGCCTTCGACGTGCACTTCCACCTGGTGCTTCTCCAGGTATTCGCGGATCGAGGCGGCGAGGCGCGCGTTGTCTTCCACCAGCAGCACCTTGGGACGCGTGGCGGCGGCGAGCACGGGCGGCGGCGGGGCGGTCGGGCGGGTCTGCATGGGGGCGTACATCGGTCCCTCGGGCGGTGTGACGGAAGGATACTCTAGCCCCGGGCGCCCCGATGGCCAGCGACGCTTCCTTGCCGAGTCTTTCAATTGTTACCGCCGAAGGGGACGCACGCCTTCAGGACCCGTGAAGGGGACGCACACCTTCAGGCAAGGTGAAGGCGTGCGTCCCCTTCAGGCAGGGTGAAGGCGTGCGTCCCCTTCAGGGCCTCAGGGGCCCTGCCAGCGCAGCGGCAACTCGAGATGGCAGCGCTCGAGCAGCGCGGCATCGCGGAACACCGTCTCCGGCCCGCCGTCGGCCACGATGCGCCCGCCCGCCATCACCAGCACGCGGGTGCAGACGTCGAGCACGAGATCGAGATCGTGGGTCGCGACGATGCGCGTGTGCTCGAAGGCCGAGAGCAGCTTGATGAGCCGCCGGCGCGCGGCCGGGTCCAGCCCCGCGGTGGGCTCGTCCAGCAGCAGCACGCTCGGCCCCATCGCGATCACGCCCGCCAGCGCCACGGCCCGCTTCTCGCCGCCGGAGAGGTGGTAGGGCGGCCGGTCGGCCAGGTGCGAGGCGCCCACGACGTCGAGGGCGGTGGCCGCGAGGGACTCCGCCTCCTTCGGGGGCACGCCGAGGTTGAGCGGGCCGAAGGCGACGTCCTCCCTCACCGTCGGCATGAAGAGCTGGTCGTCGGGATCCTGGAACACGAAGCCCAGCGTGCGGCGCACGAAGTCGCGCGATCCCGGCGTCACCGCCACGTCGCCGATGCGCACCTCGCCCGCGTTGGGCTCGAGGAGCCCCGCCATCATCAG
>CAZPLW010000027.1:26150-27238 GCA_964587315.1 uncultured Lysobacter sp.
CTCGGCAGTTCGAGCCCGGCGATCATCCGCAGCAGCGTGGACTTGCCCGCGCCGTTGCCGCCGACGACCGCCACCGACTCGCCGTGCGTCACGCGGAAGCTCGCGCCGTCCAGGGCCGTCGTGCCGTCCGGATAGGCGTAGGAGAGGCCGACCGCCTCGACGAGATGGCGGCTCACGCGCCGGCCCCGGTGAGGAGCCGCCCGAGGACGAGCGGCAGGTAGAACACGCGGGCGAGCGCGAAGAACGCGACCCAACCGGCCACGAAGAGCGTGTCGCGCGCCGTCCAGCGCAGCGCGCGCAGCGAGCGGATCTCGCCGTCGAAGCCGCGCGCGAGCATCGCCCGGTGGATGCGCTCGGCCCGCTCGTAGGCGCGCAGCAGCAGGTGGCCCGCGAGCGACCCGTAGACCGCGAGCGCGGGCGAGCCGCGCCCCCCGCGCGCCTCCCGCGCCGTCGCCATGCGCGCGCCCTCGCCCCCCAGCACGAAGGCGTAGCGCCACAGGAAGAGCAGCTGCGCCGTGAACACGCGCGGCGTCCCGAGCGCGGCAAGCCCCGCACACAGCGCGTTCATCCCCGTGCCCGCGACCACCGCGAGCGCCGCCGTGACCGTGAGCGCGAAACGCAGCAGGATGGACGCGAAGCTGATCCACCCGCCCGCCACCGCCGCGTGCGGCGCGATCTCCACCGGCGCGCGGTCGAGCAGCGGATTGGCGATGCCGACCAGGATCGCGAAGGGCGCGGCGATCGCGAGCTTGCGCAGCAGCCATCGCCACGGCACCTCGCCCATCGACGCGAGCGCGACCGGATAGAGCAGGAAGGGCAGCAGCGCCACCACCGCGTAGCGCCCGAACGAGACGACGGCGACGAGGAAGGCGAGCGTCGTGACGATCTTCGCGCGCGGATCGAGCCGCGCAAGGCTCGTGTCGCGCGCGGCGAGCGAGTCGGCCAGGCGCAGGTCCGCGAGGGCGGCTTCGAGTCGGCTCATGGCGCCCGGGGTCGCGCCGGGGAGACGCCGCGCGCCGCTAGCGCCGGCGGCGCAGGGTGAACGCCGCGGCCACGACGACGAGCAGCGTGGCGAGCGCCCCCACGAG
>CAZPLW010000028.1:0-26698 GCA_964587315.1 uncultured Lysobacter sp.
CGCCGCCGCCTCGAGGCCCAGCGCCGCCGCCTCGACGTGCTCACCGCCAAGCCCGCGCGCGCCGAGGCGCTGCGCGAGATCGGCCGCCTTCAGTGGCAGCTGGGCGAGATCGACGGCGAGGAACTGCAGCGGATCGAGGCGTTCGCGGACCGGTTCATCTACGAGTAGGTCGCGTCGCCTCGATCCGCCGGATGCAGGCTACTTCGCGGCAGCCGGAAACGCCGGCAGCTTGCCGATGTCCCGCGGGTCGTGCTGGATGATCACCGTCGCCTTGATGTTCTTCGCCATCTGCTTGATGCGCTCGAGCGAGGCGATGGTGTCGGCGCGGTCGTGGTTGAAGCCCGGCACGCCGTTGTTCTCGTAGTTCTCGTGGAAGTGCGCGGCGTCGCCCACCAGGATCACGGGCCCCTTCTCCTTCAGGCGCACGAGCACCGACTGGTGGCCCGGCGTGTGGCCCGGCGTGCGGAAGATGAGCACCGTGCCGTCGCCGAACACGTCCTTGTCGGAGGGCACCGTCTCGAGCTTGCCGCCGCCGCTGATCCAGTGCGTGAAGCCCGCGACGTTGACGCCGGGGCCGGGCTTGGGCGCGGTGATCGCGGCCCACTCGCGCTCGCCGATGAGCAGCGTCGCCTTCGGGAAGGAGCCGAGCTGGCCGGTGTGGTCGGCGTGGTAGTGGCTGATGCCGACGTATTTCACCTGGTCGGGCTTCACCTTGACCTGGTCGAGGTACTCGACCAGCGTCACCTTCGACGCGTTGGGGTTGGAGCCCGGCAGGTAGCCCGTGTCCCACACCATGTAGTCGTCGCCGTGCTTGATGAGATAGCAGCTGAAGGTGAACGGCATCTTCGGGTCGGTGTACGCGAAGGTGTCCGTGAAGCGGCGCGAATCGTTGAAACCGTTGCCGCAGTCGATGCGGGAGAGGGTGACTTCGGGCGTCGCCTGCGCGGCGGCGGCGAGGGCGGTGAAGGAAACGGCGGCGATCAGGGCGCGGGTCAGGGCATGCACGGGCATTCCTCCTCGGGGGATGGGCGGCTGATTGTAGGGGGAATGACGGAGGCGAGGGAATGACGGAGGGGTGGAGGATTCCCGCCCCGATTTTGTATACAATTCCGCCGTCCCCCATCCGGCCACCCGCGGCCGCGAGGAGCATCGCCCATGACGACCCCCGCCCCCGAACAAATCCTCAACCACATCGCCGGCGACTGGGCCCCGAGCCGCTCCGGCCGCACCGCCGAGGACACGAACCCCGCGGACACCCGAGAGGTCGTGGCCCGCTTCCCGCTCTCCAACCGCGAGGATGCCGAGGCGGCCGTCACCGCGGCCGCCGGCGCCTTCGATGCCTGGCGCCGCACGCCCATCGGCAAGCGCGCCAAGGCCCTGATGGTCGCAGGGGATTACCTCGAGGCGAACGCCGAACGCTTCGCCACCGAAATGTCGCGCGAGGAGGGCAAGTCCGTCGCCCTCGCCAAGGACGAATTCCTGCGCGCCGCCCAGACGCTGCGCTTCTACGCGGTCGAGGGCCAGACCTTCGGCGGCGAGACCTTCCCGCAGGACGACCCGGACATGATCGTCTACTCGGCGCGCGAGCCCTTGGGCGTCGTCACGGCCATTTCGCCGTGGAACTTCCCCGTGTCGATTCCCGCCCGGAAAATCGCGCCGGCGCTCATCACCGGCAACACGGTCGTCTTCAAGCCCTCGTCCGACGCGCCGCTCTCGGGCTTCCGCCTCGCCGAGGCGCTCGTGAAGGGCGGACTTCCCAAGGGCGCCTTCAACTTCATCACCGGCGCGGCTTCCGAAGTCGGCCCCGCGATCACGGAGGACCCGCGCGTGCGCGCCGTCACCTTCACCGGCTCCACGTCCGCCGGCGAGCGCATCCACAAGGCCGTGCCCCTCACCACGCGCACGCAGATGGAACTCGGCGGCAAGAACCCGCTGGTGGTGATGGAAGACGCGGACCTCGACCTCGCGGTGGACCTCGCGGTGAAGGGCGGCCTCTCGCTCTCGGGCCAGGCGTGCACGGGAACGAGCCGGATCATCGTCGCCTCCGCCGTCCTGGCGGCCTTCACCGAAAAGCTCGTCGCCAAGGTGAGGACGCTCAGGATCGGCAGCGGCCTCACTCCGGGCATGGACCTGGGCCCGCTCGCCACGGAATCGCAACTGCGCACCGTGCTGGGCTACATCGAGGCGGGCAAGCGGGAGGCGAAGCTGCTCGTCGGCGGCGAGAGGCTCACGGGCGAGGGCTTCGAGCACGGCTGCTACGTGACGCCGGCGGTGTTCGGCGGCGTGACGCCCGCGTGCCGCATCGCGCGCGAGGAGATCTTCGGGCCGGTGCTCGCGATCCTGGAGGCGAAGGATTTCGCCGCGGCGCTCGCGATGGCGAACGACACGGAGTACGGCCTGGCGGCCTCCATCTGCACGAAGAACGCGCGCTACGCGCACGAGTTCGCCAAGGAATCGCAGGCCGGCTCGGTGAAGGTGAATCGCACCACCACCGGCAACCTCGTGAACGCGCCCTTCGGCGGCATGAAGCGCTCGAGCACCGCCACCTTCCGCGAATCCGGCCGCACGGGCCTCGAGTTCTTCACGCAGGTGAAGACGGTCTACCGGGGCGCCTGAGCGCCGATGGACGCGATACGCCGACCGGGGGCAGGCCCCGCGGGCCGAGGCAGCGCGGTGGTGTCGGAGCGCGCGCTCGTCGCCACGGGCAATCCGCTCGCGGCCGAGGCGGCGCGGGCCGTGCTGCTCGAGGGCGGCAGCGCCGTCGATGCGGCCATCGCGGCCGACGCGGTGATGGGCGCGGTCGAGCCCATGGCCACCAGCATCGGTGGCGACCTGCTCGCGATGGTCGTGCCGCCCGATGGCCCGCCCGTCGCCTACAACGGTACGGGCCGCGCGCCGGCGTCCCTCGATCCGGTCGAGGTCTCGCTCCTGCCCCGCAGCCGCATTCCGGAACGCCATCCCTTCTCGGTGACGGTGCCCGGCGCCGTGCGCGGCTGGTTCGACCTGCACGCGCGGTACGGGAAGCTGCCCGTCGCGAGATTGCTCGCGCCCGCCATCGCCTGCGCCCGGGAGGGCTTCGCGGTGGCGCCGGTGAGCGCGCGCGAATGGGCGCTCTTCGACAAGGTGCTGCATGCCGACGCGGCCTGCGCGGCGCTCTATCGCGCGGGCTCGCCGCCGAAGGCCGGGGAGCGGTTCGCGAATCCGGAGCTGGCCGCGGTGCTCGAAGCCATCGCGCGCGAAGGTCCCCCCGCGTTCTACGAAGGCGAGCCGGCGAAGGCCGCCTCGCGGACGATCCGGGCAAAGGGCGGCTTTCTCGGCCCCGCCGATTTCGCCGCGCACACGGGCGATTTCGTCGAGCCCCTGCGCGCCGCCTTCCGCGGCCTCACCGTGCTCGAATGCCCGCCCAACACCCACGGCATCGCGGTGCTGGATGCGCTCTCGGCCCTGGACGCGCTCGACCTGGATCCCGACGATCCCGCGACGGTGCTCGCGTCGGTGCATGCCATGGCCCGGGCCGCGGAGCGCGCGCAGAAGACCGTCGCCGATCCCGCGGGCAACACCGTCTGCACCGTCGTGGTCGATGCCCACGGGCTTGCCGTCACGCTCATGAGCAGCGTCTTCAAGCGCTTCGGTTCGGGCATCGTGGCGCCGGGTTGCGGCTTCGTGCTGCAGAATCGCGGCTTCGGCTTCTCGACCCCGGGGCATGTGAACGCGCCCGCGCCGGGCAAGCGGCCGTTCCACACCGTGGTGCCGGGCGCCGCGCTCGCGGAGGGACGCTTCCGGCTGGGGTTGGGCGTAGTGGGCGGGGCGATGCAGCCGCAGGGTCAGTTGCAGATCCTCATGCGCGTGGCGGCGGCCGGCACGGCGCTACAGGACGCGGTGGACGCGCCGCGCTGGCGCCTCGAGCCGGGCGGGCTCCTCGCGATCGAGGAGGGCACGCCGGCGGCGGTGGAGAAGGCGCTGCGGGAGGCGGGATACGTCGATCCGAAGGGCCGCGGCGAGCTGGGCGGCCGCAGCGACTTCGGCGGCGCGCAAGCGGTGATGCGGCTTCCGGACGGGCGCCTTTCGGGCGCGTCGGATCCGCGCAAGGATGGCCGGGCCGTCGGGACCTGACGGCGACAATTCAACGCAGGACGCGAAGGAGAGAAGCACATGAAGAAAGCACTCAAGCTGGAACGCGCCGAAGCCCGGGCCATGGTCGAGGCGGCGATCGCGAAGGCGGCGGAGATCGGCGTGCTCGAGACGGTCTGCGTCGTGGACGACGGCGGCTTTCCCATCGCGCTCGACCGCATGGACGGCGCGCGCATCACCGGGCCGCAGATCGCCTGGAACAAGGCGTTCACGGCGTCCGGCCACAAGCGCTCGACGCACCTCTTCAACGCGCCGCCCAACGGCCCCGCGCTGCCGGGCAACGAGGCCTTCGGCATCCAGCTCTCCTTCGAGGGGCGCTTCGCGGTCTTCGTCGGCGGCTTCCCCGTCGTCGTGAACGGCGAGGTGGTGGGCGGCGTGGGCCTGTCGGGCGGCAACGGCGAGCAGGACACGAAGTGCGGGCTGGCCGCGCTCGAGGCGCTCAAGGCGATGCTCGCGCCCCAGGGCCTCGACGTGCTCGTGCAGGCCGACATCAAGAAATAGCCGTGGCCTTCCGCATCGCCATCGCCGGCGCGGAGCGCGCCTTCGAGGCCGCGCCGGGGGAGACCGTGCTCGCGGCCGCCACGCGCGCGGGCGTGCGCCTTCCCCACTCCTGCACGCTGGGCAACTGCGGGTCGTGCCGCGTGCACCTGGACGAGGGCGCCGTCACCTACGACGGGCAGCCGCTCGCCCTCTCCGGGGACGAGGCGGCGCAGGGCTTCGCGCTCGCCTGCCAGGCGCGGCCCTCGACCGATCTTGTGATCGACGTGCCCACCGCGGACGTGCCCGAGCCTTCACGGCAGTCGGCGCTCGTCACCGACGTGAGCCCGATCGCCGAGGGAGTGACGCGGGTGGCCGTGGTGCTGCCGGACCTCGATCCCTTCGTGTACCTGCCCGGCCAGCACGCCAACCTGTTCCTGCCGGACGGCACGCACCGCAGCTTCTCGATGGCCTCCGCGCCCTCGGGCAACGAGGCGGACTTCCACATCCGCCGCATCCCGGGCGGGCGGTTCACCGACCAGTTCCTCGCGAACCTGCAGCCGGGCGACATGCTGGAGATCGAGCTGCCGCTGGGCGCCTTCCGCTTCCACGCCGAGGACTATCGCGAGCTCGCGTTCGTGGCGACGGGCACGGGCATCGCCCCCATCAAGGCGATGCTGGAAGCGCTCCTCGACGATCCCGACTGCCCGCCCGTCTCGCTCTACTGGGGCATGCGCACGGAAGAGGACCTGTACCTGGGCGACACGATCGCCGGGTGGGAAGGCCGGCTCTACGAATTCCGCTACGTGCCGGTGCTCTCGCGCGCGTCGGAGTCATGGACCGGGCGGCGCGGCCACGTGCAGGACGCCGTGCTCGCCGATTTCGCGAGCCTCGCGGAGCACTCGGTCTACCTGTGCGGGTCGCCCGCGATGATCGCGCAGGCGAAGGCGGCCTTCGCGGCGCGCGGGGCGAGCCCCGTGCACCTCTACGCGGACGGCTTCAGCTTCCAGTCCGGCGCTTGACCGCCCGCTTCGCCGCGGGCGCTTCGCCCGCCACGGGCTCGCGCGCGGCGCTGAATACGTGGTCGTAGGCGAGGCGCGCGGCGCGCTCCTCGTCGCCCGAGAGGATGGCGCGCACGATGCCCGCGTGCTCTTCCCAGTTGCGGCGCACGCGCAGGCGGCTGCGGCTCGCGAAGATGAGCGCCGTGCGGTCGCGCAGCGCGCGCACGATGCCCATGAGCACGGAGTTGGCGGCGATGGCCTCGATCGCCTCGTGGAAGCGCGCGTTGGTGCGCTGGATGAGCGCGGAGTCGCTCCGCTCCGTGATGCGCGAGCCGTCGCGCAGGATGCGATCGAGCTCCGCGAGCTGCTTCGGATCGTGGCGCCGGGCCGCGAGGCGGGCGTTCAGGGCCTCCAGCGTCGCGCGCACCTCGACCAGGTCGCGCATCTCCTCGTCCGTGTGCGAGAAGACGACGGCGCCGCGGCGCGGGCGCAGCACGACGAGGCCCTCGGCCGCGAGGTGGCGGAGCGCCTCGCGCACCGGCGCCCGGGAGACGCCCAGGTCGGCCGAGAGCTTCTCCTCCGCGAGGCGCTCGCCGGGCACGAGGGCGCCCGAGAGGATGCGCTCGCGGATGGCGGCGGCCACCTGCTGGTTGAGCGGGGAGGGCGGTGAGGCGGGTGCCTTCGGGGCGCGGGCGGCAGCGGCGGGGCGGCGGGTCATGGGTAGGCGATTCTAGCCGACGCCCCGGCGAAAGGGCGGCTTGCGGGAGGCAACCAAATTGTATACAGTTTGTCGGGCCGCCCCCATCCTGATCCAGATCAAAGGAGCCGCAAATGACCGCCGCCATGGACCGCGACACCTTCCGCAGCGCCCTCGAGCAGGCTATCCAGGGCAAGACCGCCACCAAGAGCCCGTTCAGCCTCGCCTGGGCCAACGGCAAGCTCACCCGCGAGCACCTCTCGCGCTGGGCGGAGAACCACTACCACTACGTCGGCCCCTTCGCCGACTACCTAGCCTACATCTACGGCCGCACGCCGGACGCGATGACGGAGGCGAAGGACTTCCTGCTCGCCAACATGTACGAGGAGGAGATAGGCGGCGACCGCCACACGGACCTGCTCATCCGCTTCGCCGAGGCCTGCGGCACCACCCGCGAGCGCGTGACGAACCCGGACAACATGTCGCCCACCACGCGCGGCCTGCAGGCCTGGTGCTACGCGGTGGCGATGCGCGAGGACCCGGTCGTGGCCGTCGCGGGGCTGGTGGTCGGCCTCGAGTCGCAGGTGCCCTCCATCTACCGGCGCCAGGCGCCGGCGCTGCGCGACGTCTACGGCTTCACCGACGAGGAGGTCGAGTTCTTCGACTTGCACATCGTCTCCGACGAGATCCACGGCGAGCGCGGCTACCAGATCGTGCTCGAGCACGCGACCACGCCCGAGCTGCAGCAGCGCTGCCTGCGCATCTGCGAGATCGGCGCGGAAATGCGCCTTTCCTACACCACGGCGCTCTACCGCGACTACGTGGAGCGCGACCTGCCCCTGGGCCAGATCGAGCTCGCCGCGGCGGCCTGACGCCCGCGACGGTCCTTCCGATGCCCACCGTCTCCATCCGCAAGGCGGGCGAGGTGCACGTGGGCGAGGTGCCGCCCAACGCGAACCTCGTCGTGCGCGCGGGCATCAAGCAGTTTCCCCACCCGCACCTGCGCTACGAGTGCGGGATGGGCAAGTGCACGCGGTGCGCCTGCCGCGTGCTCGAGGGCGCGGAGTACCTGCCGCCGCCCAACTGGAAGGAGAAGAAGCTTCTCGCGGCCAACCTCGAGCGCGGCTACCGGCTGCTGTGCCAGTTGTGGATCCAGCACGACATCGCCCTCGAGCAGGACACGGACGACGTCTGGGAAGCCACGGTGAAGCCGCCCGAGGCCGCCAAGCCCCCGGCCTGACGGACCCGCCCCGCCCATGTTCGTGATCCTCACCACCAAGCCCGGCCAGTTCCGCACCGAGGGCGGCGAAGGCCTCGCCCCCCTGGAAGCGTACGAGTACGTCTGCGCCGGCCGCATGCGCGCGCGCTTCGTCATCGCGCGGCTCGACGCGCCCACGCGCGTTCGCATCGTCGACGAGGCGCCGCCGCCCGTGGTGAGCGAGGTGCCGTCCAAGTTCCTGCCGACCTTCAAGACGGTCGAGGGCGCGCTCGCGGAGCTGCGCCAGCTCGCCTCCAAGGGCGGCGGGGGCGACTACGTCCTGCGCCAGGTGCCGCTCTAGCCATGGCGCGCATCACCTTCGTCACCAACGGCGGCAAGGTCGTGGAAGCGGCCGACGGCGGCACGCTGCTGCACGCGTCGCTGCGCCACCAGGGCGGCATCCCCTTCAAGTGTGCCGGCGGCAAGTGCGGCACGTGCCGCTGCCACATCGACGCGGGACGCGAGAACCTCGGGCCCGTGAACGTGAAGGAGCGCACGCACCTCACGGACGACGAGTTCGCCGACGGCTGGCGCATGGCGTGCCAGACGATCGTGAACACGGGCGAGGTGAGCGTGTCGTGGATTCCGCTCGCCGAGCGCGCGGCGTCGCCCAAGCCCGCCGGCGCCGCGGCGCACCGGTCCGTTCCGGTCGCGGCGGCGGCCACCTTCGTGCCGGCCGCGCCGGCCGTCACTTCGCCTCCGGCCGCTCCCGTGGCGGCCCCCTCCGCCGTCCGCGCGCCCTTCGTCCTCGTGCACGGCGCCTGGCACGGCGGCTGGTGCTGGAAGAAGGTGCGCGAGCGCCTCGCGGCCGCCGGTCACGAGGTCTTCACGCCCTCGCTCACCGGGCTGGGCGATCGCGCCCACCTCGCCTCGCCCGCGGTCGATCTCGACACTCACGTCGCGGACATCGTCTCGCTGCTCGAGGCCGAGGACCTGAAGGGCGCCATCCTCGTGGGCCACAGCTATGCGGGCATGGTGATCACCGGCGTCGTCGCGCGCGCGCCCGAACGCCTCGCGCAGGTCGTCTACCTCGACGCGTTCCTGCCCGAGGACGGCAAGTGCCTCAACGATTATTCGATCGGCGCGCCCGGCTACGCGGAGAACGTCCGCGCGAACGGCGAGGGCTGGCGCCTGCCCTTGCGCGGCACGCTCACGCTGGAGGCGCTCGGCGTCACCGATCCCGCGGACGTCGCGTGGATGGCGCCGCGCATGCGCGACCAGCCGTACCGCACCTTCACGCAAGCCGTGCGCCTCGCGCCCGACTGGCCGGGCCCGGTGCGCCCGACCTACCTCCTCACCTCGGACCGCCCGCATTACCAAGAGGCGGCCGGGCGTGCCGTCTCGAAGGGTTTTCAACTCGTCCGCATCCCCGGCGCGGGCCACGACGCCATGGTCACCCGACCCGCCGAAGTCGCCGACGCACTCCTCAAGCTCACCTCCCGATGAAAGGAGCCTTCATGTCCCGCTTCACCCGCCCCCTGGCCGCCGCCCTGCTCACCCTCGTTCCCGCGTGGGCCCTGGCCCAGTCGTACCCGACCAAGCCCGTCAAGGTGATCGTGAGCACGGTCCCCGGCCCGCTCGACGCGTACGCGCGCATCATCTGCGAGAAGATCGCGCTCTCGCTCAAGCAGCCCTTCGTCATCGAGAACAAGGCGGGCGCCGCGGGCAACGTCGCGGCCGAGTACGTGAAGGGCCAGCCGGCGGACGGCTACACGCTGCTCTTCTCGATCGACACCACGTTCACGGTGAACCCGCCGCTCTACAAGAAGGTGCCCTTCGACCCGGTGAAGGACTTCGTCGCGATCTCCGTGCCCGTCACCTACGGCCAGATGCTCACGGTGCACCCGTCGGTGCCCGCGAAGAGCGTGAAGGAGCTGGTGGAGCTCGCGAAGTCGAAGCCCCTCAACTACGCCTCGGGCGGCAACGGCTCGCCCAGCCACCTGGTCGCGGCGTACTTCTACTCGACGGCGGGCGTCCCCATGACGCACATCCCGTACAAGGGCACGGGCCAGTCGGTGATCGACGTGATCGGCGGGCGCGTGGAGACGCTCTTCGCCGTCACCTCGGGCGTCATCCAGCACGTGAAGGGCGACAAGCTGCGCGCGCTCGCGGTCTCGAGCATCAAGCGCTCCGACCTCGCGCCGGACGTGCCCACCATCGCGGAGTCGGGCTACCCCGGCTTCGACGTCTCCTTCGCGTACGCGCTCATGGCCCCGGCCGGCACGCCCGACGAGATCGTGCAGCTGCTGGCGAAGGAGGTGCAGAAGGCCATGGCGCTGCCCGACGTCGTCGAGAAGAACCGGGCGGCGGACTACGCGGCCACCGGCATGGACCCGAAGCAATCCGCCGCCTGGCTCGCCACGAGCCGCGAGCGCTGGGCCAAGGTGATCCGCGACAACAACATCAGCGTCGATTGATGGACTACCTGGCCGACCCCGCGTTCATCGTCTGCGCGGGGGCGGTCATGGCGGGCGCCTTCATCCAGGGCACCGGCGGGCTGGGATTCGCGATGTTCGCCGCGCCCGTCGCCGCCCTCCTCAGGCCGGACCTCGTGCCCGGCCCCATGCTGATGCTGGGCGGCACGCTGTCGTTCCTGGCCGCCACGCGCGAGCCCGCTTCCATCGACTACCGCTTCGCCGGCATCGCCATCGCGGGACGCGTCGCGGGATCCGTGGTGGCGGGCCTGGTGATCGGCCTCGCCCCGAAGAACGTGTTCGCCGTGGCGTTCGCGCTCCTCGTCCTCGCGGCGGTCGCCCTGAGCGTCGCCGTGCCGCGCCTGAAGGCGACGCCGCTCACGCTCTCCGTGGCCGGCTTCGGCTCGGGGCTCATGGGGACGATGACCTCCGTCGGCGCCCCGCCCATGGGCATCGTGCTGCAGAACGAATCGCCGGCGCGCGTGCGCGCCACCATCGGCGCCTTCCTGACGGTGGGCGCCTTCGTGTCCATCGCCGTGCTCGTGTGGGCGGGGCGCTTCGGCCTGCACGAGGTGATGCTGGGCGCGCTCCTGCTCGCGCCCATGGCCATCGGCTTCTGGATCTCGTCGAGGATGGTGAAGCACGTCGATGCCCGGATCGTCCGGCGCGTGGTGCTGGGCGTCTCCGCGATGTCCGCCATCCTCCTGCTCGTGCAGAACCTCTGAGGCCTACGCCATGATCCACCTCACGGACGACCAGATCGACCGCGCGCTCGAGGGCGCCGACGTCACCGGCACGCTGGAGCGCGCCTTCGCCGCCCTCGCCACGGGAGAGGCCGCGCTGCAGGAACGCATCCGCACCGAGGCCGGCCCGGTGAAGCTCTCCACCATGGGCGGCGTGTGGCCGGGCGAGGGCTTCGTGGGCGCGAAGGTCTACACGACGATCGCGGGCCGCTTCGATTTCGTGATCGTGCTCTTCTCGGCGGAGACGGGCCGGCCGCTCGCCACGCTGGAGGCCAACGCCCTCACGCGCTGGCGCACCGCGGCGGTCTCGGCGCTCGCGGCGCGCGCCACGGCGAACCCGGGCGCCTCGCGTCTCGCGCTCTTCGGCACCGGCGTGCAGGCCTTCGCGCACGCGCGGGCGTTCGCGCGCGAGTTCGGCCTCGAGGAAGTGCGCGTGGTCTCGCGCGCCTCCGGCGTGCCCTTCGCGGCGCGGCTGCAGGCGGAGCTGGGCGTGGCGGCCCGCGCGGCCGATGCCAAGGTTGCGCTCTCGGGCGCCGACCTCGTCGTGACCACCACGCGATCGGCGACCCCGCTCTTCGCCGGCGCCGACGTGGAGCCGGGCGCCTTCGTCGCGGCCGTGGGTTCCAGCAAGCCCGACACCCGCGAGATCGACGACGCTCTCCTCGCGCGTTCCTCGGCCGTCGTGGTCGAGTGGAAACCCCAGGCGATGCGAGAAGCCGGGGACCTCGTGCTCGCCTCGCCGGCGGTCCTCGCGAAGGTGCCGGTGCTCGAGCTGGGCGCCGTGGTGGCCGGCACCGCGATCGCGCGGCGCGATCCCGCGGACATCGTGGTCTTCAAGTCCGTGGGCGTGGGGCTGGAGGACGTGGCCGTGGCCGGCCTCGCCTGGCGGCGCGCCACCGCGCCCTGACGGGCTACTTCGACTCGAGGGTGGTCACGCCGTCCCAGGGTTCGGGCCAGCCCGCCATCGCCCAGCCCTCGATGCGCGCAACGAACACCTTCGCCACCGGGTCGTCCGGGTGGTCGCGCGCGAGCGACGCCCAGAGCTCGCGCGCCTCGTCCCAACGGCCGGCCCGGTAGGCTTCCAGGGCGCGCTCGCTGCGCTCGAGGAGCGCAGCGTCCGCGCAAGGCGTGAAGAGCTCCACCGCCTGGTGCCGGCCCTTCACGCGCACCGCGTCCACGCGCCGCAGTCGCATCCCCGAGGCCGAGGCCACCGCGTCGCTCGCGAGGATGCCCGTGCCGTAGACGTTGTTCACGCCCTCCAGGCGCGAGGCGAGGTTCACCGCATCGCCGATGGCGGTGTACTCGAACCGGTTGTGGCCCCCGAGGTTGCCGACGATGCACTCGCCGCGATGCAGACCCACGCGCATCCTGAGTACGGGGCCGCCGGTGCCGGCCAGCTCCTGCGCGAACTTGGCGGTGGCCTGCTGCATCTCGATCGCGGCCTCCAGCGCGTGCCTCGACTGGTCCGCGTCCGGCAGCGGCGCGCCCCACAGGGCCATCACCGCGTCGCCGATGAACTTGTCCACGGTGCCGCCGTGGGAGATGACGATGTCGGTCATCTCCGCGAGGTGGCGGTTGAGGAGCGCGGCCACCTGCTCGGCGGGCAGCTTCTCCGACACGCCCGTGAAGCCCGCGAGGTCGGTGAAGACGA
Organism: uncultured Lysobacter sp.; assembly: GCA_964587315.1. Taxonomy (GTDB): domain Bacteria; phylum Pseudomonadota; class Gammaproteobacteria; order Burkholderiales; family Usitatibacteraceae; genus FEB-7. The sequence goes on from CAZPLW010000028.1 coordinate 12,373, forward strand.
TGGTGATGTCCAGGCGGTCGCCGCCCAGCTTGAGCTTGGACGGGTCCGCGAGGATCTCGTCGACGAGCGTGGGCGAGACGTACGTGGCGAACGCGCGGCGCAGGGCGAGGCGCCGTGCCTGTTCGCCGAGGTAGCTGCGCGACCCTTCGCTCACGTAGGCGAGGGCGAGCGTGGCCATCGCCGCGCCGCCGGGCACCCACAGCGACTGCCAGCGGAAGAGCGCGTACTCCAGGCCGGCGACGAGGACGGCGAGCCCGGCGACGATCGCGCCGCTCTTCCACGGGTGCCACGGCCGCATTGCGAGGCCCGCGGCCAGGGCGGCGAGGAGCGCGAGGGCGATGCCGTGCGAGCGGGGCGCCTCCTGCCGCGCCTCGCCGGCGATCATGTTGGCGACCATCGTGGCCTGCGTCTCCACGCCGGGCGTGAGCTGCCCGGTGCTCGCGGTGAACGGCGTGAAGAACATGTCCTGCTCGACGAGGTTCAGCTCCGGCGCGGTGGTGATCACGCGGCCGACGAGGACGATGTTGCCGTTGAGGACGTCCTTCCAGTTGGGCGAGAGCAGTTTCTCCGGGTCGAGGAGGCGGTGGTAGGGGATGGTCGTGAAGGTCTGCGCCCCGCCCAGGTAGCGGATGCGGTCGTTCTCGGTGACGGAGAGGTTGCGCGCGATGCCCGGGTTCGCGCGGTCGAAGGCCGTCACCACCGCGAGCCAGAACGCGCCTTGCGACACCGGCATGCGGCGCAACACGCCGTCGGGGTCCGTGGTCACGGAGGCGAGGCCCGTCACGGCGCCCGCCTCCTGGAACGCCTTGATGGGATCGGCGCGCACCCATTGGCGCGCGTGGGCGGTCTCGCGGTACTCGAGCGCCGCCGCCAGCACGACCGGCGCGCCGAATTCCCGGATGGCCTTCGCGAAGGCGGCATCTTCCGCCGGATCGCGCGAGGGCTCGGAGAAGACGACGTCGAAGGCGGCGAGCGAGACGCCCGCTTCCTTGAGCTTGCCGAGCAGCTTCGCGTGCGTGCCGCGCGTCCAGGGCCACTGCTGCCCCATCGCGCCCATCGATTCCTCGTCGATCGCGATGAGCGTGATGGGCAGCGTCACTTCGCCCGGCGCGGTGAGCACCGTGAGGACGTCGTAGCCCTTGAGCTCGAGGGACCGCCAGCCGCCCCAGAACGACAGCAGCACGCCCACGACGCCCGCGAGCAGGACGGGCCAGGGGCGGCCGGCGCCGAACCACGCGCGCCAGCCGGGCGTCGTGCCGTGGTCGGGATCGTCCGGGGAAGGCTTGGTCACGCGCTAGAAGCGGTAGCGCGCGTCGAACACGTACGACTCCTTGGCCGTCTTGCTGCCGAGGTTGCCCGCGCCCGCGCCGAGGATGAGGCGCTTGTCGTTGGTCTCCCAGAAGACGGCCACCGTGCCGGTGGTGTCCGGCTCGAGGCGCACCGTGTTGTCCCGGTCCGCGAACCGCTCGGAGCGGTACACCGCCATCGCGCTCAGGTAGATGCGCCAGGGCGAGACCCAGGTGACGCCGACGGTCGCCAGGTCCTTGGGCACGAAGGGCACGCGCGCGTCCTGGCCCGAGTTCACGATGTTGCCGGCGTCGTCGCGCACGAAGATCGTCGCGTGGTTCTTCGAGTAGGCGTAGCGCGCGGCCACCGACCACTCGCGCGAGAGCATGTGGTTGAAGGCGACGGCGCCCGTCTCCACGCGGCCGGCGTCGAAATCGGGCGTGCCCTCGAGCAGGTCCGCGTTGTTCACGTTCACGAGCTGCGCGTTCCTCAGCAGCTCCACGAACTGGATCTGCGGCACGGGGATGCGGAAGCCGAGCTTGCCCAGGTTCGTGACCTTGTTGTTGTCGTAGCCCAGAGAGAGGTGCGTGCGCTCGCCCACGTCGACGAACGCCTGCAGCGCCGTGCGCTCGCCCTTGCCGCCCGAGGCCACCAGCCGGTCGTCGAGCGGGATGCCCGCCGTGGCGACGGGCGCGATCGTGCTCGTGGAGACCGGCTGCAGCCAGCGCTGCCAGGCCGCGCGCGCGCCGTAGCCGCCCGGGGTCCAGGCGAGGCCGACGCGAGGGTTCCACTCGGTCTTCGTCGACTCGCCGCCCTGCTGCGAGAACGAAGGGATGGTGACGCCGCCGAACTGCACGACCGTGGTGGTGAGCTCGTCGATGCGCTGCTCGAAGCGCTGCCAGAAGACGTCCGCCTGGCCGGTGAGGCCGGGCGCGAGGTCGCGCACGTACGAGGCGTAGCCCTGCTTCGACTCGACGCGGGCGTCCTGGTCCACCTGCTGGCCGTAGGCGACGATGCCCGCCGGCGAATTGAAGACGCCCACCTGCTGCAGGAACCCGGTGCGCTGGTCCTTCGCGCGCTCGTAGCCGACGGTGAGGTGGTCGGCGGCCGTGAGATCGATGGAGTGGCGCGCCTGGATGTCCTCGGGGCGGAACTTGAACCCGGACTTGGCCGCGGCGGCGGAATTGAGGTCCGCGCTGAAGACGGTGTAGTTGTCGAACACCTGCTCCTCGCGGGTGCGCCCGGCCTTCAGCCACGTCATCGAGGTGGGCGAGAAGCGGTAGCGCAGGCCGATGTCGCCGCGGTCCTTGTCCTGCGAGCCGAACGTGCCGCTCGTGTCGCGCAGCACCACGTTGTCGCGGAAGCGCGTGCCGTACGCGAAGACGCCGAGGTTCTCGGTGAGTTCGCTCCCCAGGCCCATCGCGTATAGCTCGGCGCGGCGATCGCCCCGCGTCTCGACCGCCGAGCCGTCGGGCGCGGTGGCGCGGTTGAGCGTCGTGCCGACCCCGCGCTCGGCGTCGAGATAGTAGGCGCTGCGGCCGAGCACGTCCGTGAGGCCGTTCAGGCGCAGGTACGGGTTCGCGAGCCGGTCGTCGGCGCGGCTGTAGGTTCCGCCCAGCGTGGCGTAGGAGCCCGTGCGCGGCGTGAGCGAGGAGAACCGGTTGCTGCCCCCGAAGGCCGTGGGATCGGTGAGGAAGCCCTGCAGGAGCTCGGAGTTGCGGTTGTACTCGCCGGAATAGCGGTCCGCGAGGAAGAGGTGGCTCGAGGCGAGGTACGGGCTGTAAGACTGCTGCGCGATCTCGAGGGCCCAGCTCTCCAGGCCGAAGAACGCGAGCGAGTAGCCCAGATTCGTCGTGCCCTGCTGGTTGTTGGCCACCTGGTTGAGGGACTTGAGGTACGGCAGGCGCTTGAGCGCCTCGCGGGAAGCCTCCACGGCGTCGCCCGCGCGGAAGAGGTCCGTGTACACCTGCGTGAGGAAGAGGTACGGCAGCGGGTCCTTCTCGTCGAGCGCGGCGGCCTCGCGGAAGGCGGCGATGGCATCGGCATGGCGCTCGAGCTGGTAGTAGGCGACCGCGGTGTAGGTGCGGGCGCGGGCGTAGCGCGGCTCGAGGACGCCGGCGCGAAGGAGGGAGTCGAGCGCGCCCGCCGCGTCGCCCTGCTTGAGACGCAGCAGCCCCAGGCCGGTGAGCGCGACGTAGTCGGCCGGGTTCGCGGCGAGCGCCTTGTCGAAGGCCGCCTGCGCGGCGCCGAAACGGTTGGCGAAGGTCTCGAGCGTGCCCAGCTCGCCCTGGTAGCCGGCGCCCGCGGGATTGAGTTCGAGGGCCTTCGCGAGGCTGCGGCGTGCGGGGGTGGTGTCTTCGCGCTCGTTCTGCGCGCGCCCGAGGGCGAACCAGCCGCGGTCGTCGGCGGGCGCGGCGGTGGTGGCGCGCGTGAAGGCGGTCATCGTCTTCGTCACGTCGCCGTCGCGGCGGGCCACCTCGCCCTCGGCGACCAGGATGCCGGCCGTCTCGGCGGCGCGCGGCTGGGCGACGGTCTTCCTCGCCTCGTCGGCCTTGTCGGCGACGAGCTGCGCGGTGGCGAGCTGGCCGAGGAGTTCCGGGTCGCGCGGGTTGGCGGCGAGGCCTTCGCCCAGCGTCGCGAGGGCCCGCCCCGTCTCGCCCGCGACCAGGTCCAGGTCCGCGAGCAGGCCGTAGACGGCGGGGGTGCGAGTCCCGCGCGCCTTCTCGGCATGGAGTTCGCGGCGCGCGCCGGCGTAGTCGCCCTGCGCGATCGCGTCCAGCGCCGAGCGGACGGCCAGCGATCCCCGGGCCGCCTCGGCGTAGCGGCGCGGGTCGACGGCGTACGCGTTGACCCACTGCACGCGGTCCTTCGGATTCGTGAGCGCCACCTTCACCGGCGCCTTGCCGAATTCCGCGAGGGCGGCCTCGTTGCGCCCCACGCTCACGCTGCCTTGCGGGTTGGAGAACTCGACGACGCCGGAGAAGACGGCGAGGAGCGTCTTGCCGGCGGGATCGACTTCCAGTTCCCATTCCGTGCCGCGGATGGCGGCCGTGGCGTTGGGCGTGTCGATCACCACGTTGGCCGTCTTGCCCTTGGTGTTCATCCACGCGCGCCCGCCCTTGAGCTCGAGCCGCGTGGGCGCGCCGGCGGCGGCCTCCTTGAGCTGCAGCATGCTGTTCTGGTTGAGGCGAAGCTGCGTCTGGTCCTCCATGAGCAGGGCCATCGTGCTGCTGTCGCCCGTGCGCACGAACGCGCCGCCCTTGAGCTTCTGCTTGACGGTTGCCGGCCGCCAGTCGTTCGCGCCGGCGTCCCGGGACTCGCCCTTGCCCACGAGGCTCACCACCTCCGCGTCGTTCGCGAGAAGGGGCGGGGCGAAGCCGGCGAGCGCGAGCGAGGCGGCGAGCGCGCGAAGGGGGGTACGCAACGGGCGGGCGGTACGGAAGGGTGCGCGCATGCGAAGAGCCTCGGCGGAGGGGCCGGCGGACTCCGGCCATCCCCCTAGCTTAGCGCCCGGCCCGCCGCGCGGCCATCCCGGGAAGCCGGGACAGTCCGGGGCTCAGCGGCCCGTGTAGGCGATGCGGTAGATCGCGTTCGCGTGGTCGTCGGTGACGAGGAGGGCGCCGTCGGGCATCACCTGGATGTCCACGGGGCGGCCCCAGGCCTTGTCGGAGGCGGCATCCAGGAAGCCCTCGGCGAAGACGGCGTGCTCCACCACCTTGCCGCCCTCCACCTTCGCGCGCATCACGCGGTAGCCGCTCTTCTTCGAGCGGTTCCACGAGCCGTGCTCGGCGATGAAGAGCTGGTTCGCGTACTCCGGCGGGAACGACTTGCCGGTGTAGAAACGGATCCCCAGGCCCGCCACGTGCGCGCCGAACTTCCGCGCGGGCGGCGTGAACTCGGTGCACTTCCTCGCCTTGGCGAAGTCCGGGTCCGCGACCTCGCCGCCGTGGCAGTACGGAAAGCCGAAGTGCAGGCCGGCCTTCGGGGCGTGGTTCAGCTCGTCGGGCGGGATGTCGTCGCCCATCATGTCGCGGCCGTTGTCGGTGAACCAAAGCTCCTTCGTCACCGGGTGCCAGTCGAAGCCGACCGAGTTGCGCACGCCGCGCGCGAACACCTCCATGGCCGAGCCGTCGGGCTTCACGCGCGTGATCGTCGCGTACGGATCGCCCCGGTCGCACACGTTGCACGGCGCGCCCACGGGCACGTAGAGCCAGCCGTCGGGACCGAAGCGGATGAATTTCCAGCCGTGGTGCCGGTCGGACGGGTACTTGTCGTAGACGAGCACGGGCTTGGGCGCCAGGGCGAGGTCGGGGCCCCTCGTGCCGGGAAGCTGCTCCTCGATGCGGTCGTAGCGCCAGAGGCGGTCCACCTCCGCCACGTAGAGGTTGCCGTCCTTGAGGGCCACGCCGTTGGGCATGTTCATGCCGCGCGCGATCGTGAGGGTCTCCAGGGCCTTCTTCCCGTCGTGGCGGATGGCGTACACGTTGCCCGCGCTGCGCGTGGAGACGAAGAGCCAGCCCTTCTCCCCGAGCGCCATCGAGCGGGCGTCCTTCACGTCCTGCGCGAAGAGGGTGATCTCGAAGCCCGGCGGCAGCTTCACCCGCTCGAGGGGCGGCGAGGCGACGGCCGGCGCGGCGGCCAGGGCGAAGGCGAGGGCGAATCGGGCGAGCGGGCGCATGGCGGTTTGGTAGTATCGGGCAGCGCCATTCTATACACGGCAGGCATGGGCCGAGCGTGGGTTCTCTGGGCATCGTTGTGCCTGCTGGCCGCTTGCGGTGGCGGCGGTGGCTCGTCGTCGGCCCCGCCGACCGGGGTGCCGCCCGCCGTTTCCACGGCGTTCGAGATCGCTTCCGCCGAGACGGGCATCACGTACGGCGTGCAGGTCTGGCTTCCGGCCGGCTACGACGCCGCCGGCCCGACGCTCCCGGCGGTCTACGCGATGGACAGCGAGTACCGCTACGCGACGCTCACCTCGGTGCTGCAGGCTTCGCGGCGCCAGGCGATTCTCGTCAACGTGGCGGCGATGTCCTCGGCGCGGCGCTTCGTCGACTTCACGATGCCCGGCGCCGAGGCCTACTACCGGTTCCTCACCCGCGAGCTCGTTCCCTTCGTCGAGGCGCGCTGGCGCGTCGACGGGACGAAGCGCACGCTATCGGGTCATTCGCTCAGCGGGCAGTTCGCTCTCTATGCCCTCTACCTCGAGCGTCCCGACGCCCGCTACTTCGGGGCGTTCATCTCCGGGGACGGCTCGTTCTGGTACACGCCCGACGGCCGGTACACCCCATCGCTCGAGGATCCGGTGCGCATGGAGCAGGCGATGCGCGATCGCAGCCGCCTGCTTCCGGTGAGCCTCGTCGTCGCCGGGGCCGGCGTCGGCGGCAACGCGGTCCAGGGAACGATGCTCCACGACTTCCTGGCCGGCCGGGGCTACGAAGGGCTGCGCCTCGCGAACCTCAACTACAACCTCGCGCACATCCCGATGGACGGGCCTTCGTTCGGCGACGCGCTCGACTTCATCTACGGGCCCGTGAGATAGCGCGGCTCAGGGCCGCGCGCGTCCCGGCGGCGCGAGCAGCTTGTCCATCGCCGCGGCGTCGAACCCGCGCATGCGCATGTCGCCCACCACGATGAGGGGCACCGCGCGCCCGCCGAACTCGCGGAACTCGCGCATGCCGTCCTCCGAGGTCTCGACGTCGAGCTCGCGCACCTCGAGGCCCTTGCGGGTGAAGTACTCGCGCGCGCGCTTGGACTGCGGGCACCAGGACGCGGCGTACATCGTGATCGCGACGGCGCCGGGGGCCGCGGTGGTGGGCGGCGGCGCGCGGCGGATCTCGTCCGTCCAGTTGTCCACCTGCGCCGGGCCCGCGTGGCTCTGCAGGCCGATCTTCACGTCCTTGAGCTTGGCGTCCTCGGGCGGGCGGTCGCCATAGTGGACGCGGCCGTCGGGCCCGGTCCACTTGTAGACCTGGGCCGCGGCGGGCAGGGCGGCGGCGAGCGAGACGAGCAGCAGGACGAACGGTCGGCGAAGCACGGGGAGCACCTCCTCCGCGCCGATTCTACGCACTCACGAAACGGATTTCCGATTCCGGCACCGCGAGGCGGACAGGGGTGCCCTCGGCCAGGGGCGCCTGGCCGCGCTGGTGCGGCACGTCGGCCGTGACGTGCGCCTCGCCCACGCGGATCTCGTAGCGCAGGAACTCGCCCAGGAACTCGGCGCCTTCGATCGTGCCGCCCAGCCGCATCGCCCCTTCCGGCGGCGCGCCGGCATCGACCGCGATGTGCACCGCGTGCGGACGGAAGGCGAGGTCATATCCGGCGGCGGGCGGCTCGAGGCCCGCGGGCAGGGCGATCTCGCCCAGCCGCGGCGAATGGAAGCGCAGGATGTCGCCCTCGCGCCGGAACTCGCCCGCGAAGAGGTTCACCGAACCCACGAACTGCGCCACGAACCGGTTCACGGGGTGGTCGAACAGCTCGATGGGCGAGCCCACCTGCTGGATCACGCCCTGGTCCATCACGGCGATGCGGTGGCAGGTGGTGAGCGCCTCTTCCTGGTCGTGCGTCACGAAGATCGTGGTAATCCCCAGGCGCCGCTGCAGCTTCACCAGCTCCTGGCGCGTCTGCACGCGCAGCCGGGCGTCGAGGTTGGAGAGCGGCTCGTCCAGCAGGAGCACCTGCGGCTCGATGGCGAGCGCGCGCGCGATGGCCACGCGCTGCTGCTGCCCGCCGGAGAGCTGGCCGGGGCGGCGCTTGCCCAGGGCCGAAAGGCCCACGAGATCGAGCGCGGCCGCCACCTTGGCGCGGACCGTCGCGCGCGGGAGCCGGCGCTCCTCCAGCCCGAAGGCGACGTTCTGCTCGACCGTCATGTGCGGCCAGAGCGCGTAGTTCTGGAACACCATGCCCACGTCGCGTTTCCAGGGGGGCGTGCCCGTGACGTCGCGGCCGCCGATCTCGACTGAGCCGTGGCTGTGCTGGTTGAAGCCCGCGATGAGGCGAAGCAGCGTGCTCTTGCCCGAGCCCGAGGGCCCGAGCAGCGCGAAGAACTCGCCGGGCTCGATCGAGACGGTGATGTCCTTGAGCACCTGCGTCGCGCCGAACGAAAGCGCGACGTGGCGGATGTCGACGCCGACCGGGGTCATGGCTTGCCTCCCGTGGGGTTCTGCGGCGCGTTGGCCGCGACGAATCGATGCGACAGGTAGGTGCCCACGGCGACCAGCACCACGGCGATGACGCCCAGGGCCGCGCCGGGCCCGCGTCCCGCGATCGACTGCATGTAGAGGTAGATGCCGTAGGACATGGGCGCGAGGCTCTCGCGGCTCGTGAGCAGGATCGTCTCCGAGATCTCCACGGCCGCGGTGATGAAGCTGGTCACGAAGCCGGCGAGGATGCCGCCCGCCATGAGCGGCACCACCACGCGCCGGATGGTGCGCCAGCGGCTCGCGCCCAGGTTCTCCGCGGCCTCCTCGAGCGAGGGGTGCACCTGCTGCAGCGCCGCCATGCACGAGCGCAGCGCGTAGGGCAGGCGCCGCACCGCGTAGGCGAGCACGAAGATGAGCCAGCTCGCGGTGAGCGCGCCGCCGCCGAAGGGCAGCTCGATGCCGCGGAAGGTGCGCAGGTAGCCGATGCCGAGCACCACGCCGGGCATCGCGAGCGCGACGGTGACCAGGTGGTCGAGGAACTGCCGGCCGGGGAGCGCCGTGCGCAGCACGATGTACGCGATGGCCGTGCCGATGATCACGTCGAAGAGCGCCGCCAGGCCGCAGTAGAGGAACGTGTTCCAGATCATCCGCGTGGAGTCCTCGAACACGGTCGCGTAGTGGGCGATGGTGAACTGCTCCGGGAGGACCGTGAAGCTCCACACCTTGGAGAACGAGAGCAGCAGGATGCCCAGGTGCGGCGAGAGGACGAGCAGCAGCACGAGCCCGATCCAGCCGTAGGCGAGGAGGGTCTGCCACGGGGTGAGGCGCCGCCGGGGCGCCATCGCCCCGCCGCGCGAGACGACGGCGTAGTCGCGCCGCTTCACGAACCACCAGGAGCCCGCCATGGCCGCGATCGAGAACGCCACGAGGATCACGCAGATCACGTAGCCGATGGGATCCTCGATGCCGATGGAGGTGACGCGCAGGTAGGCCTGCGGGGCGAGCATGTTCGTCACGTTGAGCACGAGCGGGGTGCCCAGGTCGTCGAACACCTTGATGAAGACGAGCGAGGCGCCGGCCACGTAGCCCGGCAGCGCGAGCGGGAAGACGATGCGCGAGAAGAGCCGCCAGCCGGAGCTGCCGAGGTTCTGGGCCGACTCCTCCATCGACGAGTCGATGTTGGCGAGCGAGGCCGAGAGGTTCAGCAGGATGAACGGGAAGTAGTGCAGCGTCTCGACGAAGATGACGCCGTTGAGGCCCTCCATGAGCGGCAGCGTGACGCCGAACGCGTCCTTCAGGATGAGGTTCACCGAGCCGGAGCGCCCGAAGAGCAGCTGCATGGCCGAGGCGCCCACGAACGCGGGCATCACGAGCGGCAGCACGCCGAGGGTCTGGATGAGGATCGCGCCGCGGAACTGGAAGCGCACGGTGAGGTAGGCGAGGGGCACGGCGACGAGCGTGGCGAAGGCCACCGTGAGGCCGGCCACGTACAGGCTGTTCGCGAAGGACTCGCGCATGAGCGAGATCTGCGCGAAAGCCGCGAAGTGCGCGAGCGTGAAGCCGCCGTGGCCGTCGGCGAAGGCGGTGTAGACCACCGCCGACACCGGGACGACGAGGAACGCGAGGAGAAAGGCCGCGATCGCGAGGGCGACCGCGGCGACGGCGGGGGAGGTGCGGGTCAAGGCAACGTCATTCCCGCGGAGGCGGGAATCCAGCCTTCGCGGGGACGACGCGCCTCACTTCGCGCCGTTCGCCAGCTCGACGGCCTTCGCGTAGTTGGCCTTCACCTTCGTGGCCCATTCCTCCTCGACCTTCGCCTTGGCCTTCGAGGCCTCGGCGTCCTTCTTGTCGGCCTTGAAGAGGGCGAGCAGCTTCGGGTCGGCGGCCTGCTTCTCGTCGACCACGGGCGTGAGGACGAGCTTCTTCGCCTCGTCGAGGGCGGGGCTCTTCTTGCCGGCGAGGCGCTTCTCGGCCTCGTGGATCGCCTTGGTCGCCGCCACGAGCTCCTTGTGGCGGAAGGTGATCGCCTGGTCGAACATCGAGAGCACGACGTAGTAGCGCGACTCGGAGAGGTTCGAGTCGAAGTTCACCTTGGCCTGGATCTTTCCGCCGAAGGGGTTGGGGTAGCCGGCCGGGGCCTTCGCGTAGATCGTGGGCAGCACGGGCAGGCGGCTGATCTCCTTCTGCAGCAGGAGCGTCTGGCCTTCCTCGGAGAGCGTGAACTCGATGAAGCGCTTGCCGCCTTCGGGGCTCTTGCTGCCGTCGACCAGGGCGATGTTGGCCGGGACGATCGACGTGACCGACGGGTAGACGAACTCGACCGGCATGCCGGAGTTCTTGGCCGCGAGGCCGAAGAAGTCGATCACCAGGCCGATGCCGAACTGGCCGTTCGAGACGCCGTCGGGCACGCCGAAGCTGCGCTCGGTGATGGCCGCGCAGTTGCCGGTGATGGCGAGCATCTGCGCCCAGCCCTTGCTCCAGCCCTCGCCCTGCAGGATGGTCTCGACCGTGAGGTGCGTGGTGCCCGAGCGCGACGGGCTCGAGATCGCGAGGTGGCCGAAGTAGACGGGCTTCACGAGATCCACCCACTCCTTCGGCTCGGGGATGTTGTTGGCCTTGAGGTAGCGCGTGTTCCACATGAGGCCGTAGCCGGCGAGCGCCTGTCCCCTGTAGAAGCCCTCCGGGTCGTTCACCGGATAGTTGCCCACCTTGGCCGGGATGGCCGGGTTGCCCGGGCCGATCTTCACGAGCAGCTTGCCGGTGGAGAGCACCTCGAAGGCGTCCGGGGCGGAGGCCCAGAAGACCTCGGGGCGCGAGCCCGGCGGCTGCTCGCGCACGTACGCGATGCCGGCGGCGGTGTTCTTGTTCAGGATCTCGAGCTTGTCGCCGGGATGCCTGGCCTCGTACGCTTTCTTGTAGGCCGTGGTGAGTTCCTTCGGGAAGGACGTCACCACCGTGACCGTGTCGGCGAGGCTGGCGAGGGGGACGAGCGTGGAGGCGATCGCGAACGCGATGCGCCGGGCCAGGGGCTGATTCATGGGGGGGCTCCTCGGAATGTGCGATTCTGCGGACAGCGGACGGCTTTTTGGGAATGATTCTAGCAGTCCAAGTGTTGGTTTCGATTGCAATTGTTCCTGTGCTGCGCCGCACAGGGCCGTTTTGGGGCCCGTGCTAACTTTTGGTCCCATGGCACCCGTGAACCCCCGTCACCCATGGCCGTGAAGCCCGCCGACCCGCGTCTGAGAAGCGTCGCCGAGATCCTCGACGACCCCTCGGCCCATGCGGCGCTCTTCAACGCCTTTCCGAGCCTCGTCTGGTGCGCGGACGCGGAAGGGGGCTGCTCGTTCGTGAACCAGGCCTGGGCCGACTACACCGGCCGCAGCATCACGCGCGAGCGCGGGCCGGGCTGGCTCGAGTCGGTGCACCCCGACGACCGCGCCGGCCTGGGGCGGCAGTGGACCGAGGCCTTCGGCCTGCGCGGGCATTTCGAGACGGAATTCCGCCTGCGCCGGGCCGACGGCGAGTACGGCTGGGTGCACCTCTCGGCCGAGCCCGTCACCGACGACGACGGGCGGCTCGCCGGGTACCTCGGCACCTGCCACGACATCAGCGAGCGCCGCAACGCCGAGCTCGCCGCCCGCGCCAAGGAGCGCGAGATCCGCCTGCTCGCCGACAACGTGCCGGTGCTCATCGCCTACTTCGCGGCCGAGGACCTGCGCTGCATCTTCGCCAACAAGAACTACGCCCGGATGTGGGGCTGGAACGAGCAGAGCATCGTCGGCCACACGGTCCGCGAGGTGATCGGGCCCGACGGCTACGCCGAGATCGGCCCGCACATCGCCCGGGTGGTGAAGGGCGAGACGGTCACCTACGAGCGCCCGATCATCGCCGGCGACGGCACGACGCGCATCCTCGAGGTGAACCTGCTGCCGCAGCTCTCGGACGCCGGGGAGGCCGTCGCGGCCTTCGTGCTCATCAACGACATCACCCGCCACCGCCTCGCCGAGCAGGCCGTGCGCGAGAGCGAGGAGCGGCTGCGCAAGTTCTCGGACGCGACGCACGAGGGCATCGTCTTCCACGAGCGCGGCATCATCACCGACTGCAACGACGCGGCGCTGCGCCTGTCGGGCTGCACGCACGCGGAGATGGTCGGCCAGCCCGTGCTCTCGTTCGTGCCGCCGGACTGCCGCGACCTCGTCATGAACAACATCCGCATGGGATACGAGCGGCCCTACGAGGCGGCGCTCCTCGCGAAGGACGGCCGGCGCATCCCGGTCGAGTACACCGGCAAGGTGATGCCCTTCAAGGGCCAGCCCCTGCGCATGACGGTGGTGCGCGACATCAGCGACCGCAAGGAAGCCGAGGCGCGCATCCAGTTCCTCGCGCACCACGACGTCCTCACGGGCCTGCCCAACCGCACGCTCCTCATGGACCGGCTGGAGTTCATCCTCGCCTCGGCCAAGCGGCGCGAGGCGAAGGTGGGCGTGATCTTCCTCGACCTCGACAACTTCAAGACGGTGAACGATTCGCTGGGCCACGCGGCCGGCGACGCGCTGCTTCGCGTGGTGGCGAGCCGCATCGAGGACGCGCTGCGCAGCGTCGACGTGGTCTCGCGCCTGGGCGGCGACGAGTTCCTCGTGGTGCTGCCGGACCTGGACAGCGAGCAGGCGCCGGTGGCGGTGGCCGAGAAGCTGCTCGCCGCGGTCTGCGAGCCGGTGATGATCGACGGCCAGAGCCTCACCGTGAGCCCGTCCATCGGCATCGCGGTCTTCCCGCGCGACGGCGCCAACGCCGACACGCTCATCATGAACGCCGATGCCGCGATGTACCTCGCCAAGGACCGCGGCCGCGCCAACTACCAGTTCTTCAGCGAGCGCCTGTCGCAGGCCGCCTTCAACACCCTCTCGCTCGAGTCGCGGCTGCGCGAGGCGATCCGCGACGAGGGCTTCCTGCTGCACTTCCAGCCGCAGGTGCGCGTGGACACGGGGCGGCTCGTGGGCATCGAGGCGCTGGTGCGCTGGCCGCAGGCCGACGGCGGGGTGGTGATGCCGAACGACTTCATCCCGGTGGCCGAGCAGCGCGGCCTCATCATGCCCATCGGGGCGTGGGTGCTGCGCGCGGCCTGCCGCCAGAACCGCCTGTGGCAGCACGCGGGATTGCCGAAGGTGCCCATCGCGGTGAACCTCTCGGCCATCCAGTTCAAGCAGAGGAACCTCGTCGAGGAGGTGGAGAAGGTCCTCGCCGAGACGGGCCTCGAGCCCGCCTGGCTCGCCTTCGAGCTGACCGAGGGCATGCTGGTCGCGGACACGGCGGATCTCAAGCGCACCCTCGAGGGCCTCAAGTCCCTCGGCGTGAAGCTCGCGATCGACGACTTCGGCACGGGCCACTCCTCGCTCGCGCACCTGAAGCGCTGGCCCATCGACAAGCTCAAGATCGACCGCACCTTCGTGCGCGACGTGCCCGGCGACGCCGATGCGGCCGCGATCACGGGCGCGGTGGTGGACCTCGCGCGCAATCTCGGCATCACCGTCATCGCCGAGGGCGTCGACCACGAGGCGCAGGTGCAGTTCCTGCGCGAGCGCGGGTGCGACGAGATGCAGGGCTACCTCGTGGCGCGTCCCATGGCGGCCGCCGAGATGGCCGCCTACCTGTCCGAGCGCCGCGCCGTGCCCGGCGCTTCCCCCGTCAACGTCCCGCGAAGCGCGTGAGCGCGAGCGCGGCGAGCGCGAGCGCCGCGCCGGCGACGAACGTGGCCTGCGCGCCCAGCGCCTGCCAGAGCGCGCCCGCGAGCACGCTCGCGACGAGCAGCGCGAGCCCGCCCGCGAGGTTGTAGACGCCGAAGGCCGTGCCGCGCCGCTCCGGCGGGCAGGCAGCATGAAAAGGACCACAGCTTTTTAGGATCA
>CAZPLW010000029.1:0-26436 GCA_964587315.1 uncultured Lysobacter sp.
CCCTTGCCCCGCATCGGCGGTCCGGTGAGAACGAGCATGTCGCGCCCGGCCACGTCCGTGCCCAGGACCTGCTCGCCCCCCGGCGGCACCGAGGGCTGCCCCACCATGTCGAACGGGTCCACCGGGTAGAGCATCGGGCCGGCGAGCGCGAGGGCCACGACGGCGGCCAGGGCGATGAGCCCGCCCACCGCCGCGCGGTTGTTCCGGAATCGCCGCCAGAAGGCGCCGAGCGCGTTCACTTGTGCGTGATCCTCGGGTCGAGCAGGCCGTAGACGAGGTCCACCGCGAGGTTCACGAGCACGACGACGACCGAGGAGACGAAGAGGATGCCCAGGAGCAGGTTCAGGTCGCGCTGCACGAGGGCGTCGAAGACGAGTCGCCCCAGCCCCGGCCAGCCGAACACCGTCTCGATGAGGACGGAGCCGCCCAGCAGGTGCCCCACCTGCATGCCCGCGAGCGTCACCACCGGCAGCAGCGCGTTGCGCAGGGCGTGAGTCCACGCGATGACGCCCTCCGACAGGCCCTTGGCGCGCGCCGTCGTGATGAAGTCGAGGCCGTACACCTCCAGCATCGAGGCGCGCATGAGCCTCGCGTAGACCGCGGCGTAGAAGAGGCCCAGCGTCGCCGCGGGCAGGATGAGGTGGCGCGCGACGTCGAGCGCCCGGCCCGCGGCCGACTGCGCCACCCCGATCTGCATCATGCCGCCGGAGGGCAGCAGGTCCAGCCGGATGGAGAAGAACACGATGAGCATGAGGCCCAGCCAGAAGGCCGGCGTCGCGTAGACGAGGAGCGCGCAGACGGAGATCAGGTTGTCGACCCACGTGCCCTGACGGCGCGCGGCCGCCACGCCAAGCGCCACGCCCGTCGCGATGGCGAGGACGAGCGCGGTGATCATGAGGAGCAGCGTCGCCGGCAGACGGTCCAGGATCAGCTCGACGACGGGCTGCTGCTGGATGAGCGACACGCCCAGGTCCAGCCGCGCGATGCGCCCCATGTAGGCGAGGAACTGCTCGAGGACCGGCAGGTCCAGCCCGAACTCGCGCCGCAGCTGCTCGGTGAACTCGAGCGTCGCGTGGCCCATCTGCCCCGCGAGGATGTCGGCCGCGTCGCCCGGGGCCATCTTCGCCAGCGCGAAGTTGAGCGCCGCGATGGCGAGGACGACGGGCACGAGCTGCGCGAGCCGGCGCAGCACGAAGAGGGCCGTGCCGCTCCTCATGCCGGCATCGGAGGGGCGCTGCCGGGCCTGCGGACGGCGCTACCGTCCACGGGTCAGTCGACCCACACCGAATCCCAGCTCGAATACATCGAGACGCCGTTGGTGACGAGGCCGTGCACGCGCTTGTTCCACACGTGGGTGTAGCTCATCTCCATGAGGAAGATCACGGGCAGGTCGTTCCTCAGGATGGCCTGGATCTCCTCCCAGTACTTGTTGCGCGCCGGGCCGTCCTCCGTCTGCGCGGCTTTCCTGAAGAGGGCGTCCAGCTTCTCGTTGGCGTAGTCCATCGAGTTGCTGAAGGTGGCGCCGCGCTTGATGTTGGTCGAGATGAAGGCGCGCTGCACGCCGATCGTGGGATCGGGGTAGTTGTGCGTGAAGTTGCTGGTGAAGTCGTAATTCCAGTCGGTGTAGATGCGCTTGAGCCAGCCGCCCATGTCGAGGCTCTGCGTCTCGACCTGGATGCCCACCTTGCGCAGCTCCTGCTTGATGAACTCCGCCTGCCGCACCCACTCCTCGCCGTAGGGCAGGAAATTCTGCGTGAGCTTGAAGCGCACGCCGTCCTTGCCGCGCTTGTAGCCGGCGCCGTCGAGCAGCTTGTTGGCCTTGTCGACGTCGTACTCGAGGGGCTTCAGCTTCCTGTCGAAGTGGTTCGGGTTGCCGCTCACGATCGGGCCGCTCGCGGGCTTGCCCTGGCCGTACCAGATGACGTCGACGAGGCGCTTCCGGTCGATCGCGAGGCTGATGGCCTGGCGCACCGCGACGTCGGCCAGGGGCTTCGAGCGGTTGTTCACCTCGAGCCACATGATCGGGCCCAGGCCCTCGTTGCCCTCCTGCGAGGCGGTGATCGTCGGGAGCTTGCCCAGGCGCTGGGCCTCCGCCGGCGGCAGGCCGCTCATGGGCGCGAGGTCCACCTCGCCCTTTTCCACGGCGATCGCGCGGGCGGCGCCGTCGGGAATGACGCGCAGCACCACCTGGTCGAGATACGGCTTGCCGGCCTTCCAGTAGCCGGGGTGGCGCTCGAGGATGACGTGGCTGCCCTTCTTCCACTCCTTGAGCTTGAACGGGCCCGTGCCGATGGGCGCCTGCATGATCTTCGCCGTGCGGATCTTGCCTTCCTTGATCTCGTCGTCCGTGAAGCCGTGGCGCGGCATGATCGGCGACTCGCTCGCCTGGAAGGCGCGCAGGAAGTACGGCACCGGGCTCTTCAGCTTGAACACGACCGTGTTCGCATCGGGCGTCTCGATCGCCGACACCTCGCCGAAATAGGTCTTGCCGCGCGAGTGGAAGGGCGTGACCACCTTCTCGATGCTGAACTTCACGTCGTCGCTGGTGAAGGGCTTGCCGTCGTGCCAGGTGACGCCCTTCCTCAGCTTGAACGTGTACGCGAGGCGGTCCTTGGACACCGTCCACGACTCGGCGAGGCCCGGCAGCGGCTTCATGCCGGGGCCTTCGTACTCCAGCAGGCTCTCGTAGATCTTGGAGGCGACGAGGGACACCGGCACGGCCGTCGTCGAGATCGTCGACATGGCCGTGGGCTCCGGCTGGAACGTGTAGGTGAGGGTCCCGCCCTTCTTCTGTGCGGCGGCGGGCAGGGCGGCACCGAGAACGAGCGCCGCGGCGAAGGCAATGGACACGGTCCGGGAGATCATCGGAAAGCTCCTGCGAAAGGTGGGCTGGGCAACTCGGGAACGCGGCGCGCGCGCGCCGCGCACCGTCGCACCGACTGTGCCGTGACAGCGCACCGCCGGTCAAGTCGAAACGACCTACCGGCGCAGGTATCCGATCGCGGGGCGCGATCCGGCGGGGCGGCTGCCGGTGTGGGTCGGCTGGACGAGGCCCTGCCGCTCGGCGTGGAAGGCGACCTCGCAGTCGGCCCGCGATCCGCACATCACGGCCCGCGCCAGCTGCGCGGTGCGCGCCATGTCGATGGGCGTGTTGTGCAGAGGGATGACGACGGTCTTCTCGTCGAGCGACGCCGGGTCGTCGCGGATGTCCCTCACCAGCTTCGGAAGGCGATCCCGGCCGGCCGGCGACGGCCGGCCGGCCGGAAGCTCGAGGGAAGCCGAGACCAGCTGGCAGGCGATGAATTCACCGTCGACCGGGGCGTAGACGCAGTTCCAGCGCGTCGGCTCTGCAGCCCACGCGAGCCCCGGACCCAGCAGGAAGGCCGCGGCAAGGAAGGACGGGGCGTTCATCGCAAGGGCACTCCGCAACGGGCTCGATACCCGGACTATGTCCCCTTCGGCCCGCGCGGCAGCGCCGGAAAAGGCGGGCGGATCCGGGTCATTTCGCCCCGGAACCCTTCAACGATTCGAGCTTCTTCAGGTCCAGCGACGCGACGGCACCCTTCAGCTCGTCGAACGACACGCCGCGGCCGCGGGCCTCGATCATGAAGCGGTTGCCGAGCACCAGCGAGAACTCGTTGTCGCCGCCCGTCTTCGAGATCTTCTCGTGGATGAAGCGGTCGCCTTCCTTGCGCGTGCGCTCGATGCGGCGGTCGTCCTCCTTCTCGCCTTGCGTCATCGTCCAGCCCGCGAGGCCCATGAGGCCCGCCGCGCCGCCGGTGTCGGTCACCTCGATGCGGATGGACTTGCCGCCCGCGTCGCCGTACTCCGACTGGGCCTTGGCCATCTCGAGGCCCGGGGGACCGCCGCGCTCGGAACTCTGGCCCTTGCGCGGCAGGCCGGCGACGGAGTCGGGCAGCACGGGCTTCAGCACGTCGAGCGCGAGCGGCTCGTAGCGCTTGCCGCCGCCCAGCATCGTGCCCAGGCCTTCCATGGCCGCGGCCATCTGCTGGTTGGGGTCGCCGCTCTTCTGCGCGGCCTCCAGCTTCTTGCCGGCCTGTTCCATCTGCTTGCCGAACCCCTCGAGCTTGCCCATCGGGGAGTCCTTGTCGACGGTGATGCCGGAGGACGAGGCGCCCCCGCCCATCATGCCCATCATCCCGCCGCCGGCGAGCGCGGACACCGTGCCGACGATGACCGACAGGACGATGCTCACCACGATCGCGCAGATCACCACCACCGCGGTGTAGCCGATCGACTTCTCCTGCGGGTTCTTCATGAGCCGCGGCAGGCCGAGGTAGAGCAGGTAGATGCCGTAGAGCGCGGCGAGGATGCCCAGGAGGGCGAGCATCGGAAGGATGTTGAGCACGCCCGCCACCCAGCCCGGCGTGTACGCGTACACCGCGACCTTCATCGCCTGCGCGGAATTCTTCTGCGCGCCGAACGTGGGGGCCAGCGCGTCGATGATGAACGAGACGATGAAGACGCTCACGAACGCCATCGCGAAGGTGAGCACCGCGATGCCCATGCCCCAGAAGATGGGCGTGCGGTACGTGCCGACGAACGGGATGCTGTGGCCGATGACGGTGCTGCCGATGAAGCCGCACAGCGCGGCGATGCCCGCGAGCGGGGCGACGTAGCCGCCCAGCAGGTCCGCGGTGGAGCTCGTCTCGCCTTCGATGACGGCCCACTCGTCCTTCGGTTTCAGCAGGATGTTCTTGACGCGATCGATGAGGCCCATCGTGGTTCTCCCTAGGTTTGTTGGCGACGTGCGCGGCGTCCGGTGTTGTGGGCCCATTTTACGCCCCGCCCGGGGACCGGGCCTGTCACCGATTGCGACAAATTCGGCATTTCGCCCGCGATAGACTCGCGGCGACGCCCCATTCTTCCGAACCGGAGGAACCGTGTACCGCTCCCGCCCGCTCTCCCTGGCGCTCGCCGCCGCGGCCGCCGCGCTCGTCGCCGCCCTCGCCGCCCTCCCCGCCCTCGCGCAGACGTTCGACGGCACGATGTCGGGCCACTGGTGGAACCCGGCCCGCGCGCGCGAAGGCCAGTTCATCACCTTCGAGTCGGTGGGCGGTCGCCACGTCGCCTACCTCGCCTACTTCACCTACGGCGCCGATGGCGCGGCCACCTGGTACGTCGGGAACGCGGACTACGCGCCGGGAGCGACCTCGATCACGATGCCGATGCTCACGGGCGCCGGCGGGCGCTTCGGCCCGTCGTTCCGGCCCGAGGACGTGACGATCACCCAGGCGGGCACCGCCACGCTCGCCTACGTGAGCTGTTCCGCGATGCGCGTGACGTTCAACCTGTCGCAGTCGTTCACGGTCGATCTCTCGCGCGCCGTCGGCCCGCTCACGGGCGTTCCGTGCGGCGCGTCCGCGTCGACCTCGTTCCTGGCGTCCGGGCCGAGTCCCTTCCCCCTCGCGTGCGGCGACACCGGCGTCACGAACTACGTGAACGCGGAGGTCGAGCCGCACGTCGCGGTGAACCCCCTCGACCCCGACCACCTCATCGCCTCGTGGCAGCAGGACCGCTGGTCCAGCGGCTCGGCGCGGGGAGTCGTGACCGCGGTCTCCTTCGACGGCGGCCGCACCTGGGCGCGGCGCGCGATGCCCTTCTCGCAATGCGGCGGCGGCACGGCGGTGAACGGCGGCAACTTCGCGCGCGCCACCGATCCGTGGGTCGCGTTCGGCGCCGGCGGCACCGCCTATTCCATGGGCCTCGCGACCACCGGGGCGTCGTTCGTCGCCGGCTCGGTCAACGCGATGCTCGTATCGCGCTCCACGGACGGCGGCCGCACGTGGGCCGACCCGGTCGCGCTCGTCACGGACACGGCGCCCTTCTTCCACGACAAGAACACGATCACCGCCGACCCCTTCGACGGGCGCTTCGCTTACGCGACGTGGGACCGCCTGCAGCCGGGCGGCTACGGGCCCACGATGTTCACGCGCACCACGGACTCGGGCGTCACGTGGGAGCCGGTGCGCGTCGCCTTCGACCCGGGCTCGAACAACCAGACCATCGGCAATCTCGTCGTCGTGCTGCCGGGCGGCACGCTGGTCCTCGTCTTCGCCCACCTGGAGAGCGGGCCGGGCACGTCGGGCCGCGCCTCGCTCAAGGCGATCCGGTCGACCGATCGCGGCGCCACCTGGTCCCCGGCGACGCGGATCGCCGACCTGCTGTCCATCGGCACGCGCGATCCCGGCAGCGCCCTGCGCATCCGCGACGGCACGCAGATTCCGCAGGCCGCGGCGGGCCCGAACGGCGCGCTGCACGTCGTGTGGCAGGACTCGCGCTTCTCGGGCGGGGCGCGCGACGAGATCGCCTACTCGCGCTCGACGGACGGCGGCCTCACGTGGAGCGCGCCCGTGCGCGTGAACCCGGACCTGGGCGCGCAGGCCTTCACGCCGTCCGTCGCCGTGCGCGCCGACGGCACGATCGGCGTCACCTACTTCGACCTGCGCGACGACACCCCGGCGGGCGTGCCCCTCGTCACCGGGTACTTCCTGGCGCGCTCGGGCGACGGCGTCACCTGGAGCGAGACGCGGCTCGACGGCCCTTTCGACCTCGCGACGGCGCCGCAGGCGAACGGGCTCTTCCTCGGGGACTACATGGGGCTCGTGCCGGCGGGCGGGCAGTTCCTGGCGCTCTACACGAAGACGACGGGCGACCCCGGCAACCTCACGGACGTCTTCCTCGCGCGAAGCGGCGCCGCGGCCACGGCGAAGGCGGGCGAGCGCACGTGGACTGCGCGGGCGGCGGAGCCGTTCACGGTCGACTCGGCGTGGCGGGCCCGGCTCGACGAGGCGATCCGCCTCGTCCTCGAACGGCGCACCACGCCACCGGCCCTGCCGTGAACCCGCTCACCGGGATCGTGCCCTTCGATCAAAGAGGGTTCATCGAGACCGGGGGAAATGAGGGTTCATCGAGGCCGGGGGATGGATCGGCAAATTCAAGGCGGCGCAATCACGGACTCTTGCGCGATGGGTGCCCCGATTTCCGGGGCAAGTCAACACACGACATGCCCCGGAAATCGACCCATCCAACGATTGCCTCCCCATGAACCCGGGAGGCAATCCGGCGACGTCCGCGCCGCCATGAATTTGCCGATCCATCCCCCGGCCTCGATGGGACCGTGCCCGTGGAGACGTCGTCGTGAAATCGAAGCGACGTGCTTCCGCGGGACAGGCGACGCCCCCCGCTAGTCGATGTCGTCGGGCGCCACGCTGCGGATGGTGTAGCCGCCGCTCTTCTCGTCGCGCTCCAGGTCGATGAGGCCCTTGTCCTCGAGTTCCTCGAGGAGGTGGTTGAACGAGCGGTAGCCGTAGTAGCTCTCGCTGAAGCCGGGCTTCCGGCGCTTGATGGCCTGTTTCACCATCGAGCCCCAGAGCGTCTCCTCGGGCCCGCGCTCGTCGATCATGTCGTCGATCGTCTCGAGCACGAGGTCGAAGGCCTCCTGCTTCTTGCCGCCGCCGGGCACGGCGGGCGCGTCGTCCTTCTTGGACGGCGCCGCGGCCTTGCCTTCGGCCGCCTTGCCCTCGGCCTTGCGGGGATGGGCCTGGCGCTTGGGCTGCTCGCGCACGAGGTCGTCGTAGTAGATGAACTCGTCGCAGTTGGCGATGAGCAGGTCCGACGTGCTCTTCTTCACGCCGATCCCGATCACGGTCTTCGCGTTCTCGCGCAGCTTGGAGACCAGGGGCGAGAAGTCGGAATCGCCGGAGACGATCACGAAGGTGTCGACGTGGCTCTTCGTGTAGCACAGGTCCAGCGCGTCCACGACCATGCGGATGTCGGCCGAGTTCTTGCCGGACATGCGCACGTGGGGAATCTCGATCAGCTCGAAGGAGGCCTGGTGCATGGGCGCCTTGAACTCCTTGTAGCGCTCCCAGTCGCAGTAGGCCTTCTTCACCACGATGCTGCCCTTGACGAGCAGGCGCTCGAGGACCTTGCTGATGTCGAACTTGTTGTAGTTGGCTTCCCGGACGCCGAGGGCGACGTTCTCGAAATCGCAGAAGACCGCGAGGTTGCGGATCTCCGCCATGGGCATCTCCTTAGGTGAGACCCCTAGCTTACAATGCCCGCATGGACGCCGCTTTCTCCTGCGACAACCTCATCGAGATCCGCGACCTGCACTTCGCCTACGGCAGGCGCCAGGTGCTCTCGGGGCTCGAGCTTGACATCCCCCGCGGCAAGGTCGTCGCCATCCTCGGCACGAGCGGCTGCGGCAAGACGACGCTGCTGCAGCTCATCGGCGGGGCGCTCCGGCCCGCGCGGGGCACGGTGAAGGTGTGCGGTCAGGACGTGCACGCCCTCGACCACGACGGCCTCTACGCGCTGCGCCGCCAGATCGGGATGATGTTCCAGAAGGGCGGGCTTTTCTCCGACCTCACGGTCTTCGACAACGTCGCCTTCCCGATCCGCGAGCACACGGGCCTGCCGGAGGAGGTGATCGCCGACCTCGTGAAAATGAAGCTGAACGCCGTCGGCCTGCGCGGGGCGCGCGACCTCTTCCCCACGGAACTCTCCGGCGGCATGGCGCGCCGGGTCGCCCTCGCGAGGGCCATCGCGCTCGACCCGGACCTGCTCATCTACGACGAGCCCTTCGCGGGGCTGGACCCGATCACCCTCAACGTGATCTGCCACCTCATCCGCACGCTGAGCGACGCGCTGGGCGGCACCTCGGTCGTCGTCACCTACGACGTGCCCGAGGCGCTCAAGCTGGCCGACTACCTCTACCTCATGGGCGACGGGAAGATCGTGGCCCACGGCCCCACCGACGAGATGCTGCGCTCGGACGACCCCTTCACGCGCCAGTTCCTGCACGCGCAGCCCGACGGCCCCGTGCCCTTCCACTTCCCCGCGCGGCCCATCGCGGAGGAGCTGGACATCGCGCCCGCCACGCGCCCGCCGATCCGCTGATGGCGTCGTACTTTCCGCTCGGCATCGCGCACTACGCGTTCGGGGGCGTGCTCATCGGCCTGGGCGTGAGCCTGCTTTTCGTCGCGACGGGGCTGGTGGGCGGCACGAGCAGCTTCTTCTCCGCCACGCTGTCGTGGTTCTCGAAGGCGCCGGGCCTTCGCGAGGCGCGCTACCTCTCGACGCGCGGCTGGCGGCTCGTCTATGCCGCCGGCTTCGTGCTGGGCGCCTTCGCGTTCGCCGCCTTCGCCCCCGCCGCGCTCGCGCTCACCCACGTGCCCGCCTGGCAACTCGTCGCCGGCGGCTTCCTCGCGGGCTTCGGGGCGAGGCTGTCCAACGGCTGCACGGCCGGGCACGGCATCTGCGGGCTCGCCTCGCTGCAGGTGCCCTCGCTCCTCGCCGTGATCACCTTCCTCGCCACGGCCATCGGCACGGCCCACCTGGTGGGGTGGCTCAAATGACCTTCGTGCGGATGCTGTTCGTGCTCGCGGGCGGCGCGCTCTTCGGCCTGGGCCTGGCGGTCTCGGGCATGGTGCAGCCGGAGATCGTGCTCTCGTTCCTGCGCTTCGAGGACCTGGGGCTGCTCGCCGTGCTGGGCTGCGCGACGATGGTGACCCTCGTCACCTACCAGCTCGCGCCGCGCCTCCTCGCGCGGCCGCTGCTGGGCGGCGCGTTCCAGAAGCACGTCGCGACGCCCGGCGCGCGCACCCTCGTGGGCGCCGCGATCTTCGGGATGGGATGGGGAATCTCGGGCGTGTGCCCGGGGCCCGCGATCGCCGGGATCGGCACCGGCAACTGGCCGCTGCTGCTGGCGGTGGGCGGGATGTTCGCGGGGGCTTGGGTACAAGGGCGGTACTTCTCGCGTTGAAGGGTAGCTGAAGGGGACGCACACTTTCAGGAGCGGACGCTGCCGCAACCGCTCCTGAAAGTGTGCGTCCCCTTCAGCTTGACGGTAGGATGGCGCCCTCCCCGCCCCGGACCGCCACCATGAACCCGATCCGCCATCTGGCCGCCCTCGCGCTGGCCCTCGCCGCCTCGAGCGCCTTCGCCCAGGCCGACTACCCCACCCATTCGGTCACGATGATCGTCCCCTTCCCGCCCGGCGGCGTCGCGGACATCACCGCGCGTCCCGTGGCCGAGGCGATGGGCCGCATCCTCAAGCAGCCCGTCATCGTGGAGAACAAGGCCGGCGCGGGCGGCGGGGTGGGCATGCAGTACGTGGCGCGCGCGAAGCCCGACGGCTACACGGTGCTGCTCGCCCTCTCGTCGATCTCCATCATCCCCGCGGCGGACCGCATCCTCGGGCGCGAACCGATGTTCCAGCTCGGCCAGCTCGTT
This sequence comes from uncultured Lysobacter sp., assembly GCA_964587315.1. Classification (GTDB taxonomy): domain Bacteria; phylum Pseudomonadota; class Gammaproteobacteria; order Burkholderiales; family Usitatibacteraceae; genus FEB-7. The sequence continues at coordinate 10,261 of CAZPLW010000029.1, forward strand.
CCCATCGCGCGCTTCACGGCCGACCCCACGGTGCTCGCCGTGCGCGCGGACAGCCCGTGGAAGGGCGCGAAGGACATGATCGAGGCGGCGAGGAAGTCGCCGGGAACGATCCCCTACGGCTCCTCGGGCAACTACGGCACGATGCACGTGCCGATGGAGATGCTCTCGGCGGCGGGCGGGGCGAAGATGCTGCACGTGCCCTTCACCGGCGCCGGCCCCGCGGTGGTCGCGCTGCTGGGCGGCAGCGTGGACGCCGTCTCCACCGGCCCCTCGACGGTCCTGGGCCACGTGCAGGCCGGCAAGGTGCGCGTGCTGGCGAGCTGGGGCGAATCGCGCCACCCGGCGCTGCCCGACGTGCCCACGCTGCGGGAACTGGGCTACGACGCGACCTTCTCGCAGTGGACGGGCCTGTTCGTGCCCGCCGGCACGCCCGAGCCCGTCGTGGCGAAACTGCGCGAGGCCGCGAAGGCCGCCGCCGCCGATCCCGCGTTCCTCGCGGCCCTCGCCCGGGTCCAGACGCCGCTCCAGTACCTCGACCAGCCGCAGTTCCGCGCCTTCTGGGACGCGGACGCGAAGAAGCTCGCGGAGGTGGTCCAGCGCATCGGGAAGATCGAATGAGGCTCGCGGCCTTCGCGCTCGCCGCGACGCTCGTCGCTCCCGGCCTCCCGGGGCATGCCGCCGAGCCGCCGGCCAGCGCGGCGCTCGCCGCGTTCTTCGAGCGAGAGTTCCGGCTCGGCCTCGAGGAATCGCCCGAATACGCGACGCTCCTGGGCTTTCCGGGTTTCGACGACCGCGTCACCGACTTCGGCCCCGCCGCCGTGATGCGCCGGCGCGGGCACACCGCGAGCGCGCTCGCCGAGCTCAAGGCCTTCGACCCCGCCAAGCTCAATGCCCAGGACCGGCTTTCGCGGGACATGATGCTGGACGATCTCGCGCAGCACCTCGAGATGGACCGCCTCTTCGGCAAGCTGCCCTTCGGCGCCGGGTGGGTGGACGGCCCCTTCCCCGTGACGCCGATGTCCGGCCCGCAGCAGTCGCTGCCTTTCATCGCTCGCGGCACGCCGTTCCGGAACGCGGCGGACTACGGCAACTTCCTGCGCCGCCTCGAGCAGGTGCCCGCGGCGCTGGACGCGATCGAGGGCCGCCTGCGCGCCGGCCTCGCGTCGGGATGGGTCCCGCCGCGCGAGGCGATGCAGGCCGTGCCGAGGCAGTTCGAGAAGCTCGCCGGCGGTGACGTCACCGCGACGCCCCTCTGGGCGCCCTTCACGCGGTACCCGGATACGGTCGCTCCCGCCGACCGCGAGCGCCTCGCGGCCGAGGCGCGCCGCGTGCTCGCCGAACGCGTGCATCCGGCCTTCGCGAAGCTGAAGCGGTTCCTCGAGACCGAGTACATCCCGAAGGGCGCCGATTCGCTCTCGGCCTCGGCGCTCCCGGCGGGCAAGGCCTATTACGAGCTGCTGGTGCGAAAGCACACGACGACGAACCTCACGGCGGACGAGATCCACGCCATCGGCCTCGCGGAGGTCGCCCGCATCCGCCGCGAAATGGAGAAGACGGCCGCCGCGGCGGGCTACGCAGGCGACCTGGAGCGCTACAAGCAGCACCTCAAGACCGACAAGCGCTACTACTTCACGCGCGGCGAGGACGCCCTCGCCCATTACCGCGACATCGCCAAGCGCGCGGACGCCGAGCTGCCGCGGCTCTTCGCGGAGCTGCCGCGCCTGCCCTACGGCATCCGCGCGATGGAGGCGAGCCAGGGCGACAACGCGGACTCCTACTCGCCCGGCGCCCTCGACGGATCGCGCGCGGGCTTCTTCGAGGCCAACGTGACCAACCTCGCGGCACGCCCGAAGTACGACTTCGAGGCGACGTTGCTGCACGAGGCCGTGCCGGGCCACCACCTGCAGGGCTCGCGCGCGCAGGAGCTGCAGGGCCTGCCGCACTTCCGCCGCACCGCGTGGTACGTGGCCTACGGCGAGGGCTGGGCCCTCTACGCCGAGCGGCTCGGCTACGAGATGGGCTTCTACCGCGAGCCCGAGAACCGCTTCGGCGCGCTCTCGGCCGAGATGCTGCGCGCCTGCCGCCTCGTCGTCGACACGGGCCTGCACGCGAAGGGGTGGACGCGCGAGCGGGTGATCCGCTATCTCGTCGACAACGCCGGCCTCCACGAGGCCTTCGCCATCGCCGAGGCCGACCGCTACATCGTCTGGCCCGGCCAGGCCCTGGGCTACAAGATCGGCGAGCTGCGCATCCGGATGCTTCGCGATCGCGCCGCGAAGGCGCTGGGCGCCTCGTTCGACCTCCGCCGCTTCCACAACGCGCTCCTCGACGACGGCCCGCTGCCGCTCACCGTGCTCGAGGCGCGCATCGACCAATGGATCGCGCGGGAGCGCGACCGCACCCCCCCGGAGAAGCCTTCGTGAAGACCGTCCTCGCCGCCAGCCTCCTCGCCCTCGCGCTCGCGCACCCCGCCGCCGCGCAGGATCTCTCCAAGGTCGAGATCAAGACCACGAAGCTCTCGGACACCGTCTGGATGATGGTCGGCTCGGGCGGCAACCTCGCCCTCTCGGCCGGCGCGGACGCGACGTTCCTCGTGGACGACCAGTTCGCCCCGCTCACGCCGAAGATCGCGGCCGCGATCGCGGCGGTGACGCCCAGGCCCGCGACCTTCGTCTTCAACACGCACTGGCACTTCGACCACACGGGCGGCAACGAGAACCTCGGCAAGGCGGGCAGCATCATCGTCGCGCACGACAACGTGAGGAAGCGCATGGACTCGGAGCAGCTCATCGAGTTCCTGGGCATGAAGACCAAGCCCTCGCCGAAGGCGGCGCTGCCCGTCATCACGTTCTCCGCCGACACGACCTTCCACCTGAACGGCGAGGAGATCCACGCCTACCACGCGCCGCGCGCGCACACGGACGGCGACTCGATCGTGCTCTTCCGCGGCTCGAACGTCGTGCACATGGGCGACACCTACTTCTGCGGGATGTACCCGTTCATCGACACCTCGAGCGGCGGCACGGTGGAGGGCGTCATCGCGGCGGCGGACCGGGTGATCGCCCTCTCCGACGACAGCACGAAGATCATCCCCGGCCACGGCCCGCTGTCGAACCGCGCGGAGCTCAAGGCCTACCGCGACATGCTCGAGACGGTCTCCGGCCGCATCCGGAAGCTGCTGAAGGACGGCAGGAAGCTCGAGGAAATCGTGGCCGCCAACGTGACGGCCGACTTCGACGAGCGCTGGGGCAAGGGCTTCATCACGCCGCCCAAGTTCGCCGAGATGCTCACGCGCAATCTCCTCGTGAACGCGAGATAGCCCCCTGATGTGACGCACTTCACCAAATCGCGCCGCGCTGGCCACGGGGGATTACAGCCGTCACGGGCGAGGGGGTGAAACTGTGATCTCCGCCACGGACGCCGCCTGGGTCGCGGTCCAAAGTGGAGCCATGATCGATGCACCCACCCTTTTCGTCGTCCTCGTCGTGACCAACCTCGTGCTGGCCACCTCGCTGTGGATCGGCACCGGACGCACGCGCCGCGACGGCATCCGCCCCTGGATCGCCGGCCTCGTGCTGCAGGCGGCGAGCTTCATGGTGTTCGCGCTGCGCGGCGACTCGCCGCACCCGGCCAACGTGGTCGCGGCCAACGGCCTGCTCGCCGCCGCGGTGGCCGCCGCGGCCTGGGCCCTCGCGAACTTCCGCCACATCGCCATCCCGACCGCCGCGCCGCTCGCGTACGTCGCGCTCATGGTCGCCGTCACCGCCGGCACCGTGGAGATGCCCACGGCCCGCATGTTCTTCGGCAGCCTGGTCCTCGCGGCCGGCATGGGCGGCGTGGCGGCGCTCGCCTCCAAGCCGCTCGCGGACGTCACCGGCTCCACGCGCGGACTGCTCGTCGGCAGCTACGTCGTGGGCGCGCTCTCGCTCGTCGCCCGCGCCATCGGGGCCCTGGCGGACCCCGCGGCGACCGGCCTGCACGCCTCGTTCTATCTCACCCTGCCGCTGCTCGCGGGCTACGCCACCGTCCTGGGCGCCTCCGTCGCGTTCCTGCTCATGCAGACGGAGCGCGCCGACTTCACCGCCAAGCAACTGGCCTCGACCGACCCGCTCACCGGCGCGTTCAACCGCCGCACCTTCCTCGAGCTCATGGAGAAGGAGCTCTCGCGCGCGCGCCGCTTCGACACGCCGCTCTCCCTCGTGATGCTCGACCTCGACCACTTCAAGAAGGTGAACGACACCCACGGCCACCTGGTCGGGGACCGCGTGCTGCAGCGCTTCGCGGACATCGTGCGCGCGGAGCTGCGCAAGGAAGACGTGCTCGTGCGCTACGGCGGCGAGGAGTTCTGCGTCCTCGTCCCGGACGTCGCCGGCCCGGGCGCCGTGACGCTCGCGGGCCGCATCCGCGCCGCGGTGGCCCGCGAGCCCTTCCTGGTCGAGGGCGTCGAGCTCGAGGTCACCACGAGCGCCGGCGTCGCCGCGCGCATCGACGAGGGTCCGGAGGACGTCGACCGCCTCGTGAACCGGGCCGACGAGGCCCTCTACATGGCCAAGCGCCGCGGCCGCAACCGCGTGGCCTCCGTCGCGCTCGGGACGCGTGTAGCCTAGTCGTCCATGGAACGATTCCTCGTCTACTTCGCGGACCCGATGTGCTCGTGGTGCTACGCCTTCGGGCCGGAGCTGGACGCCTTCCTCGCGCGGCACCCGGGCCTTCGGCTCGACGTCGTCATGGGCGGGCTTCGCGCCGGGAATCGCGAGGCGATGACCCCCGCCTTCCGCGACATGCTCGCGGGCCACTGGGACCACGTGCGCCGGGAGAGCGGGCTGCCGCTCACCTCCGCCGCGCTCGAGCGGCCCGGCTTCGTCTACGACACCGAGCCCGCCTGCCGCGCCGTCGTCACCGTGCGCATGCTGGCGCCCGGGAAGGCCCACGCGTACCTGCGCCGCGTGCAGTCGGCGTTCTACGCCGAGGGCCACGACGTCACCGAGCCCGCCGTCCTCGCGGAGCTGGCCGAAGGCCTGGGCCTCGATCGCGCCGCCTTCCTCGCCGCGTTCGCCGCGGACGCCGCGCGCGCCGAGACCGCGCTCGACTTCTCCACCGCGCACGAGATGGGCGTGAGCGGCTTCCCCACGATCGCGGCCGGCTATCCCCACAAGCAGTTCTTCCTCCTCGCCTCCGGCTACACCCGCGGCGACGTCCTCGACGAGCGCCTCGCGCGCATCGACGGCATCGCCGCGAAAGGACCCGTCTCGCTGCCCCACGAGCGCTCCCCCGCCGGCGGCGATTGACGCGGGTCATCCGCGCGCGGCGCGGCCTTCCGTTACGATGGCGACACCCGGCATTCGACCGGGCTTCGGACCATTCCCGGGAGGAGACCCCATGAGCGCTTCCAGAAGGCAGTTCCTCAACGCCGGCGCGGCCGTCGGCGCCGCCACCGTCGCCGCCTGCGCGAGCCCCGGCCCCACGGCCGCCTCGGGCCCCAGGCTGATGTTCGGCCAGGCGCCCGTCACCGTGCCCATCGTCGGACGCGACGAGCAGTACCAGGTGCGGCGCATCTACTGCGTCGGCCGCAACTACGCCGCCCACGCCCGCGAGATGGGATCGGATCCCACGCGCGAGCCGCCGTTCTTCTTCCAGAAGCCCACGGACGCCATCCAGGTCGTGCCCCCGGGCGTGACCGTCGACCATCCCTATCCGCCGATCACGAAGAACTACCACTACGAGATCGAGCTCGTGGCGTGCCTGGGCAAGGGCGGCCGCAACGTGACCGCCGACCAGGCGCTCGGGATGGTGTACGGCTACGCGGCCGGCCTGGACATGACCCGCCGCGACCTGCAGCGCGCCATGGGCGACCAGAAGAAGCCCTGGGAGGTCGGCAAGAGCTTCGACAGGTCCGCGGTCATCAGCCACATCCACCCGGCCTCGGCGACCGGCCACATCACCAAGGGCCCCATCTGGCTCAAGGTGAACGGCAACGTGAAGCAGAACGCCAACCTCAACCAGATGACGTGGAACGTCGCCGAGCAGATCGCGAACCTCTCCACGTTCTACGAGCTCTTCCCCGGCGACATCATCTACTCGGGCACGCCCGAGAACGTCGGCCCGGTCGTGAAGGGCGACGTGATGACCGGCCACGTCGAGGGCATGTACGACATCAGCGTGAAGGTCGTCTGATGGCGAAGGGGCCGGACCGCATGCCGCCGCTGCCCGAGGGCAGCTACACGCCCGCGCAGGCGCGCGTCGCGCAGGAACTGGCGGCGACCCCGCGCGGCGCCGTGTTCGGCCCCTTCGTCCCGCTCCTTCGCAGCCCGGACCTGCTCTCGCCCCTGCAGAGGACGGGCGAGTACCTCCGCTACCGCAGCGCGCTGGCTCCCCGGCTCTCGGAGTTCGCGATCCTCTTCGTGGCGAGGCGCTGGTCGCAGGAATACGAGTGGTACGTCCACGCGCCCATCGCCGCGCAGTCCGGCGTGCCGCCGGGCCACGTCGAGGCCCTCGCCGAGGGACGCCGGCCGGATGGCATGGACGCGGACCACGCGGCCATCCACGATTTCCTCGCCGAGCTCTTCGACCACCGCGCCGTGAGCGACACCACCTACGCGCGCGCCCTCGAGCGCATCGGCGAGCGCGGCATCGTCGACCTCACGGGGCTGGCCGGCTACTACGCCACGCTCGCGATGGTGCTCAACGTCGCGCGCACGCCGTTGCCCGAGGGCGTCCTGCCGCAGCTCGCGTCTTGAACCGGCCCGCCTTCCCGAGACGCCGCTTCCTGCGGGAGGCGGCCGCCACGCTGCTCGCCGTCCCGTTCGCCGCGCGCGCCGCCGCGACCGGGCCCGCCGCGGACTTCGACGCGCTCTGCCGCTCGATCGACGAGGGTTACGCGTTCCTCGAGCGGCCCGCCGACTGGAAGGCCGCGCGCGCGCGCTGGCGCCCGAAGGCCGCTGCGGCGAAGGACCGGTCCGCCCTCATCGAGGTGCTGGAAGGGCTCATCGCGGAGCTGGAGGACCACCACGTGGGCCTCGACGCGCACAACCCGGGCTCGCCGCGCCCGGTGCCCGTCGCCACGGACCTCTGGGGCGAGTGGGTGGAGGGCGAGGCGCGCCTCGCTGCCGTGCGCGCCGGCAGCGCCGCCGACGCGGTGGGGCTGCATCCGGGCCAGCGCATCGTCTCCGTCGACGGCGTGGCCGTGGACGCGGCGGTTCGCGCGCGACTTTCCCGGTCGCGCCAGTCGGACGCGAAGGCGAGGGATTTCGCGCTGTGCCGCCTGCTCGCGGGCCCGTGGGCCGGCCCGCTCGCCATCGAGGCGCGGGGCAAGGCGGCCACGCGGCGCTACGAGGTCGAGCGAAGCGACGTGCCGCCCGCGCAGGTGCCGCCGATCATCGCGCGGCGGATCGGCGAGGACCGTGACCTGGGCTACCTGCGCATCAAGAACAATCTCGGCGACCCGGGGCTCGTCGCGCACTTCGACGCGGCGCTCGCCTACCTCAAGGACACCCGGGGATTGATCGTCGACCTGCGCGAGACCCCGTCCGGCGGCTCGCCCGCCGTCGCGGAGCGGCTCCTCGCGCGCTTCGCGAAGGCCGAGACGCCCTGGATCGTGCGCGCGCCCCGAGGCGCGGCCACGCCCGCGGCGCAGCGCGTCAACCCGCGCGGCCCCTTCACCTACGAAGGCCCGCTCGCGGTGCTGGTGGACCGGTGGACCGCCGGCGAAGGCGAGTCCCTGGCGATCGGCCTTTCGGCGGTCTCGAAGGCCACGCTCATCGGCACGCCCATGGCGGGCCTGCGCGGGGACCTGAGCCTGGTGCGCCTGCCGAATTCGGGCCTCGTCCTCCACTTTCCCGGCGCCCGGGTGGCCCAGGTGAACGGCACGCCGCGCGAGGCCGTCCGGCCGGCTCTCGCCGTCAACCTCGCCGCGCCCGACGGCGGCCCGGGCGACCCCATCCTCTACCAGGGGCTCAAGCTCCTGGAGGCCATGCGCCGCCCCGTCCGCGGATAAGCCCGGTATTTCTCCTGCTTTTCCACCGATCGCGCTCAAGAAAGGGGGCGGGAGAGCCGTTGATGCAGGAACGACGAGAGGAAAAGCATGCATTCGGCCGCCCATTTCAACCGCAATTCGCCGCGACGCCCCCTGCCGGGCGCGAAGGCGTACTGTGGAATGGCCAAATGGCCCCGATTGCGGGGGTTCGTCATGTCGATCCTTTCGCCACTCGTTGCATCCCGGCACCGCCACTCGCCCGCCGCGCCCGCCGCGCGCGACCTGCTCGAGCGATGGCTGCCCGAAATCCGCGGAAACCACCCCGAAGCGCTCTTCCGCCTGGCCGCAGGCCCGCCGCGCCGCCTGGGCGAGATGGTCACCGACTTCCACGAATGGCATGCCAATGCCGTCGACGAAGCCTTCACCGAATCCGCTCGCACCGGGGAGAGGATCGGCGAGGTCCTGGTCCGCAAGGGCACCATCGCGACCGCCGAGCGCGATGCGCTCCTCGAATTCCAGCGGCGCCAGCGCGGCGAGGCGCCGACGGATGCGCGCCTGCGCCTGGGCAGCCTCCTGATCGCCGGGGGCCACATTTCCGAATCGCTGCTGGACGCCGTGCTGGCGGCCCAGCGCCGATCCGGCCGCAAGCTCGGCGAGGAACTGGTCGCCGGCGGCCACGTCACGCACGAAGTCCTGGAAAGAACCCTCGCATTGCAGGCGAGACTCGTCGGCGCCACCATCGCCGCGGCGATGGCGATGGCGAACCCCGGGATCATCGAGCCCGCCGAGGCCGCGCAGGCCGCGAGCCAGACGGTGCGCTTCGCCATCAAGGTGCTCCCGATGGTGCGTCTCGAGGTGCTGCGCCAGCCGCAGGCCATCGAGGTCACGGCGCAGGACATCGCGCGCGGCTACGTCGAGGTCGACCGCGCCTCGTTGGTCCAGGTGCAGAGCAACACCACGTGGGAAGTGAGCTTCCAGCCGCGCACGGACATCTTCCGCCGCGCGACGGTGAGGGGTCTCGCGGGCGACGTGCACGTCGGCCCCGAGGGCGGATCGCGCCCCGCGCTCATGGCGACGAGGCTGCCCTCGGCCTACGAGCTGAGCTATCGCTTCGACCTCTCGCCCGGGGTCATGCCCGGCTCCTATCCTTGGCCGCTCGCCGTCTCCGCCCACGCGATCTGAACGGCGTTTGACCCGCGTCAGGGTTCGCCCGCGCCGCCCGGCGCTAGAGTGGTGCGTCCACCGACCCGGGAGGTATCGCCATGCTGAGAGAACTGTTTTCCGGCCCCATCGGCCTGATGAGCCTTGCGGTCATCGTCGGCGTCATCGTGATCGGCGGCTACCTCTACAAGTTCGTCACGACGAAGATGGCGGAAGACGAGGCCACCGCGGGCAAGCCGTAGGAAAGCAGGGGGCCGTCATTCCCTGAACGCCTTCTCCGCCACGCGCGCCTCGAAGCGGTCGACGTTCACGACCACGCGCTCGTGCGTGCCCTCGCCGATGAGTTCGCGCTCGTCCTCGGCGCGCACGCGGAAATGCACCGTGCGCCCCTCGACGCGCACCACTTCCGCCGTCGCGCGCACGCGCATGCCCACGGGCGTCGCGGCGACGTGCGTCACGTCGAGCCGCGTGCCCAGGCTCTGGTGCCGCTCCGGCAGCGACTGCTCCACCGCCGCGAGCGCCGCCGCCTCGATGAGGTTGATCATCACCGGCGTCGCCAGCACGCGGATGCGCCCGCTGCCGACGCGTGGCGCGGTGTGCTGGTCGCCGACGACGAGCTCGGCGGTGCCGGAAAGGCCGGCGGGCAGGTCGAGAACCAGGGCCATCGTGTTTCCTCGGTCATGTCGCGCTCAGCCGCCATTATTCCCGATCGCCCGGGCCGCCGCCCACCCGGCGGTATGATGGGTCGATGGCGAGTCACCCCGTCAGCGTCGTTCCCGCCCGCCTCGACCGCACGCCCGACGGCGTGCCGTGGTCCGCCGAGTTCCGCGACATCTACCATTCGGCCGACGGCGGCCTGGCGCAGGCCCGGAGCGTGTTCCTCGACGGCAACGCGATCGACGAACGCTGGCGCGGCCGCGACGCGTTCACCATCCTCGAGACGGGTTTCGGGCTGGGCCTGAATTTCCTGGCCGCCTGGGACCGCCTGCGCGCGGACCCCGAAGGCCCGCGGCGGCTGCATTTCGTCTCCGTCGAGCGGCACCCCTTCACCGCGGCGGAGCTCGCCGAGGCGCTCGCGCCCTTCACGGAGATCGCACCGCTCGCGCGCGCGCTGGCCGACCGGTGGCCGCCGCCGCTCGCCGGCTTCCACCGCATGCACTTCGACGCGGGCCGCGTCATCCTCACGCTCATCCTGGGCGACGCGCGCGAGCAGCTGCCGCAGCTCGAGGCCCGGGCCGACGCGATCTTCCTCGACGGCTTCGCTCCCGCGCGCAATCCCGAGATGTGGTCGCCCGAGGTCGTGCGCGAGCTCGGGCGCCTGGCCGCGCCCGGGGCCACGCTCGCGACCTGGACGGTGGCCGGCGGCGTGCGGGCGGCGCTCACGGGCGCGGGCTTCCGCGTGCAGAAGCGCGAGGGCTTCGGCCACAAGCGCGAGATGCTGGCGGGCACGCGCGAAGGCGAGCCGGAACTCGCACGGGCCGGCCCGCGTCACGCCCTCGTCGTGGGCGGCGGCCTCGCGGGGGTGCTCTGCGCCGATCGCCTCGCGGCGCGCGGTTGGGACATCGCCCTCGTGGAACCGCGCGAGCGCCGCGCCAACGCGCGCGCCGGTCTCGTTCGGCCCGTGGCGAACGTGCGCGACGCGACGAACGCGCAGGTCTCCCGGCCGGCCTTCACCTATGCCCTGCAGCACTTCGCCACGCTGCAACGCGACGGCTACCACCTCGTGTGGAACCGCGGCGGCGCGCTGCAGCTGGCCGACGGCGAGAACGAGGCGCGGCGCTTCGAGGCCATCGTGGACTCGCAGGGCTGGCCGCCGGACGTGCTCGCGTTCGTGGACGCGGCCGAGGCCTCGCGCCTCGCGGGACGAGAGGTGCGCGGACCCGGCTGGTGGATGCCGGGCGCGGCGTGCGTCTCGCCCGAAAGCCTCGCCGTCGCGCACCTGGCGCGCGCCGGATCGAACGTGCGCCGCGTGGCAGGGCGCGTCCACCGCATCGAGCGCGAAGGGCGCGACTGGCGGGCCTACGCGGAGGACGGCGCGATGCTGGGCGAGTCACCCGTGCTCGTGCTCGCGAACGCCGTCGACGTCGCGCGCCTGGCGCCCGAGGCGCGCCTTCCGTTCCACGCCGTGCGCGGCCAGGTCACCTACCTGCCCGCCTCGCCCGATCGCCGCCTCGACGTCGCCGTGAGCGGCAGCGGCTACGTCACGCCGCTCGACGGGGGCGGCCACGTGATCGGGGCGACCTACGGCCACGACGACCCGGGCGAGGACCTGCGCGCCGCCGACCACCGCGAGAACCTCGCGAAGGCCGAATCGATGCTCCCGGGATTCACGCAGGGCGTGCACCCGATGGACCTCGAGGGCTGGGCCGGGCATCGCACGACCGTGCCCGACCGCCTGCCCGTCTTCGGGGAATCCGCGATCCCCGGCGTGTGGGTGGCGGCGGGCCTGGGATCGCGCGGGTTGCTCTGGGCCCCGCTGGGGGCCGAGCTGCTGGCGAGCCGGCTTTCGGGCGATCCCTCGCCCCTGCCGCGCGACCTCGCGGGCGCGCTTTCGCCGCGGCGGTTCCTCTCCTAGCGCGGGAAAGAAAAAGGGGCGGCCTCGGCCGCCCCTCGTCCGCGAATCCGGGAAGCGTCTAGCAGCCGCCCTTCTTTTCCTTCTTGGCGGGCGCGTCGGCCTTCTTGCAGCCTTCCGCGTCCTTCATCGCCTTCTTGCAGGCGTCGGACTTGCCGTCGCCCTTCTTGCACTCGGCCACGGCGGCCTCGACCTTCTTGCAGTCCACCTTGGGCGCATCGGCGGCGATCGCGGCGCCGAGCGGCGCCATCATGAAGGCCCCGGAAACCAGGGCGGCCATCAGCTTGTTCATCGGTCATTCTCCTCGGAGGGGTCTTGGAAGGCACTCGTCCAGCGTGGGCGCGATTCTAAGGGTGTTCGCCGCCCGCCGCCAGTCATTCCTCAATTCGGCGTGATCCTGAACGCCCCGGTTCCGTCGATCGCGATGGCCGCCTTGAGGAAGCCGACGTTGTAGCCCTTGTCCTTGAGCTTGTGGTACGCCATCTCGGCCCGCACGCCCGTCAGGCAATGCGTGAGGATGCGCTTGTCCTTCGGCACCTCGGCCATGCGCGCGGCGAGTTCCTCGTCGGGAACGAGCAGGGCGCCCTTGATCATCCCGTCCTTCGCCTCGTCGGCGTTGCGCACGTCGAGAATGAGCGTGTCGGGCGGGGTCGCCTTGGCGAGCCGCGTGAACTCCTCGATCGCGACCTCGCCGGGGCGCGGCTTGGGCGCGTAGGCGATCTTCGCGGCCGGCTCGCCCGTCGCGACGGGAAAGCCCGCGCCGCGCCAGCCGAGGTAGCCACCCTCGATGACCGTGACATTGGGCCAGCCGGCGGCGCTCAACGCCGCGGCGGCCGTCGCGGCCGTCTCGCCCCCGCCGCCGTCGTAGACGAAGATCGGCGCGCGCAGCTTCTTGTCCGGCAACTGCGCGATGGCCTGCTTCACCTGGTTGCCGGGAATGCCGACGGCGCCGGGAATGAAGCCCGCCTTCACCGCGGCGGCCTCGCGCGCGTCGATGAGGACGTGCGGAATGCCCTTGTCGACGAAGGCCGCCTTGAAGAACGCCGCGGAGGTCACGCCGTGGCGGCGCGTCGTCCACTCCGGCATGCCCTCGCGATAGACCTTGGCGTTCGTGTAGCCCAGCTTCGCCGCGTTCTGCATCGACTTCGGGCTCATCGTGCAGGTGATGCCGCTGCAGTAGAAGATCACGAGCCGCGACTTGTCGGCGGGCAGGCGGTCCACGAACTTGTCGAACGCCGGGAAGGGCAGGTTGATCGCCGTGGGGATGTATCCCTCCTGGAAGCGCGCCGGCGGCCTCGAATCGATCAGCGTGTAGCCCCCCTTCTCCGGCCCCATCGCGACGAGGCGGTCCACCTCCGCGAAGCTCGCCAGCTTCTCCGGCGCGATCTTGATCGGCCCCTTGAACGAGACGAGCGAGGCGGTCTTCACGCCCCCCTTCTCGGTGAACTCGATGCGCGCCTCGCGGTTCTTCGCGATGTCGCGCAGCGCCTTGCCGGGCTTCTCGACGTCCGCGTCGACCACCTTCAGCGTCGCCTCGTCGAAGCGCACGATTTCCGTGACCTCGTCGATCTTGAGCTGCAGGGACTGGGTCTTGAACGCGAAGTTCTCGGCGATGCCGCGAAGCTCGCCCGCCACCGGCTTGTGGCAGTTCTGGCACACCTGCGGCACGGTGGGCCGCGCGGGCGGATCGGCGGCGAGGACGGCGCCGGCGAGCGTGCCCAGCGCGAGGGAAAGGATCATGCGGGTCTTCATGGCGACAGTCTCCGGGTGGAAAGGCGGGTATTCAGGGGGCGGCGGCCTGGACGATCTGGCTCGCCTGCCCCGCGTTCACGAGGACCCAGCGCAGCGCGAAGCCCCCCGCCAGCACGAGCAGCGCGGGGACGACGGTGTGCGGGATGCGATGGCCCAGTTCGGCCAGCTGCAGTCCGATGGGCAGGACGATGCCGGCGAGCACGATCGCGCCCCAGAAGGCGGTGGCATACGCCCCGCTCACCAGGATCTGCGCCGCGGCAACCTGCGACGCGCCCGCGGTCACGAGGCCCAGCAGGAGCAGCGCGAGGAGCACCAGTTCGACGCCGAGAAAGCCCACGTCGGCGCGCACCAGGGCGTTTTCCGTGCCCGCCTTCGGCGGCCGCGCCCCGAGGGGCTGCCACATCGCGGCGAAGGCGCCGCCCACCATCCCCTGCGGCGCCGGACGGCCGGGGAAGACCCGCACGGCCAGGTGCACCATCGCGGCGGCGGCCGACAGGCCCGAGAAGAGGAAGAGCGGCCCCAGGATCGCGCTGTTCCAGAGCGGGCGCGCGACCATCGCGGAGAGCAGGATGCCCGTGTAGATGCCGAGCGCCACGCCGAAGCCGATGTTGGCGTACCCGAGCGCGCGCAGGCGCCCCGGCGTCGAGAGCGCGGCGGAGAGGCGTTCGACCGCCGGCACGGTCCGCGCGAGCCAGGGCCACGAGTCGCCGATGCGCACCAGCGCGGAGGCCATGAGGATGCCGTAGGCCACGAGCAGCACCCAGGAGCCCCACGACATCGGCGAGAGCGGCTCGAAGGTGAGGTACACCGCCCACACGTAGAGCTTGTGCGAGAGGTCGAGGAAGAGCGCGAGCATGCCGACGTTCATGAGCATGAAGCCGAGCAGCGGCGTCTGGACCGAGAAGAACGATTCCGGGTCCTCGCCGCGGGCGACGCGCAGCATCGCGATGCCCGCGAGGATCATCATCCCGGCGATCATCCCCCCGAAAAAGAGGTAGACCGGGATTTCCCAGCCCCACACGTGCAGTTGCGGGTCGACGAGCGGGTTGTGGCGGGTGGAGGTGATCTCGAGCATGGTCGTCGCCCTCTAGTCCAGGTAGTGGATGCGCGGCTTCGTGCCGGCCTCGGGCAGCAGCACGCGCGACTTGCGCGAGGCCAGCAGCCGGTTCACCTCGCTCTTCGGGTCGTCCAGGTCGCCGAAGGTCATGCAGCGCGTCGGGCACACCGAGACGCAGGCCGGGTCCTTGCCCTCCTTCACGCGGTGCAGGCAGAACGTGCACTTGTCCGCGTAGCCGTCCGGGTGGATGAAGCGCGCGCCGTAGGGGCAGGCGGCCAGGCACGCCTTGCAGCCGATGCAGCGGTCCGCGTTCACCTGCACCGTCTTCCCCACGGGCTCGACGTGGCTCGCGCCGGTCGGGCAGCAGTAGACGCACGGCGGGTTGTCGCAGTGGTTGCAGCGCTCCGTGCGGATCTGCATCGAGAGCGTCGGGAACTCGCCCTGCAGTTCCGTCACGATCCAGTCGCGGCAGTGGCCCTGCGGCACGTCGTTCTCCGTCTGGCACGCGACGACGCAGTCCATGCACCCCACGCACTTGCGGGTGTCGATCACCATTCCGTAGCGGGCCATCTCACGCCTCCTTCTGGATGGCGACGAAGTTGCCGTGGATGCTCGTGCCGCCCATGAGCGGGTCCACCTTGTAGCGGGTGTTGAGCTGGGCGGCGCTCGCGCCCTTGAGATACGCGCGCTTCAGGCCCCGGCTCGTGTGGCCGAACCCGTAGACGAGGTAGAGCGTGTCGGGGCGGATGCGCTGCGTGGACTTCACCTTCACGCGGTTGGACACGACGCCGTCCTGGTTCTTGAGCGTCACGTACTGCCCGGTCTTGAGTCCCGCCGCCTTCGCCGTCGCCGCGTTCACCCAGACCTCGTTCTCGGGGAAGAGGTCCGCGAGAAGCGGGTTGGTCTGCGTGCGGCTGAACGTGTGCACGGGCGAGCGGCCCGTGACCAGCCGGAAGAACCCGGCGGGTGCGGCCTCCGGCGGCGTGTACTTCGGCACGGGATCGAAGCCGGTCTTGGCGAGCTGGTCGGACCAGAACTCCACCTTCTTCGAAGGCGTGTCGAAGGCCAGCTCCGCGCCCTCCTCGACCGTGATGGGCTTCTTCGGACCCATGACGATGCCTTCCGCCTTGAACTTCGCGAAGTCGATGCCCGATTTCTCGCAGCGCGCCGCGAGGTACTCGTCCATGTCCTTGAAGGGCATGAACTCCGCGACACCCAGCCGGTTGGCGAGCTCCTTGGCCATCCACCAGGCGGGCTTCTGCTCGTCGGGCGCGGCGACCACGGGCTGGCGGATCGCGGCCCAGCCCTGGCGGCCCCAGCCCACGTACAGGTCGTCGTGGCGCTCGAGGAACGTGGTGTCCGGCAGGACGACGTCGGCCCAGCCGGCGATCTCGCTGGGGTGGGTGTCGACGACGACGAGCAGGTCCAGTTTCGAGAGCGCCTCGATCGTCTCCTTCTCGTTGGGGAGCGTCTGGATGAGGTTGGTCGCGTAGACGATCCAGCCCTTGATCGGGTAGGGCTTGCCGGTGATCGTGGCCTCGCGAAGGCCGGTCGTGACCTCCTCGTCGGCGAAGGGCCACTTGCCGTCCGGGTTGTCGGCCTTCGGCTTGCCGCCCTCGGGATACTTCGGGAAGGGATAACCCGCCACCTTCATGCCGGCGG
>CAZPLW010000030.1:0-26153 GCA_964587315.1 uncultured Lysobacter sp.
CCGGCGCCGGGGAGTCGTTCACGGGCCAGCCCCGGCCCGATGGCCCGGTGCAGCTGCTGGTTGGCCCCGAGGGCGGGCTCTCGGAGCGCGAGCTCGACATCGCGCAGACCATCGGCTTCAAGCCCCTGTCGCTCGGGCCGCGCATCCTGCGGGCCGAGACCGCGCCGCTGGCGGCGCTCGCGGCCGCCCAGTCCCTGTGGGGCGACTTCCCCGGGTAGAATCCGCCCGCACCCCCGAATCGAGTCCATGGCCAAGCCTCCCGCCCTCAAGACCGAAGCCTTCGTGAAGTGGTTCCGGTCCGCCACGCCCTACATCCACCAGTGGGGCGGGGCCACGTTCGTCATCGCGTTCGGCGGCGAGGTGCTGGCCGACGGCGAGTTCCAGCAGCTCACGCACGACATCAACGTGCTCGTGAGCCTGGAGGTGCGCGTCGTCCTGGTGCACGGCACGCGCCCGCAGATCGAGGAGCAGATGCGCCAGCACGGCGTGAAGCCGATGTACTCCGCCAACCGCCGCGTGACGGACGACCGGGCGCTCGCCTGCGTGAAGGAGGCCAACGGCATCGTGCGGGTGGAGATGGAGGCGCTCCTGTCGATGGAGCTCGCCAACAGCCCGATGTGGGGCGCCGACATCCGCGTGTCCTCCGGCAACTTCGTCACGGCGAAGCCGGTGGGCGTGGTGGGCGGCGTGGATTTCGGCCACACGGGCGAGGTGCGCAAGATCGACGCCGAGGGCATCCGCGGGCGCCTCGACGACAGCGAGGTGGTGCTCATCTCGCCGATCGGCTTCTCGCCCACGGGCGACGTCTTCAACTGCACGCTCGAGGACGTGGCCACCTCCACGGCCATCGCGCTGGGCGCCGACAAGCTCATCTTCCTCACGGAGACGGCCGGCGCCCTGGACGCGAAGGGCCGGCTCATCTCGGAGGTGACCGTCAAGCAGGCCGAGGAGCAGATCGCGGCCAACTCGCTTCCCGAGGACGTGAGGATCTACCTGCCCTGCGCGGTGAAGGCCTGCAAGCAGGGCGTGAAGCGCGCGCACCTCGTGAGCCGTCACGTGGACGGGGCGCTGCTCATCGAGCTCTTCACCCACCACGGCATCGGGACGATGCTCGTGCCCGAGTCGCCCGAGGTGATCCGCGGCGCGACGGCCGAGGACGTGGCGGGCATCGTGCAGATCATCGAGCCCCTCGAGCAGCAGGGCATCCTCGTGAAGCGCGACCGCGGCCAGCTCGAGCAGGAGATCGGCCGCTTCTACGTGATCGAGAGCGACGGGAACATCCTGGGCTGCGCGGCGCTCTATCCCTTCCCGGAGGAATCGAGCGTCGAGCTCGCGTGCCTCGCCGTGAACCCCTTCTACCGGGACGGCGGGCGCGGCGAGCGGCTCCTCGCCTTCGCCGAGGCGAGCGCGAAGAAGCAGGGTTTCAAGACGCTCTTCGTGCTGTCGACCCGCACGACCCACTGGTTCATCGAGCGGGGGTTCGCCGAGGCGGACCTCGCGCGCCTGCCGGGGCGCAAGCAGGCCCTGTACAACTACGATCGCCGTTCCAAGATCTTCACCAAAGGACTCTAGCCATGGCCAGAATGGTCCAGTGCGTCAAGCTGCAACGCGAGGCCGAGGGCCTCGATTTCCCCCCGTACCCGGGAGAGCTCGGCAAGAGGCTCTGGGAGAGCGTCTCCAAGGAGGCGTGGAAGGCCTGGCTCGAGCACCAGAAGATGCTGGTGAACGAGAACCGGCTGAACCTGGCCGATCCCCGGGCGCGCAAGTATCTCGAGGAGCAGATGCGGCGGCATTTCTTCGGCGAGGGCGCCGATGCGGCGCAGGGGTTCGTGCCGAAAGCCTGACGCGCTTCACGCGGGGGTAAGGCGTTGGAACCGCAGATGAACGCAGATGAACGCAGATGACTTGTGAGTGAATGGGGGGCATCGATTCGTTGCGCTTTGCGGAAGCGCCAACCGTTGCGCGGCAGGCCAGTCAATCACTAATCATCTGCGTTCATCTGCGTTCATCTGCGGTTCCAACGCCTTTTGCCCGCATCACTCGCAAAAAAGCCGCCCGCGGGCGGCTTTTTCGTTCCGGCGACCGCCGGGTCAATCGGACGTCGTCTCCCGCTCGAATTCCTCCGCCGTGACGTGCCGCACGTCCTTGCCCTTCACCAGGTAGACGACGTACTCGGACATGTTCTTCGAGTGGTCGCCGATGCGCTCGAGGGCCTTCGCGACGAAGAGGATCTCGATCGAGGTGGAGATGGTGCGCGCGTCCTCCATCATGAAGGTGATGAGCTGGCGCAGGATGCCGCGGAACTGGTCGTCGAGCAGCCGGTCCTGCTTCACGACCGCCGCGGCCGCCGTGATGTCCACGCGGGCGAAGGCGTCCAGCGACTTCTTGAGCATGTCCAGGGCGTAGCCGGCGGCCACCTTGATCTCGGCGAAGCGCGGCAGCAGCAGGCGTTCCGAGGCGTAGATGAGCTTGGTCATGCGCGCGATCTTCTCGGCCTCGTCCCCGATGCGCTCCAGGTCCGTGATCATCTTGATGATCGTCATGATCATGCGCAGGTCCTGCGCGGCCGGCTGGCGGCGCGCGATGATCTGGGCGCACTCCTCGTCGATCTTCACCTCGAGCGCGTTCACGCGGTGGTCGTTCGCGACGACCTGGTCGGCGAGCGGGAGGTTGCCCGTGGAAAGCGCCTCGATGGCCGCCGTGATCTGCGTCTCGACGAGCCCGCCCATCTGCAGCACGCGCGAGCGGACGGTTTCCAGCTCCGCGTCGTAGCGCTTGGAGGTGTGTTCCTGCATGTTGAGCGGCATGGCGGTTCCTTCCGGGACGGTGCGGCTTCGCAGCCGATGGGCGATGCTACCGGGCCTGTGTGACGGGCCCGTGACGGTCAGCGGGGCCGGTCCAGGCGCCTCACGCCGCCGGGCGAACCCAGGAGCAGCACGTCCGCCGGCCGCCGGGCGAAGAGCCCGTTGGTGACGATGCCGGGGAACTGGTTCAGTTCCGACTCGAGCGCGGCCGGGTCGGCGATGGCGAGGCCGTGCACGTCGAGGATCGCGTTGCCGTTGTCGGTGACGAGGCCCTCGCGCAGCACCGGCCGGCCGCCCAGCTTCACGATATGGCGCGCGATGAGGCTCCTCGCCATCGGGATCACCTCGACGGGTAGCGGGAACTTGCCGAGCACGGGGACGAGCTTGGAGGCGTCCGCGATGCAGACGAACCGGCGGCTCGCCTGCGCGACGATCTTCTCGCGCGTGAGCGCGCCGCCGCCGCCCTTGATCATGGCGAGACGCTCGGTCACTTCATCCGCGCCGTCCACGTAGATGTCGCAGCCGTCGGTGTCGTTGAGCTCGCGCACGGCGATGCCGAGGTCCTTCAGCCGCTTCGTGCTCGCCTCGGAGCTCGACACGGCGCCGGCGATGCGGTGCCGCCACGCGCCCAGCGCCGCGATGAAGTGGTTCACGGTCGAGCCCGTGCCCACGCCCACCATCATGTCGTCCTCGACGAAGGCGAGGGCGGCCTCGGCGCACTGCTTCTTGAGAGCGTCCTGGTCCATGGGTCGAATCATATATTGGTATTCTTGGGGACTGGGAGCGACATGAAAACGGACTACCTGAGAAAGATCCTCGCCGCGCGCGTCTACGACGTGGCGATCGAGAGCCCGCTGGAGATCGCGCCGGCCATCTCGCGGCGCACGGGCAACCACATCCTGCTCAAGCGCGAGGACAAGCAGTCCGTCTTCTCGTTCAAGCTGCGCGGCGCCTACAACAAGATGGCGCACCTCACGCCCGCGCAGCTCGCGCGGGGCGTGATCTGCGCCAGCGCCGGGAACCACGCGCAGGGCGTGGCCCTGGGCGCGCAGAAGCTCGGCACCCACGCCACCATCGTGATGCCGGTCACTACCCCGCGCATCAAGGTGTCGGCGGTCACCGCCCGCGGCGCCAAGGTGGTGCTGCACGGCGACAGCTACCACGAGGCCGCCCAGCACGCGAAGGCGCTCGCGAGGAAGGGCCGCCTCACCTTCGTGCATCCGTACGACGATCCGCTGGTGATCGCCGGGCAGGGCACGATCGGCATGGAGATCCTGCGCCAGCACCAGCACCCGATCGACGCGATCTTCGTCCCCGTGGGCGGCGGCGGCCTCATCGCGGGCATCGCGGCCTACGTCAAGGCGCTCTCGCCCGCCACGCGCATCGTGGGCGTGGAGCCGGCCGATTCCAACGCGATGACGGTCTCGCTCAAGGCCGGCCGGCGCGTGACGCTTGCGCACGTGAACATCTTCGCCGACGGCGTCGCGGTGCGGCAGGTCGGGCGCGAGACCTTCCGGATGTGCCAGGAGCTCGTCGACGAGATGGTGCTCGTGGGCACCGACGAGACCTGCGCGGCCATCAAGGACATCTTCGAGGACACGCGCACGGTGGTGGAGCCCTCGGGCGCGCTCGCCCTCGCGGGCGCCAAGCGCTGGCTCGCGAAGCGGCGGGCCAAGGGCCGCACGGTGGTCGCGATCTGCTGCGGCGCCAACATGAACTTCGACCGGCTGCGCTTCGTGGCCGAGCGCGCGGAGCTCGGCGAGCACCGCGAGGCCGTCCTGGGCGTCACCATTCCCGAGAAGCCGGGCAGCTTCCGCGCGCTGTGCGAGCTGCTCGGCAAGCGCAGCGTCACCGAGTTCAACTACCGCATCGCGGACGCCGCGAAGGCCCACGTGTTCATCGGCGTGTCGGTCGCCGGCCGCGACGAAACCGACCGGCTCATCGCCCAGCTCGCCCGCGCGGGGCTCACGGCCGTGGACCTCTCGGACAACGAGATGGCGAAGCTGCACGTGCGCCACCTGGTGGGCGGGCACGCGCCGGGCAAGGCGGGCGAGCAGGTCTACCGGTTCGAGTTCCCGGAGCGGCCGGGCGCGCTCATGAACTTCCTCGCGCGCATGGGATCGGGCTGGAACATCTCGCTCTTCCACTACCGCAACCACGGCGCCGACGTGGGCCGCGTGCTGGTGGGGCTGCAGGTGCCGGACAAGGACCGGGTGGCGTTCCGGCGGTTCCTGCGGGAGCTGGGGTACGACTACACGGACGAGACGCGCAATCCCGCGTACCGGTTGTTCCTCAAGTAGCACGCGCCCTTCGGCGTGCGAACCCGGCCTCTACGAAGCGGGCCGGTTCTTGATGTACTGCTTGAGGAGCTTGTTCGAGAAGGGCGCGACCGACACGGTGGATGATCTGCTTCGGTGCGGGAGGTCGCGCGCCTTCGAGATGGGCGGCGTTTCCGAATCTATCCCGGCCAATTCTTGATGTATTGCTTGAGAAGCTTGTTCTCGAAGGCCACGTCCTTGATCGCGCTCCTGGCGATGTCGTGGAAGGAGATGATCCCCACGAGGGCGCTTTCCTTCACGACGGGCACGTGCGACACGTGATGCTCCGTCATCGTGGTGCGCAGGCTGTCGGCCGAATCCTCCGGGCGAACGACGGCGGGCTTCGCGTTCATGACGTCGCGAACCGGCGCTTCCAGCAGGCGCCCGCCCAGGCTGTCGAGCGCCTTCACGATCTCGCGCAGCGTGACGATCCCGGCGAGCTCCCCGTCCTCCAGCACCACCACGGAGCCGATGTCCTCGCGCACCATGACGGCCACCGCGTCGCGCACGGGCGAGCCGGGCGCGACCGAAAGCAGGCGCGCGCCCTGCGGCGACTTGTCGTCGAGGATTTCCTGCACCGTCTGCGGCATCGATCGCTCCCGGAGCCCGGTTCCCGGCTTTCGCCGGCCGGCAGAACGTCACTTTACCGCAGTCCGGAACGCCCTTCATGGCGCGGGGTGCCCGGAAAAGACGAAGGGCCCGGCCTTTCGGCCGGGCCCTCCGGGAATCCTGGTGCTGTTGAGAGGATTCGAACCTCCGACCTACTGATTACGAATCAGTTGCTCTACCAACTGAGCTACAACAGCACGCGAGTCGAGCATTATAGCCGGTGAGGCCCCGCTCCGCGAGGCCCGGCCCCGCCCGCCCGCCCGGACGGCCGGACCGGCCGCGGGCCGCCCAGCCGTTCGTCGGCCTTCGGGTGCCAGCCGTCGGTCCGGCTGGCCCCTCGACGGCCGGCTGCCTACTATTCGAATCGTCCTGGAGGATCCCATGAAGAAGAGACAATCCGGCTTCACCCTGATCGAGATGATGATCGTGGTCGCGATCATCGGCATCCTGTCGGCCATCGCGATCCCGCAGTACACCGACTACATCCTGCGCAGCCAGCTCGTGGAGGGCCACACGGGGCTGCAGGACATGCGCGTGCGCATGGAGCAGTTCTTCCAGGACAACCGCACCTACGACGGCGCGGGCCTGGGCAACTGCGGCGCGGCCGCGCCGGCCGGGCAGCAGTTCTTCGACTTCAACTGCCGCTCCGCGGGCCAGACCTATGTCGTCACCGCCACGGGCGCCCGCGGCCGCGTCGGCGGCTTCGTCTTCACGATCAACGAGCAGAACACGCGACAGACGACCGCCACGAAGGCCGGCTGGGCCCCCGCCGCCATGCCGGCACCCTGCTTCGTCACGAGGAAGGGCTCGTGCTGAACCCGCGCCACCGCCAGACGGGCATCTCGCTCATCGAGATCATGGTCGCGGTGGCGATCCTGGGCGTGCTCATGGCGCTCGGGATGCCCGCGTTCCAGACCTGGATCCAGAACACCCAGGTCCGCGTGGCCTCCGATGCCATCATGAACGGCCTGCAGACCGCGCGGAACGAGGCCATCCGGCGCAACACGGCGATCCAGTTCAAGCTGGACGGCGGCACGACCTCGCAATGGCGCGTGAACCCGTTCATCGATCCGGACGGCACGCCGATCCAGAGCCGCGCGGCGGAAGAGGGGTCGGTGAACGCGACCATCGTGCCGACGCCGGCGGATGCCGACACGGTCACCTTCAGCGCGCTGGGCCGGGTGGTGCCGAACGCGGACGCCTCGCCCTCCCTCACCCAGGTCGACGTCAACAACCTGCTCATCCCCGTGGTGGCCGACCGCCGCAACCTGCGCATCCTCATCCCGACGGGCGGGGCGCTGCGGATGTGCGACCCGAAAGTGGCCGCGGGCGATCCGCGCGCCTGCGCCTAGCGGAGCCCGACGACCATGAAACCGACCGCCCGCCAGCAGGAAGGCGTGATGCTCCTCGAGGCCCTCATCGGGATCCTCATCTTCTCCCTCGGCGTCCTCGCCCTCGTGGCGATGCAGGCCGTCTCCGTGAGCACCGTCTCCAACGCCCGCTATCGCACGGAAGCCTCCTTCCTCGCCAACGAGATCCTCAGCCAGGTCTGGGTCGACCGCGGCTCGAACTACGACAACGTCGCCAACTACACCGTGACCGGCGGCGTCGGCGCGTCCATCCCGGCGCAGAACTGGGTGAACAAGGTCAACCAGCTCATGCCGTCCAGCAACGCGTTTCCTCCCACGGTGGCGGTCGCCACCCCCGCCTCCGGCGGCCGCCAGGTGACGGTCACCATCCGGTGGAAGGCGCCGGAGGCCTCGGACGTGAGCAACCACACGGCCGTCGCCTTCATCAGCGACCCCTGAGACGGACGAACCCATGAGAAACCAGACTTCCCCGCGCACCTCCCGAGGCTTCACGCTCGTCGAGGTCATGGTGGGCGTGCTCATCGGCCTCATCGCCACGGTGGTGATCTTCCAGGTCTTCGCCGTGTCGGAAGGCCAGAAGCGCACCACGACCGGCGGCAGCGACGCGCAGCAGAACGGCGGCTTCAGCCTCTTCCAGGTCGAGCGCGACATCCGCATGGCGGGCTACGGCCTCAACTACATGGCCCTGCTCGGCTGCAAGATCAACGGCTGGTACGAGCCGGGCGGCGCGGGCTTCGAGTTCCGGCTCGTCCCGGTCGAGATCACGAACGGCGCCGGGGGGGCGCCGGACGAGATCCGCCTCACCTTCGGGAGCTCGGACCTCTTCATGGCCCCGTCGAAACTCATGCAGACGATGCCGAGCCCCGCGGCCACGTACAAGGTGGACAACCGGTACGGATTCCGCGAGGGCGACCTCGTCATTGCCGCCGAGGCCGGCCGGGACTGCACGCTCGCCCAGGTGAGCGGCGTGCCCGGCACGCCCGGCCAGTCGGACAACGTGATCCACAACAGCGGCAACTACACCAACACGCAGGGCGCCAACGTGCCGACGCAGTACAACCGCCCCGGCGGCCTGCCTGCCCCGAACGACATCTCGTACAGCGCGTGGAATCCCGCGACCAACACGGGCGGGCGTCTCTTCAACCTGGGCCCCGCGCCCACCGTCGTCACCTATCGCATCCGCAACAGCCGCCTGGAGGCCGTCAACGGCCTCACGCCGGGCGTGGCGAGCGCGACGGCGGTGCTGGCCGACGGCGTCGTCCAGTTGCAGGCGCAGTACGGCTACGACGGCAGCGGCGACGGGCGCGTGGCGCTCAACGCGGCCTCCAATGCCGCCGTGGTGATCGGCTCGAACGTCGACAGCTGGTCGGACAGCATGCCGGCCGCGGCGACGCCCCTCGAATGGTCCCGCGTGATCGCCGTGCGCCTGGTCGTCACCGCGCGCAGCCAGACGCCGGAGCGCGTCGACCCGGTCACCGGCCTGTGCAACACCACCACCGTGCTGCCGAAGTGGGTCGCCCCGGATCCGGGCGCGACGCCCCCCGGCGTCGATCTCGACGTCCGCGCGGCGTTTGCCGACCCGAACGAGTGGCGCTGCTACCGCTACCGCACCTTCGAGGTCGTGGTCCCCATCCGCAACATGGTGTGGTTCCCCATCGTTTCCTGACGAATTCGCCCGGACGCCGTCATGACCCACGCCAGAATCGCCCCCCGCCACGAGATCGCCGCGCCGCGCCGCGAGCAGGGTCTCGTGCTCTTCATCGCCCTCATCGTCCTCGTGGCCATGTCCCTCGCAGGCGTCGCCATGATGCGCTCGGTCGACACCGGCACGGTGGTCGCCGGCAACATGGCCTTCAAGCAGGCGGCCATCATGGTCGCGGACCGCGGCACGCAGGAGGCCGCGAAGTGGATCACCGACAACAGCGCCGGCGCGACGCTGCAGAACACGAACGAAGGCAGCGGCTACTTCTCCTCCCGACCCGTGGTCGAGCCCGACTGGTTCGACGCGGCGAGCTGGACGCAGTCGGTCGCCCTGAACGGCGGCGCCCCGGACGCCTCGGGCAACGTGATCCGCTACATGGTCCACCGCATGTGCACGCTGCCGGACACGCCGTACAACGGCGCGATCGGGACCACGGCGAACGAATGCGCCCTCTACTACGCCACCAGCGCGGCGGCTTCCGGCGGCAGCATGACCGTCGGCGCACCGCAGTTCATCGGCACCCCGCAGCTCTACTACCGCGTCACCACGCGCGTCGAGGGCCCGCGAAACACCGTGAGCGTGATCCAGTCCAGCGTGCTGGTCGGGATCTGACGCCCCCGTTCACCCAGGAGTGACCCTTATGGCCATTCGTTCCCGTTTCCATCGCCTCGGCGCCGCCCTGCTCACCGCGGCAGCCCTGATGCTGCCTTCCCTGCCGGGCCACGCGGAGCTCGCGGACCTCGCCCAGGTGCCGATCGCCAACTCGCCCTCGGACGCGGTGCTGCCGAACCTCATGTACATCCTGGACGACTCCGGCTCCATGGCGTGGAACTACATGCCGGACAACATCTTCCGGACCTCGAGCGGCGACACGCTCAACAACTGCAAGCGCTGCACGTCGTCCTCGTGCTCCGGCCCCGGCGGCACGGGCTCGAACGGCTTCCAGTGCGGCAACGCCAACTCGAACCCGAACACCGCGGACGACACGGCGCCCACGAACTACGGGGAGGCGCCGTTCTACGCGCCCCAGTTCAACAAGATCTGGTACAACCCGGACATCACGTACGCGCCGGGCATCGATTACCTGGGCGTGAGCCTCGGGAACGCGAATCCGAACAGCGCGAGGGACGACTACTACCTCTCGAGCGGCAGCACGAACCTCGTGAACGGCTTCAAGGAGATCTACTACTGCAACGTGGCCTCGCCCACGGGCGCGAACCTGAACGACCCGACGAAGTGCCGCCGCAACGGCATCCACAACGTCGCGCCGTATCTCTCCGGGCAGCCGACCTACTTCCTCTACTGGAACAGCACGGGCACCAATATCGGCCTGCCCACGACGGCCTTCTACAACAAGGCCCTGGTCTCCACCTCCAACGCGCACTACTTCACCATCACGCCGCACGAGTACTGCAGTGACGCGACCCTCGTGACCTGCGCGCTTGCCACCGCGGCGGGCGCCGCGCCGAACACGACGAGCACGATCCCGGCGCTCGTCCGCTACTGCCGCACGGCGGCCGACGCGGCGTCGACGGCCGTGGTCTCGGGCAACTCCGGCGGCACGCCCCGCTGCCAGAAGAAGTACGACCGCAACAACTACCCGTACCCGCGCTACGGCCGCTTCACGCGCACCGACATCGTCTCGAGCACGGCGAGCTACCCGAAGGGCCCGAACTCCTCGCGCTCCGACTGCGCGTCGGCGACCTCGTGCACGTATGCCGAGGAGATCCAGAACTTCGCCAACTGGTGGACGTACTACCGCACCCGCATGGCGCTCATGAAGACGGCGACGGGCCGGGCGTTCCTCCCGATCGACGATCGCTACCGCATCGGCTTCATCACGATCAACCCGAATTCGCCGGTGAGCTCGAGCAAGTACCAACCCATCGCCAGGTTCGATCCGCCGCAGCGCCAGTCCTGGTACACCAAGCTCTACCAGCAGGACACCAACGGCAGCACGCCCAACCGCACGGCGCTGCATCGCGTGGGCCGGCACTACCAGGGCCTCACCGACGGCATCAACAGCGGCATGCCGCAGGATCCGGTCGAGTACTCGTGCCAGCAGAACTTCTCCCTCCTCACGACGGACGGATACTGGAACGATTCGTTCGCGGCCATCGGCAACCAGGACGCCTCGAACTCCGGCTACACCACGCGCGCCTGGGGCGCCTACGACGGCGGCCTCTCGGGCGCCTCCAACACGCTGGCGGACGTCGCCGCCTTCTACTACAAGGGCGACCTGCGCACGACCGGCACGGTGTCGCCGAACAACGTGCCGACCAGCGTCCGCGACACGAACCCGACGCAGCACATGGTCACCTTCACGCTGGGCCTGGGCCTCGAGGGCCTGATGGACTACCAGCCGGATTACGAGTCCTCCGCCACGGGCGACTTCGCCAAGATCAAGTCCGGCGCCAACAACGCCTGCTCCTGGACGACCGGCACCTGCAACTGGCCCGTTCCCGCGGCCAACGACCCGAGCACGCTCGACGACCTCTGGCACGCCGCCGTCAACGGCCGCGGCAAGTACTTCAGCGCCGGCGACCCGAACTCCCTCACGCTCGGCCTGCAGGGCGCGCTCGCGGCGCTCAACATCCAGACGGCCGCGGCGTCGGCCTCGGCGACCTCGAGCCCGAACATCACCGAGACGGACAACTTCATCTACAGCTCCACCTTCCGTACCGTGAAGTGGGACGGCGAGATCGTGGCGCAGCGCATCGACACGGTGTCCGGCAACGTGCTGCCCGCGGTGGCGTGGTCGGCCTCCGCGCTGCTCAACGGGCGCACCAGCGCCAGCGCCGACACGCGCACCATCTTCACGATCGACGAGGGCGGCGGCGGCAAGAGGAAGAACTTCTCCTATGCGAGCCTCACGTCCTCGAGCGCCGGGAGCATCGCCGCCGAACGGCCGTACTTCGACAGCAAGTGTTCCCTGCTCTCGCAATGCGCCCTGCTCACCGTGACGCAGAAGGCCGTCGCCAACAACGGCGACCGCCTGGTCAACTGGCTGCGCGGCCAGCGGCAGGACGAGAGCTTCACGGCGCCCGAGACCACCGCGCCCTTCCGCGCCCGCGACAACGTCTTCGGCGACCCCGTGAACGCGACGCCGGCGTACATGGCGGCGCCGCGGTTCGGCTTCGCCGATGCCGTGACGCCCACGTACGCCGACTTCAAGATCGCCAAGGCCTCGCGCACGCCGACCCTCTTCATCGCCGCCAACGACGGCATGCTGCACGCCCTCGACGGCAACACCGGCGCGGAGATCTGGGCCTACGTGCCGCGCATCACGATGCCGAAGATGCACCGCATCGCGAAGGAGAACTGGGCCTCCGCCCACGAATACTCGGTGGACGGCTCGCCCCAGATCATGGATGCGTACTTCAGCGGCGGGTGGAAGACCGTGCTGGTGGCGGGCCTGGGCGGCGGCGGGCGCGGCTACTACGCGCTCGACGTGACCGATCCGGCCGCGCCGAAGGTGCTCTGGGAGATCTGCAGCGACGCGAGCGTGTGCGCCATCAGCGACACGGACATCGGCTTCACCCACGGCAATCCCGTGATCACCAAGCGGCCGACGGACGGCAAGTGGATCGTCGCCTTCACCTCGGGCCTGAACAACGTCTCGCCCGGCACCGGACGCGGTTTCATGTACGTGGTGGACCTCGCGACGGGCGCGATCCTCCAGAAGCTGGACACCGGGGTGGGCGATACCACCACGCCCTCGGGCTTCAACCACCTGAGCGCGTACGCCGACAACTTCAACGTCGACAACACCGGCAAGTACATCTACGGCGGCGACCTCCTGGGCAACGTCTGGAAGTTCGACATGCAGACCGCGACGCCGACGCGCCTGCGCCTCGCCACGCTCATGGACGGCTCGGGCAAGCCGCAGTCGATCACCTCGCGGCCGGAGCTCGCGCTCATCGAGGGCTACCCGGTCGTCTACGTCGGCACGGGACGGTACCTGGGCCTGGACGACCTCGTGGATCCGGCCACGCTCGTGCCGCCCAACCAGTGGGCGTACCAGCAGTCGATCTACGGCATCAAGGACCGGGGCGTCGCCTACGGCAACTTCCGCATGGGCAACGTCGTGCAGAACAACATCACGATCCTCTCGGCCACCTCGCGCAGCACCAGCAACAACCCGGTGGACTGGACCGCGAAGGACGGCTGGTACATGGACTTCAACCCCAGCAACGATTCGCCGGGCGAGCGCGTGAACCTCGACCTGCAGCTGGTGCAGGGCACGCTCATCGTCGTGACCAACGTGCCCAACCAGAGCGCCTGCGCGGTGGGCGGCGACAGCTGGCTCTACCAGTTCAACTACAAGAACGGCACGTACGTCGAGTCGTCCGCGCTCGGCGTGGCGGGCACGAAGTTCACGGGCCAGATCACGGTGGGTCTCGTGGTGATCCGGCTGCCCAGCGGCGTGTTCAAGTACATCGCGACGGGCGCGACGGGCACGAAGACGCCGGGGCCGATCTACACCGGCGGCGGCGGCGGCGCGGCGCGGCGCATCTCCTGGCGCGAACTCATCCAACGGTGATTGCCATGAAGAGAACGATCGCCCTCGCGGGCCTTGCCGTCGCGCTGTGCGGGCCGCTCGCGGCCCTGGCCCAGGCGATGGCGAGCTACGAGCCGCAGCAGCGCCTTCGCACCTCGCTCGAATCCTGCCGCAAGTCGGAGTTCGAAAGCGGCGCGTACTGCGTCATGAAGTGCGCGCCCGACTTCCGGCTGGACGCCTCGTCGAAGAAGCCGCTTTGCGTGGCGACCAAGGCGGGGGCCCGGTACGAGCCGCCGAAGCCGTCCTACACGCCGCCGGCGTCCCAGCCCGGCGCGCCGAAGGCGCCGGGCGCCTAGCTGCCGGGCGCGGCGATGAGGGAGCGGGGAAGCGGGAAGGTCACCGTTTCCTCGATGCCCTCGAGCTCGCGAACGCGGGCGGCACCGAGTTCCTGGAGCCGCCTCACCACGTCGAGGACCAGCACTTCCGGCGCGGATGCGCCCGCCGTCACGCCGATGGTGCGGCGGCCGGCGATCCACTCCGGGCGCACCTCGTCCGCCCGGTCGACGAGATAGGCCTCGCGGCCCAGGTTCGTCGCCACCTCGCGCAGCCGGTTCGAGTTGGAGCTGTTGGTCGATCCGACCACGATCACCACGTCGCACTTCGGGGCGAGGAACTTCACCGCGTCCTGCCGGTTCTGCGTGGCGTAGCAGATGTCGTCCTTCTTCGGGCCGACGATCGTGGGGAAGCGCAGCTTGAGCGCGGCGACGATGCGCGCCGCGTCGTCCATCGACAGGGTCGTCTGGGTGACGTAGGCGAGGCGATCGGGGTCGCGGACGACGAGCCGCGCGACGTCCTCCTCGGTCTCCACCAGGTACATCCCGTCGTCCGACTGGCCGAGCGTGCCCTCGGCCTCCGGATGGCCCTCGTGGCCGATCATCACCACCTCGCGTCCCTGGTCGCGCATCTTGCCGACCTCGACGTGGACCTTGGTGACGAGCGGGCAGGTGGCGTCGAAGATGCGCAGGCCCCGCGCCTCGGCCTCGCGGCGCACGGCAAGCGAGACGCCGTGGGCGGAGAAGATCACGGTCCCGCCCGCGGGCACCTCGGCGAGCTCCTCGACGAAGACGGCGCCCTTGGCGCGCAGGTCCTCGACGACGAACTTGTTGTGGACGATCTCGTGGCGCACGTAGATGGGCGCGCCGTGCGTCGCCAGGGCGCGCTCGACGATGGCGATGGCGCGGTCGACGCCGGCGCAGAAGCCGCGGGGATTGGCGAGGACGATTTCGGCGGTGTCGGGCATGGCGTCAGGATCCGGTTCGGGAGTCGCCGGCGGGCGGCGGCGCCTTGGAGCGGGCGTCGCGCAGGCCGTCCCACACGAGCAGCACGACGCCGAGCGTGATCGCGGAGTCGGCGGCGTTGAACGCGGGCCAATAGTACCCCGCGGCGTGCAGCTGGATGAAGTCGACCACGTGGCCCAGGGTGAGGCGGTCCCAGAGGTTGCCCGCGGCACCTCCCAGCACCAGCGCGTAGGCGGCCGCGAGCATCCGGTTGGCGGCTTCCTTGCGCAGGAGCCAGAGGAGGACCGCCGAGACCGCGATCGTCACCGTCACGAAGAACCAGCGCTGCCATCCGCCGGCGCCGGCGAGGAAGCTGAAGGCGGCCCCCGTGTTGTGCGCGAGGACCAGGTTGAAGAAACCCGTGACGCGCACCGGCTCGCCCGAGGCCAGCGCCGCGCTCGCCCACGCCTTGGTCGCGAGGTCGATGGCGGTCACGAGGGCCGACAGGCCGAGCCAGCGCATCCAGGCGAGCGGACGCTCAGGCATGGCGGCGCACCTCGCCGGGCCCCTCGATGTTGTCCACGCAGCGGCCGCAGAGCGTCTTGTGGCGGGGATCCGCGCCCACGTCCTCGCGGTAATGCCAGCAGCGGTCGCACTTGGCCGATTCGCTCGGCGTCACCCGGACGGCGAGCGCTTCTCCCGTCTCGATGCGGGCCGTCGAGGTGATGAGGACGAAGCGCAGGTCGTCGCCGAGCGTCTCGAGCAGCAGCAGGTCGCCCTCGGGCGCGGCGATCTCGACCTCGGCCTGCAGCGACGACCCGATGGCGCCCGCCTTGCGCAGCTCCTCGAGCTCGCGCTGCACGACGGCGCGGATCTCGCGCAGCCGCCGCCATTTCGCGAGCAGCCCGGCCTCGCCGTCCTGCGCGGGCAGCACGCCCTTCCACGGATGGAAGAAGACGCTCTCCTCGCGGCCGGGGTGAAGCACCTCCCAGGCCTCCTCGGCCGTGAAGGAGAGGATCGGGGCCATCAGCCGCAGCAGCGCCTGCGTCACGTGGTGCAGCGCGGACTGCGCCGAGCGGCGGGCGCGCGAATCGCGGGCCGTCGTGTAGAGGCGGTCCTTGAGGATGTCCAGCCAGAACGCGCCCAGGTCCTCGGAGCAGAACGTCTGCAGGCGCTGCGTGACGAGGTGGAACTCGAAGCGCGCGTAATCGGCTTCGGCACCCTCGAGCAGCTCGCGCGCCATCGCGAGGGCGTAGCGGTCGATCTCGACCCATTCCGAGGGCGGCAGCAGGTCCTTCGCGGGATCGAAGTCCGCCGTGTTGGCGAGCAGGAAGCGCAGCGTGTTGCGGATGCGCCGGTAGCTCTCCACGACGCGCTTGAGGATCTCGTCGGAGATGTAGAGCTCGCCCGAATAGTCGGCCGAGGCCACCCACAGGCGGATGATCTCGGCGCCCAGCGTGTCGGACACCTTCTGGGGCGCGATCACGTTGCCGAGCGACTTGGACATCTTGCGGCCCTGCCCGTCCACCACGAAGCCGTGGGTGAGGAGGGCGTCGTAGGGTGCGCGGCCCTCCATGGCGCAGCTTGTGAGCAGGCTCGACTGGAACCAGCCGCGGTGCTGGTCCGAGCCTTCGAGGTAGAGGTCCGCCGGCCACTTCTGGCCCGCGAGGCCGCGCAGCACCGTGAAGTGCGTGGTGCCCGAATCGAACCACACGTCGACCGTGTCCGTGATCTTGCGGTACTTCGCCGGATCCACGCCGAAGTCCTCGCACGTGGCGCCGAACCACGCCTCGATGCCGCCCTTCTCGACGCGGTCGGCGGCCTCGGCCAGGAGGCGCTCCGTCTGCGGATGCAGTTCTTCGGTCTCGCGATCGAGGAAGAAGGGCAGCGGCACGCCCCAGTTGCGCTGGCGCGAGAGCGTCCAGTCCGGCCGGTTCGCGATCATCGCCTCGATGCGCGAGCGCCCCCAGGCCGGATAGAACGTGGTCTCGTCGATGGCCTTCTTCGCGCGCTCGCGCAGCGTGGCCGCGCCCGACGCCGAGGGCCTGTCCATTCCGATAAACCACTGGGTGGTCGCCCGGAAGATGATCGGCGTCTTGTGGCGCCAGCAGTGCGGATAGCTGTGGCGGAGCGTCTCGCTCCTGAGGAGCGCGCCATGGGCCGCCAGCAGCTCCAGGATGGGCTTCTCCGCCTCGCGCACGCCGAGGCCGGCGAAATGCGGGACGGCGGACTTGAACCGGCCCTGGTCGTCGACCGGCTGGTCGAGGGGCAGGCCGTACTTCACGCCGACGTCGAAGTCTTCCGCGCCGTGGGCGGGCGCCGTGTGCACGAGGCCGGTTCCCGCATCCAGCGTGACGTGCTCGCCGATCACGAGCGGCACCGCGCGGTCCTCGAAGGGATGGCGGAACATCAGCTTTTCCAGCGCGCTGCCCGTCGCGCGGCCGAGGGTCGTGCCCGCGAGGCCGTAGCGCTTGAGGCAGGCTTCGCGCAGCTCCGACACCAGGACGAGCGCGCCTTTCTCGGTGGCCACGAGCTCGTATTCGTGCGCCGGATGCGCGGCGATGGCCTGGTTGCCCGGCAGCGTCCAGGGCGTCGTGGTCCAGATGACGGCGAGGGCCCGGGCGGGCGCGGAGGCCACGCCGAAGACGCGCGCGACCGCGGCGGCGTCGACGGCTTCGAAGGCGACGTCGATCGCGCTGGAGTTCTTGTCCTCGTATTCGACCTCGGCCTCGGCGAGCGCCGAGCCGCAATCGATGCACCAGTTGACGGGCTTGAGGCCCCGGTAGAGCAGTCCCGTCTTCCAGATGCGACCGAGCGCGCGGATCTCGGCGGCCTCGGTCGCGAAATCCATCGTCCGGTAGGGGTGGTCCCAGTCCCCGAGCACGCCCAGGCGCTTGAAGTCCTCGCGCTGCCGGTCGATCTGCTCGGCGGCATAGGCGCGGCACAGGCTGCGCGCCTTGTTGCCCTCGAGGTGGCGGCCGTGCTTCTTCTCGATCTGGTGCTCGATGGGCAGGCCGTGGCAGTCCCAGCCCGGCGTGTAGGGCGCGTCGAATCCCGCCATCGTCTTCGACTTCACGATGACGTCCTTCAGGATCTTGTTGACCGCGTGGCCGATGTGGATGTCGCCGTTCGCGTAGGGCGGCCCGTCGTGCAGGACGAAGAGGGGCCGGCCCCGCGAGGCCTCGCGGATGCGGCCGTAGAGGCCCTTTTCCTGCCAGGCCTTCACCCAGATCGGCTCGCGGCGGGCGAGATCCCCGCGCATGGGAAAGGGCGTGTCCGGGAGGTTCAGCGTCTGCTTGTAGTCGGGCTTGTCTTGGGCGGCCATCAGGGTCGGGTTCCTCTGAAAAAGTCTCGGGCCGCGTCGCAGTCCCGGCGGATCTGGGCGACGAGGTCGTCGAGGGAGGGGTAGTT
This sequence comes from uncultured Lysobacter sp., assembly GCA_964587315.1. Taxonomy (GTDB): domain Bacteria; phylum Pseudomonadota; class Gammaproteobacteria; order Burkholderiales; family Usitatibacteraceae; genus FEB-7. The sequence goes on from CAZPLW010000030.1 coordinate 17,993, forward strand.
CTCCTCCTCGCGCAGCTTCTTCAGGAACTCGATCGAGACGCGGCGCCCGTAGAGGTCGCCGGAGAAATCGAAGAGGAACGCTTCGAGCGTGGCCGGGCCGCCCTTTTCGACGACCGGCTTGTAGCCGAGGCTCGCCACTCCCTCGAGTCCGCGAGTTGCCGCACCGAGGCATCTTACCGCAAAGACCCCCGTCATCGCCGGGCGCCCCGGCGGCAGCTGGACGTTCGCGGTGGGGAAGCCGAGGCTGCGGCCCAGCTTGCGTCCATGGACCACTCGACCGCACACGGTGAAGGGACGGCCCAGGAGCCGGGCCGCCAGGTCGAGATCGCCCGCGGCGAGGGCGGCCCTCACGCGGGTGCTCGAGACGCGCTCGCCGCCGTCGTCGATCGTGGACTGGATCTCGACCTCGTAGCCCAGCCGCCTTCCTTCCTCGGTCAGGTAGGCCACGTCGCCCGCCCGCCTCGCGCCGAAGCGGAAGTCGCGGCCGACGATGACCCGGCGCGCGCCGTGGTGCGTGCGAAGCCTCCCGGCGAACTCCGTGGCGGTGAGCGAGGCGAAGGCGCGGGTGAAGCGGCACACGTACGCCACCTCGATCCCGGCATCGGCGAAGGCGGCGAGCTTCGTGCCGAGCGAGGACAGCCTCGGGGGCGCGGCATCGGGCATCAGCAACTCCCGCGGCAGGGGCTCGAACGTGAGCACCGCGGGTTCGGCGCCGATCTCGCGCGCCTCCCGGACGACGCGGTCGAGGAGCGTGCGGTGGCCGCGGTGCACGCCGTCGAAGCTGCCGATGGCGATCACCGAATCGGGGGCGCCCGCCTGGGAGTCCCGGACGACGCGCGGCTTCATCGTTCGTGCCTCGCGAAGTCGCGCAGGCGGAAGCCCACGAGCCAGAGCGTGCCGAAGTAGGCGACGGCCGAGCCCGCGACGAGGATGGCGAGCTTGGCGGCGCGCCCGGACGCCGGCATCGCGAACCAGGACATCTCGGAGCCCATGCCGTACCAGATGACCCCGCCCATCATGTAGAGCGCGACGATCACCTTGAGCAGGAAGGCGCCCCAGCCGGGCTGCGGCCGGTAGGCCCCCGAGCGGCGCATGAGATGGTAGAGCCAAGCCGCGTTGAAGCAGGCGCCCACGGATATGGCGGCCGCGAGCCCGGCGTGCTGGAGGAAGGGGACGAGCGCCGCGTTGGCGAGCTGCGTCACGACGAGCGTCGCGATCGCGACCTTCACGGGCGTGCGGATGTCCTGCCGCGCGTAGAACCCCGGCGCCAGGATCTTCACCAGGATGATGCCCAGGAGCCCCGCCGCGTAGGCGACGAGGGCCGATCGCGTCATGAGCACGTCGTGCCGCGTGAACTCCCCATGCCAGAAGAGGGTGGCCACGAGGGGCACGGCGGTCATGGCGAGACCGATCGCCGCCGGCGCCGCGAGCAGCACGGTGAGGCGAAGGCCCCAGTCGAGCAGCCTCGAGTACGAATCGCCGTCGCCGCCCTGGTGGTGCTTCACGAGCGAGGGCAGGAGCACGGTGCCCAGGGCGACGCCCAGAAGGCCCGACGGGAACTCCATCAACCGGTCGGCGTAGTAGAGCCAGGACACCGGTCCGTTGCCCAGGAGGGAGGCGATCTGGGTGTTGATGACGAGGCTCACCTGCGCGACCGAGACTCCGAGCGCCGCGGGCGCCATGAGCTTCAGGATGCGCATCACGCCTTCGTCCTTCGGATCCCAGCGCGGCCGGGGCAGCATGCGGATCCTCATGAGGAAGGGCACCTGGAACGCGAGCTGCAGGATGCCGCCCGCGAACACCGCCCAGGCGAGCGCCACGATCGGCCGCTCGAAGTGCGGGGCCGCGAAGAGCGCGAAGCCGATGAACGAGAGGTTGAGCAGCACCGGCGTGAAGGCCGGCGCCTTGAACGAGCCCCAGGTGTTGAGGATGCCGACCGCCAGGCTCGTGAGCGAGATGAAGAAAATGTACGGGAAGCAGATTCGCAGCAGCTGCACCGTGAGGGCGAACTTGTCGGCGTCCTTCGCGAAGCCCCAGGCGCTCGCGTAGACGACGAGCGGGGCGGCGACGACCCCCACCGCGGTGGCCGCGAGCAGGGCGACGCCGAGCGCCGCCGTCACCCGGTCCACGAGCGCCTTCGTGGCCTCCTCGCCGCGGCGGGAGCGGTATTCGCCCAGGACCGGCACGAAGGCCTGCGAGAACGCCCCCTCGGCGAACAGGCGGCGCAGGAGGTTCGGGATCCGGAAGGCCACGACGAACGCGTCCATCGCGAAGCCGGCCCCGAACAGGACGGCGAGCAGGGTGTCGCGGGCGAAGCCGGTGACCCGCGACAGAAGCGTCATGGCGCTCACCGACGCGGCGGACTTCAGCAGGTTCATGCGGGGAGGGGGGCGGAATGGCCGCCCGGAGGGCGCGGCGGGCGGGGGGCGGCTAGGGCTTTGTTTTGACAGGACAAGCGAGGTATAATATCAGGCTTACCTCGACAAACCCGATTTCGACTTCTCCGGATAATCACCATGGCCAACTCCAAGCAGGCTGCCAAGCGCGCCAAGCAGGCGACCCACCAGCGGGCCGCCAACATGGGCCTTCGCACGACCCTCCGCACCGCGATCAAGAAGGTGAAGACCGCGATCGCCGCAGGCGACGCTGCCGCCGCCCAGGCCGCGTTCAACGCGAACGTCTCGACGATCGATCGCATCGCCGACAAGAAGATCATCCACAAGAACAAGGCCGCCCGTCACAAGAGCCGCCTCGCGCAGCAGATCAAGACGCTGGCCGGCGCCGCCAAGGCATAGGCAGCGGCTTCGCCGCCGGGCGGCCGCTAGCCCCCGGCGCCCAGGTCCATCCCCGGGACCGGGCAGTACTCCCCCTCGGCCTGCGGCCGGGCCGGATCGATCACCACCAGTTCGTTGTCGCCTGCGAAGTCGAGGAGGAAGCGGTACGCCCTCGGCTCCGCGCGCTTGAGGTCGGTGTCGACCTTGACGCACCGCACGCCATCCATGAGGACCGGGTGCACGAAGGACGAATAGCGCATCTGGCGGTCCTCGCCGAACGTGGAGAGCACGCCGCAGAGGCGCTCGGCCCAGTCGCTCGGTCGGAAGGCGCGGCCGGAGCGGGTGATCCCCTGGATGATGATCGCGCGAGGCGCGGTGGACATGATGGGGCGGCCGGGTCGGCTTCCGGGGCCGCCGGGCGCCTGAGGAATCGGGGAGGCGTCCATTCTATCGCGAGGGGCCCGTGCCCCGGTACCGCCGCGTCGCGCCGGGTTGCGGGCACCTCCCAAATTGCCCATAATTCTTGTCCCCCTTTGCACGGCGGCGCGATGCCGCCGTGACCATTTCTGCGAGGCGCATTCGATGACCGCCGCCCACCTCATGAAGACCTACGCCCCGCAGGACGTCGCGTTCGCGCGTGGCGAGGGCGCCTGGCTGTGGGACACCGAGGGCAAGCGCTATCTCGACGCGCTCGCGGGCATCGCCGTCAACGGCCTGGGCCACGGGCATCCGCGCCTGGTGAAGGCCATCGCCGAGCAGGCCGCGAGGATCATCCACGCCTCGAACCTCTTTCGCGTGCCGGAGCAGGAGCGCCTCGCCGAGCGCGTGTGCGGCCTCGCGGGCATGGACAACGCGTTCTTCTGCAACTCGGGCGCCGAGGCGAACGAGTGCGCGATCAAGCTCGCCCGGCTCCACGGGCACCAGCGCGGCGTCGAGAATCCCGCCATCATCGTGATGGAAAAGGCCTGGCACGGGCGCACGCTCGCCACGCTCTCGGCCACGGGCTCGCGCAAGGCGCAGGCCGGCTTCGAGCCGCTCATGGGCGGGTTCCTGCGCGTGCAGTACAACGACATCGGCGCCATCGAGCGCCTCTCGGGACAGGCGACGGTGGTGGCCGTGCTCCTCGAGGTGCTGCAGGGCGAGGGCGGCATCCACGTCGCCGACCTCGACTACCTGCGCCAGTTGAGGGCGCTCTGCGACGCCAGGGGCTGGCTCCTCATGATCGACGAGGTGCAAAGCGGCATGGGGCGCACCGGCAAGTGGTTCGCCCACCAGTGGGCCGGCATCACGCCGGACGTGATGTCCCTCGCCAAGGGCCTGGGCTCCGGCGTGCCCATCGGGGCGTGCCTCGCCCGCGGCGCCGCGGCACAGGTCTTCAAGCCGGGCAATCACGGCACCACCTTCGGCGGCGGGCCTCTCGTGAGCGTGGCGGGACTCGCGACGCTCGATGCCATCGAGCAGGAGGGCCTGCTCGGCAATGCCGAGCGCATGGGCGCCCTCCTGATGCAGGGGCTGCGCGAGGCGCTCGCCGGCGTGGCGGGCGTGAAGGAGATCCGCGGCCGCGGGCTCATGATCGGCGTGGAGCTGGACCGGCCGTGTGGCCAGGTCGTGCCTCGCGCCCTCGCGGCCGGGCTGGTCGTCAACGTGACGGCCGATCGCGTCATCCGCCTGCTTCCGGCCCTCGTCATCGACGAAGCGCAGACCCGCGAGATCGTCGCGAGGCTCGCGCCCGTCGTCACCGCCTTCCTTCGCGAGGCGCCCGCCGCGGCCGGCGCCTAGGGATGCCATGAAGCACTTCCTGCAGCTGCACGACTTCTCGCGCGAGGAGATGGAGCACCTCTTCAAGCGCACGCGGGTCATCAAGGACCGCTTCAAGAACTACATCGCCTACCAGCCGCTCGTCGACCGCATGCTCGCGATGGTCTTCGAGAAGAGCTCGACGCGCACGCGCGTGTCCTTCGAGGCCGGCATGTTCCAGATGGGCGGCGCCTCCATCGTGCTCAACATGGGCGACACGCAGCTCGGTCGCGGCGAGCCGATCGAGGACGTCGCCCGGGTCGTCTCGCGCATGGTCGACATCGTGATGATCCGCACCTTCGAGCAGACCATCATCGAGCGCTTCGCGGCGCACTCGCGCGTCCCGGTGATCAACGGGCTCACCAACGAGTACCACCCCTGCCAGATCCTCGCGGACATCTACACCTTCGTCGAGCAGCGCGGGTCCATCACCGGCAAGACCGTGGCCTGGATCGGCGACAGCAACAACATGTGCAACACGTGGCTCCAGGCCGCCCAGATCCTCGACTTCAAGCTGAACGTGGCGAGCCCGGCCGGGTACGAGCTCGAGTCCTCGCGCGCCGTGGGCGTGTCGCGATCGCACCTCGAACTCTTCGGCGACCCGCTCGCGGCCGCGAAGGGCGCGGACCTCGTCACCACGGACGTGTGGACCAGCATGGGATTCGAGGCCGAGACCGACGACCGCAAGAGCGCGTTCGCCGCGTTCATGGTCGATGCCGAGATGATGGCCGCCGCCCGCCGGGAGGCCGTCTTCATGCACTGCCTGCCCGCGCACCGCGGCGAGGAAGTGAGCGCCGAGGTGCTCGAGGGACCGCAGAGCGTGGTCTGGGACGAGGCGGAGAACCGACTGCACGTGCAGAAGGCGCTCATGGAATACCTGCTGCTCGGGAAGGTGGACACATGATGCGGGCGCGGGCGCTCGCCGCGCTCACCCTCGCGTTCGGCCTGGCCGCCCATGCGGCCGGGGAAGCGCCGGGGGGCGCGCCCAGGCCCCGCACCATCGCCCTCGTCTCGGCGCTGGGCGACCAGTTCCAGTACGTTCGCCGCCGCGAGGAAGTCGGCTCGCACATGGAGCCCTTCCGCCGCCACACGGCGCGGGTGCCCGACCGCGCGCTCGATGCCGCCGTGCTGCGCGGCCTGGACCGCACCGTCGCCGCGACCGATCCCACGGCCGAGCGCATCTTCCTCATCCTGAATCCCGCGGAGATGGACGACGTCGCGCCGCCGGACCGGGAACGCGTCGCCATCGGCAAGGTCGTGAGCGCGCTCGAGCCCATGGCGCAGCGCTCGGGCTGGGACCGCATCGTCGTCGTGACGCCCAACTGGCGCCGTTCCGAGATCAACGGCCTGGGCTCCAAGCTCGGCGGGATCGGGGTCTTCGTCCAGCCGCTGCGGCGCGACCGGACGGGCCTCCCCGAGTTCGACGCGATGGTCGACGCCCAGATCGATCCGGATACGGTGACGCCCGACGGCAAGCCGACGTCGTCGTACATCTTCGTGGCGCCCTTCTTCTACACGAAGCTCTGGATCCTCGACCCGAAGACGCTCCAGGTGATCGACTCGGAGGAGCGCTTCGACTTCCAGAAGATCTACGATCCCACCTGGGACGCGATCGACGTCGCCCGGAACTTCACGCCCGAGCAGCTCGCCCTGCAGGTGGAGAGATTCGTCGAGCGCTCGAGCTCGCGCGCCCTGCGCGAGGCGATCGGCGTGGTCACCATCACGGACCCGAAAGCGGTGGACGCCCCCAGGGCCGCCCCGCCGGGCGCCGCTCCCAAGAAACCCTGACATTACCCGACACAGGCTCCCCATGAAAAAGGTCAAGAAAGTCGTCCTCGCGTACTCCGGAGGCCTCGATACGTCGGTCATCCTCAAGTGGCTCGTGGATACCTACGGATGCGAGGTCATCACCTTCACCGCCGACATCGGCCAGGGCGAGGAGCTCGAGCCCGCGCGCAGGAAGGCGAAGCTGCTGGGGGTGAAGAAGATCTTCGTCGAGGACCTGCGCGAGGAGTTCGTGCGCGATTTCGTCTTCCCGATGTTCCGCGCCAACGCGCTCTACGAGGGCGAGTACCTGCTGGGCACCTCCATCGCGCGGCCCCTCATCGCCAAGCACATGGTCGAGATCGCGAGGAAGACCGGCGCGGACGCCATCTCCCACGGCGCGACCGGCAAGGGCAACGACCAGGTGCGCTTCGAGCTGGGCGCCTACGCGCTCATGCCGGAGGTGCGCATCATCGCCCCGTGGCGCGAGTGGGACCTGCTCTCGCGAGAAAAGCTCCTGCAGTACGCGGACAAGCACGGCATCCCGGTCGACTTCAAGAAGCGCAAGGGCGGCGGCGCGCCGTACTCCATGGACGCGAACCTGCTCCACATCTCCTACGAGGGCGGCGTCCTCGAGGATCCGGCCTTCGAGCCCGAGGAATCCATGTGGCGCATCACGGTCTCGCCGGAAAAGGCCCCGAACAAGCCGGAGATCGTCGAGCTGGAGTACGTCCGCGGCGACATCGTCGCCGTGAACGGCAAGAAGATGTCGGCCGCGCAGGTGCTCACGGAACTCAACCGCTTGGGCGGCAAGCACGGCGTGGGCCGCCTCGACCTCGTGGAGAACCGCTCCGTCGGCATGAAGTCGCGCGGCTGCTACGAGACGCCCGGCGGCACGATCATGCTGAAGGCGCACCGGGCCATCGAGTCGCTCACGCTCGACCGCGAGGTCGTGGCGCTGAAGGACGACCTCATGCCGCGCTACGCGCGCCTCGTCTACGCCGGCTACTGGTTCAGCCCGGAGCGAAAGCTCCTGCAGACCCTCATCGACACCTCGCAGGAGTACGTCAACGGCAAGGTGCGCGTGAAGCTCTACAAGGGCACGGTGCTCGTCGTGGGCCGCACCTCGAAGAAGGACTCGCTCTTCGACACGGCCATCGCCACGTTCGAGGAGGACCAGGGCGCCTACAACCAGGCGGACGCCGAGGGCTTCATCAAGCTGAACGCCCTGCGCATGCGCATCGCGGCGCGCCACGGCCGCAAGTAGCCTTCCGGGAGGTCCCATGCCCTCATTCGACATCGCCTGCGAAGCCAACGCCGTCGAGGTGAAGAACGCCGTCGAGCAGGCGAACAAGGAGATCGCGAACCGCTTCGACTTCAAGGGCTCCGACGCGCGCATCGAGCAGAAGGAGCACGAGCTCACCGTCTTCGCCGACGACGACTTCAAGCTCGGGCAGGTGCGCGACGTGATGAACGCGAAGTTCGCCAAGCGCGGCGTGGACCTGCGCTTCCTCGTCGTGGACAAGCCCGAGAAGATCGGCGGCGACAAGGTGAAGCAGAAGGTGACGGTGAAGAACGGCGTCGAGTCGGAGCTCGCCAAGCGCATCGTGAAGATGGTGAAGGACGCGAAGCTCAAGGTGACGACGGCCATCCAGGGCGATGTCGTGCGCGTCACCGGCGCGAAGCGCGACACGCTGCAGGAAGCGATCGCCCTGGTGCGCGCGGGCGTGACCGACGTCCCGCTCACGTTCCAGAATTTCCGGGAGTAGACCGCCAAGGCACCCGGCGAGGGGCCCCACGCCGTTGTGGGGATCGCCGGCAAGCCG